>NZ_AGBF01000165.1 GCF_000225525.1 Streptomyces zinciresistens K42 | reverse complement strand
CTCAGGTTGTGTCGTTGCAGAATGGCCCTGATGTACTCGGGAGTCTGGAGCAGGCCCGGAACGAGCGCGGGTTGAAACAGCCGCAGTACAGACATCTGGGCTTCCAGAGCCTTGGCGGCCTGCTGGCCCTTGTGGACCCCGATCCGCTTGAGCAGGCGCCATGCCGTCGCCTCCGTCGCTGACGCGCGTGCGGCTTCCGCGTACTCCGTTTGACCTCGTCCGAGACGCCGATGGCGGTCAGGATGCGCTCTACGTCCGTCGCGCTGGGTGCCAGCTTCGCATTCTCGATCTTGGACAGCTTGGACGGAGACATGAGGGCGCTGCGGGCCACCGCTTTGGCTTCCTTGCCGGATGCCACTCGCAGCGCCCGCAGCGCGGCTCCAAGCTGTGCTCTGTTCACGTCCCGTACTCGGCCCACCATTCGGTGAACGGTTCCGCGTGCGCGAGAGCCGCATCACGGTACCGCGCGAATTCCGCTGTTCGTTCCGGTGGTAGCACTTCCGAACCCAGGTACTTTCCGCTTCCGTCGTAGTTCATCACGGCCACGGATTCGGAGTCGAAGAACCAGAAATCCGGAACGTTCTCCAAGGGGTTGAGTTTGTCGGTGATGTCGAGGATGAAGAACTCTTCGCCCCCGCTCACATTCTTGCGGTAGCCCCAGCCGAGTTCGAACCTGAGATAGTCCGTGAGCGGGCGGGACAGGATATGGACCCGGTATACCCGCTTCCCCTTCTCGGTGTGCGAGCGTAGTTCTTCGATCCAGCCTGCGTTGTAGTCGTCTGGCTGCGGCTCCCCGGCCAGGAATGCCTGATAGGCGTCGACGCTCCCGGACTTGCTGTAGTCGTCCAGGGTCTCCAGCCGGAATGCCTCGCGCTCGAATGCCTCGAAGAGGTCGCCGAGGGTCCTAGAGGAGGTTGTCACGGATGGCCTTCTGGACCAGTTCCATCGGGATCTCGACCAGGGTTTCGTGCGCGGGAATCTGAAGCCCGTGGTCGGTCGGCGTCTCGCCCTGTACCAGGAAGGTTCCGCGATCTGTGGCGTAGATCGTCGGGCAGTCCTTGATGTCGCACGTGCTGACCAGCTTGGTGACCTTCATGGTCTGGGTTCCCCTCTCCCGTGCCGCTGCCAGTACCCCGCATCTGGGTCGATGCTCCCGAGGGCTGTGCGCACCGGTCAAGCGATCACGGTTGACGGAACGGGAAACCGCGTAACTTGCGTCGGGCCTGCTCGTATACCGCGCGACTGGCGGCGGAGCCTCCAGCGGGCCTCGGGCCTGCGCAGACTGTTGACGATCATGGGGAGATGCTGGGGAGACCCCCTCTGGGAGGGGTCTTCGTGCAGGTCAGGGTCGTATGACCTGTAAAGCACCCAGATCTACGAGGGCACGAATCAGGTCCAGCGGATCGTGATGGCGAGGAACCTGCCCTAGCCGCAGGGGAGTCGAGGCCGAAGGGTGTCCGGGCGACCGGGCACCCTTCACTCGTCCCGCCCTCCCGGTTCCCGCCCCCGGGTGCCGGGGCCGGTGCGCACACCCCGCCCGCGTCGGATGGCGCGGTGTCGCCCGGGGGCGTAGGACGGAAAGGGCAGACGGGGCCCGGCCCAGGGCTCCCGCGTTCGCCAGGAGGAGCCATGACCCAGCCCGGAACCATGCCCGCCATGACCAAGGAGATGCAGGACTGCGTCGACGCGTGCATGACCTGCCACAGCGTCTGCGAGGAGACCATGAGCTCCGTCATGCAGCTGGGCGGCCAGGCCCAGATGCAGGTCATGCGGGCGCTGATGGACTGCGCCGAGACCACCCGCGTGTGCGCGGACATGATGATGCGCCGCTCCCCGCTGTCGCCGGAGATGTGCGCGATGTGCGCCAAGGCGTGCGAGATGTGCGCCGAGGCGTGTCTGTCCGTGCCGGACGATCCGCAGATGACGCGGTGCGCCGAGGCGTGCCGCCGCTGTGCCGCGACCTGCCGCGCGATGGCCGGCGCCACCATGTGACGCCGGGAGCGGGGCCGCCCGCAAAGCGGCCGGGGGCACCCCTTCCCGGGGTGCCCCCGGCCGCTTGCGGCGGGTGGCGCTCACTTGCCGGTGACGGTCACCTTCTCGTCGTTCTTCAGCTGCTGCACCAGCTGCTTCACCTTCGCGGTGTCCCACTGGAGGTTGCCGTTGCCGGTGTTGCCCGAGATCGGCATGTTCAGCGAGGTGCCCTGGCCGCCGCTGACGCCCTTCATCGCCCAGAACATGGACGCCAGGTCGAACAGGCCGGTGTCCTTGTCGACGATCAGCGAGTCCAGGCCGGCGCCCATCGTCGGGTACAGCTTGAAGGGGTTCATCACGGTGCCCGGCGTCGCCACCTGGTTCGCCAGGGCCGAGAGGAACTTCTGCTGGTTCTTCGTGCGGTCCAGGTCCGATCCGGCCAGCGCGTACCGGGTGCGGACGAAGGCGAGTGCCTCCTCGCCGTTCAGGGTCTGCGTGCCCTTCTTGAAGTCGGCGCCGGACTTGGAGTCCTTGATGTCCTGCGGGATGTCCAACTCGACGCCGCCGACCGCGTCCACGATGTTCGCGAAGCCGGCGAAGCCGATCTCGACGTAGTTGTCGATGCGCAGTCCGGTGTTGGCCTCGACCGTGCGGACCAGCAGCTCGGGGCCGTCCTCGGCGTAGGCGGCGTTCAGCTTCACCTGGCGGCCGGTGGCCGGGTAGAGCTTGCCGGACTCGGAGCCCTTGTACGAGGGGATCGTGACGTTGGAGTCACGCGGCAGCGAGATCAGCGTCGGGCCGTTGCTGCCGGTGTGCAGGATCATCATCGAGTCCGTGCGCTTGCCCTCGGCGGACCCGGTGTGCAGCTGCTTCTTCTGCGCGGCGGTCATGCCCGCGCGGCTGTCCGAGCCGACGATCAGGTAGTTGGTGCCCTCTCCCGCCTCGGGACGGTCGATGACCTTGGACAGGTCGACCTCGCGGTTGAGCTTGGAGTCGGCCCAGAAGTAGGTGGCGACGCTCGTCACCACCAGCACCGTCACGACGGTGATCGCGGTCACCTTGATACGGCGCCGCCAGTTCGGCGCGGGTCTGGGCCCGCCCGTTCCGCCCCCGCCGCCCCCGCCGCCGCCGTACACCTGGCCGGTGTTGTAGCCGCTGTCGTAGCCGTCGTCACGGCCGCCGTCGTAGCCGCCGTACCCCTGGCCGTCGACGTACGACGGCTGCTGCGGCACTCCGCCGTAGCCCTGGCCGCCGGGCGGCGCGGCGGGGCCGCGGCGGACCTGCCGCATCACACGGGCGCTCTCGGGCTGAGGGCTCGCGCTGCCGCGTCCGTAACGGCTGCCGCGGTTGTCGTCGGACGATCCCTGGGGCCAGTCATTCATGCGCCCAGTGTGCAGGGCACCACCAGGTGCCATACAAGGTCCGGCGGAAAATAGAGGCAGTGCTGTTGCGAACCCGACACAAAGTCCGCGATTGTCCCCTCGGCATAGGGTGGAGGCCATGACAGACCAGGTCACCACCGCGGAGTCGGATGTTCCGGAGATCCCGGGCAAGCCGACGTCCGCGTCCCGCACCACGCTCAGCCACATCATGACGCAGAGTGACACCAACCTGCTGGGGACCGTCCACGGCGGCGTGATCATGAAACTCGTCGACGACGCCGCGGGAGCCGTGGCCGGCCGGCACAGCGGCGGCCCCGCCGTCACCGCCTCCATGGACGAGATGGTCTTCCTCGAACCGGTCCGCGTGGGCGACCTGATACATGTGAAGGCGCAGGTCAACTGGACGGGACGGACCTCGATGGAGGTCGGCGTGCGGGTGCTGGCCGAGCGCTGGAACGAGTCGACGCCGCCCACCCAGGTCGGCTCGGCCTACCTGGTCTTCGCCGCCGTCGACGGCGACGGCAGGCCGCGCCGGGTCCCCCCGGTGCGCCCCGAGACCGAACGTGACAGGCGCCGCTGCCAGGAGGCCCAGATCCGCCGCACCCACCGGCTGGCCCGCCGCCGCGCCATCAAGGAACTGCGCGAGAAGCGGGCCGCGGAGGGCTACCAGGACTGAGCGGCGGGCCGCCGGCCCTGTTGCGGACACCGGTGCCGCCGCGGGCGGTGGCTCACCGCCGCCCGGCCGCACCGGGGCGAACGCCGCCCGGCCGCACCGGGGCGAACGCCGCCCGGCCGCACCGGGGCGAACGCCGCCCGCCGCGGCACCGGGGAGGCGGGTCAGGAGCAGCCGGTCCGGTCGCCCCGCAGCACCGCGGACTCACCCTGACCCGGGTCCTCCGCCCGCACCGTGCGCACCTTCGTGAAGTCCGTGCCCACGATCACCTTCAGCGTGGGCCCGAGGCCCTTCACCGCCCTGAGCTCGCTGCCCGGCAGCGCGGCCGCCAGGGACCTCGCCGAGCGGTCCCAGCCGGGGTCGTGGGCGACGACCGTACGCTTCCGGACGGGTCCCGCCGCGTCCACCGGCCGGCCCGACGCCGCGAAGCCCACGGCCGCCAGCGCCGCGTCCGCGCGCCTGCCGAGCCCCGGCCGCCCCGTGCCGTTCTCGACCTGCACCCGGATCCGCTCGGGGGCGACCTCCACCCGCGGCGCCGAGCGCCGGGAGCGCTGCGCGGCGAGCGGTTTGTCCTCGCGCAGCGCGGCGAAGAGCCGCTCGGCGCGGTCGGCGTCCCACTTCACGGTGGAGCCGAGCCCCTTCACCGGGTAGTTCAGCCGGCCGATCGGCACGGTCGTGAACTCGGACGAGGACGGCGAGAAGGTGCGCATCGCCCGCCCGAGGTCGAGCAGTTCACCCGTGCCGAAGCCCTTGTCGGCCCGCACGGACCCCAGCACCGCCCGGGTCACGTCCCGGAACCGCATCGGGTTCAGCAGGATGCCGGACGACGTGGCCCGCGTGATCAGCGCGGCCAGGAACCGCTGCTGGCGCTGCACCCGACCGAGGTCGGCGTCGCCGCCGAGGTGGCGGGATCGCACGAACTGCAGCGCCTGGCCGCCCATCAGCCGGTGCGTGCCGGCCGGCAGGTCCAGCCCGGTGTAGCTGTCCTTGAGCGGCTTGGCGGTGCAGATCCGCACGCCGCCCAGCACGTCGACCGTCTTCATGAAGCTCGTGAAGTCGACCTCCAGATAGTGGTCGATCTTGACGCGGGTCATCCGCTCGACGGTGCGCACCGTGAGGTTGGGGCCGCCCTCCGCGTACGCCGCGTTGAGCTTCACCGGATGGGCCGGGCGCCCCCTCCTGGCGGGCACCTCGGCGTAGGAGTCGCGCGGCAGGCTCACCACGCTCGCCCGCTCCCGGTCCTCCGAGATGTGCACGATCATGATCGTGTCGGTGCAGTGGCAGGGCGCCCCGCCGAGCCGGTACCTGCGCCGCTCCTCCTCGGTGATGCGGTCGCGGCCGTCCGTGCCGACGAGCAGCAGGTTCATCCCGTTGCCCGCCTCCGGCCGGTTCTTCATGTCCTTGAACGGGTCCACGCGCGCGATCCGCGCGTCCAGGCTGCTGACCACCGCGTGCCCGATCCCGGCCGAGGCCAGCACCACCACCGACAGCGTGGTCACCGCCCGCATGGCCCAGCGCGGCCGCCTGCGCCGCACGGGCGCGACCGGCCGCTCCGCTCCGCGGGACGGCCGCGGGACGCGCTGCGCGGGGGCGGGGGAGCGGCGGGGCGGCGTGGGCATGGGGCGTTACCTCCGCTGGGGGTTGCCCTGAGGGCCGAACGTGGGATCCGTGAGCACCGTAGGGCCATACGATCTGCTGCCCGGGGCACCGGCCCCGGCGGGGCGCACCCGTGTCCCCCGTTCGCGGTAACGTGAGCCCCCTATGAACGCCAATCCCGACGTGCAGCTCCCCGCCGTTTCCGTGATCATGCCCGTCCTCAACGAGGAACGGCATCTGCGCGGAGCGGTGCGAGCGATCCTCGCGCAGGAGTACGCCGGCGAGATGGAGGTCGTGATCGCCCTGGGTCCGTCCACGGACCGCACGGACGAGATCGCCGCCGAGCTCGTCCGGGAGGACCCGCGCGTCCACACCGTCCCCAACCCCACCGGCCGGACCCCCGCGGCGCTGAACGCGGCGATCGGGGCCTCCCGGCACCCGGTCGTCGTCCGTGTCGACGGCCACGGCATCCTCTCGCCGGACTACATCGCCACCGCGGTACGCCTCCTGGCGGAGACCGGCGCCCAGAACGTCGGCGGCATCATGCACGCCGAGGGCGAGAACGACTGGGAGCACGCCGTCGCCGCCGCCATGACCTCCAAGGTCGGCGTCGGCAACGCCGCCTTCCACACGGGCGGCGCCGCGCAGGCCGCCGAGACCGTGTACCTCGGCGTCTTCCGCCGCGAGGCCCTGGAGCGACAGGGCGGGTACAACGAGGAGTTCGTCCGCGCCCAGGACTGGGAGCTGAACTTCCGCATCCGGGAGGCCGGCGGACTGATCTGGTTCTCGCCCGAGCTGAAGGTGTCGTACCGCCCGAGGCCGTCGGTGCGGGCCCTCGCCAAGCAGTACAAGGACTACGGCCGCTGGCGCCATGTCGTGGCCCGCTACCACGCCGGCTCCATCAACCTGCGTTACCTCGCCCCCCCGACGGCGCTGTGCGCGATCGCGGCGGGCGTCGTGGTCGGCGCCGCGCTGACCCCCTGGGGCTTCCTGGTCCCGGCGGGCTACCTCGCCGCGATCACCGCGGGGTCGCTCCCGGCCGGGCGGGGACTTCCGCTGAGGGCACGTCTGCAGATCCCGGTCGCCCTCGCCACCATGCACATGTGCTGGGGGTACGGCTTCCTGACCAGCCCGCGCGCCCTGGCGAGGAAGGTCATCGCCTCCCGCCGGCCGGCCGTGGTCGGCACGGACGCCGCGGCCTGACCCACCGGACACCGAGGCCCCCGCCCACCGTCTTACGACGGCCGGCGGGGGCCCTTCACGCGGTCCGCGGTCACCAGGTGAAGCCGGGGTCCACCTTCATGCACGCCGTGGTGTCGGACGCGTTCAGCGCCTCCGCCGTGTCCGGGGTGCTGTCGTCCTTCTTCGGGGCCTCGTAGGTCTTTCCCTCGCGCCAGTCGGCGCCGACGACGAGCGTGACGCCGGAGACGTCCGTGGACCTCTGCACGGCCTTGGCCGGGATGCCGAGCACCTTGGCGAGCCGCAGGGCGTCGCCCTCCAGGTCGGCGCTCGGGTAGCGGACGAGCGTCGTGTCCTGAGCGGGCGCGGCCGACGCGTCCGCCACCGCCTTGGTGAAGCCCTTGTCGGCCAGCGCACCGGCGACGGTGGTCGCCCGGCCGGGAACCGGCGCCAGCGCGTCGGTGCGGGTGCCGTTCTGCACCTGGACGGCGATGCTGTCGTCCGCCGCGGCCGGGTCGGTGGAGGCGGCCTTGTCCGGGGCCGGCTTCTTCTTGTCCTTGCCGTCGAGGGCGATGTCCTCGCGCACCAGCCGGAACAGCTTGGCCGCGTCCTCGGTGGGCTCGACGCGCGCGCCGACGTACCGGTTGGGCATCGTCGTCATCGTGATGCGCTCGGTCGGGACCTTCTTCAGCTCGCCCGCGAGGTCGTAGAGCTTGGCCACCGAGCCGAGCCCGGGGTCGACGGTGAGCGCGCTGGTGGCCGCCTCGGCGAGCTTGCGCAGCTTGTTCGGGTTGCTCAGCTTGGCGTTCTTGCGCAGCTCGCGGACCATCGCGTTCATGTACTGGTGCTGCGCCTTGGCGCGGGCCAGGTCGCTGCCGTCCTCGAAGCCGTACCGGGTGCGCAGCCACTGCAGGGCCTGCTCGCCCTGGACGTACGTGGTGCCCTTCCTGAGCTTCAGCCCGGAGCCCTTGCCCTCGCTGTTCTTGGAGCGGATGTTCCTGTCGACGCATACCGGGACGCCGCCTATGGCGTCCGCCATCGACACCACACCCGCGAAGTCGATCATCATGAAGTTGTCGATGCGGATGCCCGTCAGCTTCTCCCAGGTCGCCACCGTGCATCCGGGGCCGCCGCGGCCCAGCGACTCGTTCGTCATGGTCCGCTGCAGGGCCCCGTAGGTCTTCCCGCTGCCGGGGTCGGTGCACTTGGGGATGTCCACGAGCGTGTCGCGCGG
This sequence comes from Streptomyces zinciresistens K42, assembly GCF_000225525.1. Lineage (GTDB taxonomy): Bacteria > Actinomycetota > Actinomycetes > Streptomycetales > Streptomycetaceae > Streptomyces > Streptomyces zinciresistens. The sequence continues at coordinate 7,454 of NZ_AGBF01000165.1, read as the reverse complement.
CATGCTCACGACCGACATGTTGGTGCGGTCCGCGGAGACGTGCACGAGCATCTGGACGTCGGCCAGCGGCGGGCCCCCGAAGGTCTCCCTGGCGCCGCCGAGCTTCTGGTTCGCCTTGGTGTCGCGCGCGTCCGAGCCGATCACCAGGATGTTCAGCGGTGTCTGGCCGGCTGCGTTCGCCTCGGTGCGCGGGGCGCGGTCCTTCGCGTCGCCGATGTTGAGGGCGTCCTTCTTCAGGTGCCCGTTCAGGTGCCGGTAGTAGAGGAAGCCCGCTCCCGCGGTGCCGAGTATGACCATCGCCAGTACCGCCGCCGACCAGCGCAGCGCCCGCCGCCTGCGGGGTCTGGCCCCGCCCCCGCTCCCGCCGTCGGCACCGACCGCCCCGCTCGCCCCGTCCCGGTCGCTCGCCCCGTCCCGGTCGGCCGGATCGTCCCGGTCGGCCCGCGGGGCCGGGGACATGGTGTCCCCCACCGCGGGGGCCTCCCCTCGCAGACTGCTTTGCGCCAACTCTCCGCCCCTCCCCACCCATGGCCCGACGCGGCTTCGTGCCGCGGCGGACCTCCCTGTCCGGTGCGGAGCGCACCATGTCAGATCACCCTGTCCGACACCGGTCCACAACCTGTCAGACCCCTGGGGGCCGGACCCTGGTTGGCCACGTGTCGGCAAAATCCACGCCGGACGCCACCGCTCGACGCCACGCCGGCGGCGCTGACACACCGGTGCGGTGTGTCAGACCGACGAGTGCCCCGAACAGTTGCGTTCGCGCCACTTTTTTCGTTCCGGGGACGGGCCCCAGCGCCGCGCCGGCGGCTCGGGGACCGGAAGGGGCGTGGCCCCCGCCGCTACTTCGCGCACGTCACCTTGTCCGCCGTGGACTTCTGCACGCCCTCCGGGGTCTTGCCCGCGGCCGAGGTGAGCGGGATGCCCGCGCCCTTGAAGTCCCTGCCGAGGGTCAGCGTCATCGTGGGCAGCCCCTGCGCGTTGGTGACGCTCTTGCCCGGCTTCAGCGCCGCGCCGGACAGCCCCATGATGTCGGCGAGCCGGCGTGCCTGGTCCGCCTGGTCGGGGCCGTACTCCAGTGTCGTCTTCGCGAGTTCCGCCGGGGCGTTGCCCGCGTTCTCGGACTTGGACACACCCTCGTCGTTCTGCAGCCACAGCAGTGTGGTGGAGGCGCTTCCGCCCTTGGCGCCGCCGTTGAGGATCTGCACCCGCACGTCGGCCGCGTCCGCCTTGCTGCCCTTCAACCGGGCGGCCACGGCGGCGGCCTCCTTCTTCTTCTGCGCCTTGACCTCGGTGAACGACACGTCGTTCCTGATCATGTCGAAGACCTGGGGGGCCGCCGCGTCGTTGAGCACGACGGTCGCCTTGACCTTCTCCGCCGGGTTGTCGATCACCGGAATCGTGGTGAAGGTGAGGTTCTTGGTGTCGAGCTTGCCCAGCTCCAGACCCAGCTCCTGCAGCTTGTTGATGCTGTCGAGCTGGGAGTCGACGGTCAGCGCCTGGGTGCCGGCCTCGGCCAGCTTGATCATCTTCGTGGGACTGGTGAGCGTGTCGTTCGACTTCAGCTTGCGCATCAGCGCGCTGAGGAACTGCTGCTGGAGCCCGATCCGGCTGAGGTCGCCGCCGAAACCGACCGCGTACCGGGTGCGGACGAACGCCAGGGCGTTCTCGCCCTGCACCACATGCCTGCCCTTGGGCAGGTTCAGCTTGGACTTGGGGTCGTTGATGTCCTTGGCGAGGCAGACCTCGACGCCGCCGACCGCCGTCGTCAGCGTCTTCACCGCGTTGAAGTCGGCCAGCATGAAGTTGTCCGGCTTGATGCCGGTCAGCTTGGTGACCGTACGCATGGTGCAGCTGGGCGTACGGCCCTCCTGGCCGAGGCTGAGGTTGAAGCGGACCCCGGACTCGCCCGGGATCGTCTTCGTGCTGCCGTCCTCCTGCTCGGTCGGGCAGTCCGGGATGTCGGTGATCAGGTCGCGCGGGATGCTGAGCGCGGTCGCGTTCGAGCGGTCCTTGGACACGTGCAGCAGGATCGTGGTGTCGGCGTGGCCGGAGCTGCCCGTGTCGCCGTACCCGTCGTTGCCGGCGCCGGTCCGCTTGTCGGTGCCGATCACCAGGATGTTGATGGCCTTGTCCTTGGAGAAGCCACCGGTGCTCGCGCCGTCGTCGGAGACCGACTGGATGTTGTCGCTGAGGTGCCGGAGGTAGAGGTAGCCGCCGACGCCGGCGGCGACCAGCACGAACGCCATGATCCCGCCGGTCCACACCAGCGCCTTCTTGGCCCCGCGCTTCTTCTTCGCCGGCCGGCGGCCGCGCCGGCCCGGCGGCGGCTCCTCGGGGGCACCCCGGCGCCTGCGCTGCGGCGGGACTTCGGGGCTCGGCGCCGTACGCCTGTCACGTCCCGGCGCCGCGGTCCGGCCGCGGGCCGGGGCGGTCGCGCCCTCGGCTCCGGCGGAACCCTCCGCCGCGCCGGGGCCGTTCGCTCTGCCGGAACCCTTCGCTCCGCCCTGGCCCCTTGCTCCGCCCTGGCCCTTCGCTCCGCCCGACCGGCCGGGACGGGGAGCCGCTCCGGAACGGGAGGCGGACCGGCGAGGTCCGGGTACCGATGACTGCGGTGCGGAAGGGGGCAGTCGCAGTTCGTATTCACCGGTGTTCGGATTGAGCACCCACTGGTCTGCGGGATCGATGTCGTCCGCCCGCCCACGGCCTTGCGCGTCCACGGTTGTCTGAATCCTCCGTCGGGGCCACGCGGCGCCTACCCCCTCCAAGGCGCTCGGGTCTCGGTCAAACAGTGCGCAGGCCGAACTGCGGCCGGGTGCACCGGATCGCTCACACTATCCGCCCAGTTCAGCGTGGAACGACGGCGGTGACAAATTCCACTTCCCTACAACTGGGCAATTCGTCGCAATCCTTTGAGAAGAAGGTCGCCGACTTGGTGAGCGCTTTACTCACACGTGTTCTCGGCGGCCGTGTTGCCGCGAAAAGTGGGCGCCGGGGGAGTGGGGCCGGCCGCTCTGTTCGACTGCCCGGCGTCGGCCGAACCCTGGGACGATCGGGGCGAATCCACCACTTTCAGCGGTGCGTCCCTGCGGAGCCGTTCGAAGAGCCGCCCTGCCTCCGGCTCCATCAGTTGGTCACGGTTCGCGTTGTACCGGTACGACTCGCGCGGAACCGTGAGGAATTGCACGCGTTCGGTGGGGATGTCGCGCACGCCCCGCACGAGGTCGTACAGACCGCGCAGGCTGGCCAGGTCCGGGTCCGTCGTGAGCGACGACGTCGCGGCGTCGAGGACGGGATAGAGCCGGACCGGGTTCAGCAGGACGTCGTTGCTCTGCGCCTTGTGCACGAGCGCGGCGAGGAAGCGCTGCTGACGCTCCATCCGGGCGGTGTCGCTGCCGTTGCCCAGCGACTTGCGGGCGCGGACGTAGCCGAGGGCCTGCTCGCCGTTCAGGGTGACCCTCCCCGCCGGGAGCCTGAGCCGCGCGGCCTTGTCGTCGATGGGCTCGGACAGGCAGATCTGCACGCCGTCGAGGGCGTCGACCAGCTTCTTGAAGCCCTGGAAGTCGACCACCATGTGGTGGTCCACGCGGATGTTCGTCATCCGCTCCACGGTGCGGATGGTGCAGGCCGAACCGCCCACCTGGAAGGCGTAGTTGAACATCCCGAACTGGGGCCTGGAGCGCCGCCCGTCGGGGCGGCGGCACGCGGGGACGTCCACCATGAGGTCGCGGGGGATCGACACGGCGGTGACGCTGCGGCGGCCCGCGGACAGATGCAGCAGGATCGTCGTGTCGGACCGCTCGGTCCCCGAGTCGCGTCCGTAGCGCCGGTTCCCGCTGCCGGAGCGCGAGTCCGAGCCGATGACGAGGATGTTCTGCGCCCCGCGCGCGGCCGCGCCGGGCCGCTCCTTCTCGTACCGGGCGAGTTCGGCGGCGGCGGCCTCGTCGGGCGTGATGTTGGAGTCGAGCTTGGCGTACACGGCCCAGCCGACCCCGCCGGCGACGACCACCGCGAGCCCGGCCCCCACGGCCCCCCACCGCACCCACCGCCGGCGCCCCTTCCGGCGCCCCGGCTCCCCCCGGCTTCCCCGTGCGGTGCGGTTCACGGCTGGTCCACCCCTCATGACGTCCTGCGTGCGGTGTGGGCTGCTCCTACGACCATGACCCCAACCACCCCCGCCGGCCGCCCGCTGCTGGGCCACCCGGGTGAGGGGAGGGGCGGGTCGGCCTTGTCGGCCTTGTCGGCCTTGTCGGCCTTGTCGGCCTCGTCGGCCTCGTCGGGGGTGGGGTCGGGTGTCGGGACCTCGCGCGGCTGTTCCGGGGCGGGGGAGGGGACGGTGGGCGGGCGGGGGAGGGCCGGGGACACCGAGCGGCGCACCCCGCCCTGACGGTGACGGCAGGGTCGCCGTAGCCCCGATGCTGACGACCGCGAGGCGCGCTCCGCGGCCGATACGCACCGCGGGGTCGCCGTGACCCGCTCGCTTGTCGCGGGGCCGCCGTCGCCCATGCGTCCGTCGCAGGGGCGTAAGGGTGACGCCGTGTCCGCGTCGCTCATCGCGAGGTCGCCGTAGCCCCGACGTCCACCGCGACGCGCACTCCGCCCGCGATACGCGTCACAGGGTCGCCGTCACGCCCATGCGCGCCGCGGGGGCGTCACCGTGCCCCCACGCTCATCGCCGGTTCGCTGTGCCCCCCACGCTCATCGCCGGGTCGCCGTGACCCGCTCGCTCTCGATCCGTTTCGCCAGCCCCTCCTCGCCCAGCTCCTCCAGATGCCGGCACAGCACCACCGACCCCCCGGTCGCCAGCGCCGCGAACAGCCCGGCGTTGAGCCCCTCCCACGTGTCGTACGGCAGCGCCGACAGGATCCTCGACCCCGGGCCCGTGAGTCCCAGCCCCGGCGCCTCCGCCCGCGCCCGCTCCACGACCTCGGCCCCGCTGAACTCCCGGCCGGCCGCGATCAGCGCCGGCTCCTCCGGGTCGACCGGCGCGAAGGGTGCGAACCGGTCCCCCTGGCCCGGTACTTCCACCGCGTAGTCGGCGAACCCCTCGGGCGGCTGCGGGAAACGCCCGCCCAGCGGCCGCAGCGCCAGCGCCACCCGCTCGCCCCGGCACGTCCGCGCCGCCTCCAGCGCGTCCGGCCCGCTCACCACCACGTCGGCCGCCGCCGGATCCCCGCCCACGTCCGCGACCGCGCCCACCGACGAACACGCCAGCAGCCACACGGCCGTCTGCCAGTGCGCGGGCAGCAGCAGGGCGACCCGGTCGCCGGGCCCGGCCCCGAGGTCGCCCTGGAGCAGATTCGCGGTCTTGGCCACCCAATTGGCGAAGGTGGCCACGGACAATTCGACACGCTCCCCGGTGCCGTCGTCGTAGAAGGTCACCAGGGGGCGTCCGGGATCCGCGGCGAGCGCGGATCGCAGCAGGTCGGCAGGGGTGCGATCGGTGGCATTCACCCGCGCAAGGGTACGCGGGCACCCGCCCGCGCACCCCCCGCGCGGAACACCCGGCCGCCACCGGTTCGGGGGAACGGCAGCCGACGCACCGTCAAGTCACCGATGGACAGCTTTGTATGACTATGTCCAACATCAGGGGTATGCGTGGATTCCTTGCTTCCTCGATCGGTGTCACGTGTGCGGTCGCTCTCGCTCTCCCGCTCACCCCACCCGCCGTAGCCGCGACCGGGAGACCGGCGCTCGGAGTGCAAGCGGCCACGGGCGCGGCCCCGGTGGCCGGCCCGTCGGCACGCCAGGAGGGCGCTGAACCGGATCTCGCCGGCAGCACCCAGTCCCTCTCCCTCGACCCCCTCACCCGCGACCGCGCGGTGGACGCCCCGGGCGAGCAGCGCCTGACGCCCCGCGCCGTACGGCCGTTCTCCCTCGTCGGGGTGATCTGGGACGACCCGGGTGCCGAACTGCACGGCCGCGTCCAGGTGCGCACCCGAGCAATCGCCACCGGTGCCTGGTCGGGCTGGCAGGACGTGGAGACCCACAACGCCGACCACGCCGCCGACCCGGACACCGCCGAGGGCGCCGCGGGCAGACTGCGCGGCTCCTCGGCCCCGCTGTGGGTCGGCGCATCGGACGGCGTCGAACTGCGGGTCACACCGGAGAGCGCGGGCCCCGAGCCCGAGAAGGGCGCGACCGGCGCTGAGAGTACGACCGGCGGTGAGGGCGCGACCGGCGGTGAGGGCGCGACGGCGGGCGGCGGCTCGGCGTCCGGCGGCGCGACCACGACCACGACCACGACCGACGGTGGCTCGACGACCGGTGGCGGGGGCGCGACCGCGAGCGGGGGCGGCTCGACGACCGGCAGTGAGGGCACGTCCGCGAGTGGCGGCGGCCCGACGGCACCCCGCCCCGCGACCACCGCACTGCCCGAGGGCCTGCGCCTGGAACTCGTCGACCCCGGCGAGCCCGCAGCGGCCCAGGAGGACACGGCCGGTGCCCCCCGTCCGGGCACGCTCCAGACCGAGACCGTGGAGACCGCCGAGGCGCAGGCCGCCTCGGCCGCCAACGCCGAGGTCGCCTCCCCCGGCGCCGCCGAGATCCCCGCCCTGGACCGGACGCAGACCGAGAAGGAGCTGCTGGCCCTGCGCGGCAGCGAACTGACACCGGCCCAGCAGGCGAAGCCGTACATCGGCCCGCGGCCCCGGATCGTCACGCGGCGCGGCTGGGGGGCCGACGAGAGCTGGCGCGAGCGGAGGTTCACGTACACGAGGAAGGTGAAGGCTGCCTTCGTCCACCACACGGCGACCGGCGGCAAGTACCAGTGCTCGCAGGCCCCTTCGCTGATCCGCGGCATCTACCGCTACCACGTCAAGAGCATGGGCTGGCGGGACATCGGCTACAACTTCCTCGTCGACAAGTGCGGGAACATCTACGAGGGGCGTGCCGGCGGTGTGACGAAGGCGGTCCTCGGCGCCCACACCCGCGGCTTCAACAGCAACAGCATGGGCATCGCCGTTCTCGGCAGCTATGGCGGCACGAAGCCGTCCGCCGCCGCCGTGCGGGCCGTGGCCCGCCTCACGGCGTGGAAGCTCGGCCTGTACGGCGCCAATCCCCGTGGAAAGACGTACCTGACGTCCGGCGGCGGGAACCTCTACCGCAAGGGCAGGAGCGTACGGCTGAACGTGATCTCCGGTCACCGGGACGGCTTCTCGACGCAGTGCCCGGGGCTCCAGCTGTACCGCAAGCTCGGCACGGCCCGTTCCTCGGCCGCCCGCTACCAGGGACGCTGAGCCGGACGGGACCCCACCGGGCACCGGCCCGGTGGGGCGCTCCTGCCCCCACGCACCACTGGAGGGCGCCCGAGTCCGCTGCGACGCCGGGAACCCGGCGAAAACCCCGCGCTTCTCCCCGGACCGCCGCACCACCCGGCCCCCACGACACGTCAGGCATCCGGCCACCGGCGCACGCCCGCAGGACGCACGCCCCCGGCCCGGGGCGCCCCCTCC
>NZ_AGBF01000166.1 GCF_000225525.1 Streptomyces zinciresistens K42 | reverse complement strand
GGACACGGCCGAGGCGGCGGAGGCCCAGCCGAAGGCACGCCGTACCCGCAAGGCGACGGCGACCGCCGAGGCCGCCGGGATTCCGGCGCAGACCGCGCAGGAGCCCGAGTCCGCCGAGGCACCCGCTCCCCGCCGCCGTACCCGCAAGGCCGCGGCGGCGGTCGAGGCGGCGGACGGTCAGGCCGAGGAGAAGCCCAAGGCACGCCGTACCCGCAAGGCGGCGGCCGCCGCGCAGCCCACGGAGAGCTGATCTCCCGCCGACGGCCCGGTCCCCGCACCAGGGGGCCGGGCCGTCGGCGTTCGCGGGCGGCCTCCCGCCCCGAGGGGGAACCGCGCGGGGCGCAGCGGTTACCCTCCCCCCGTGACCTCCGACCCCGCCTTCACGCCGCCCCCGAACACGAGCACCCGTCCGCTGCGCACCGCGCGCGGGACCTTCGCCGTCGTCGACTCCCCCGCCGCGCCGGGCGTCCGGCCGCGCGGCACCGGGCTGCTGCTGCCCGGATTCACCGGCAGCAAGGAGGACTTCGCGCTGATGCACGCGCCGCTCGCGGCGCGCGGCTATCGCACCATCGCCGTCGACGGGCGCGGCCAGCACGAGTCGGACGGCCCCGAACGCGACGAATCCGCCTACGAGCGAAGCGAGTTGGCGCGGGACGTGCTCGCCCAGGCCGCCGCGCTCGGCCCCCTGGACACGCCGCTGCATCTCCTCGGACACTCCCTCGGCGGCCAGATCGCCCGCGCGGCCGTCCTGATCGACCACGCGCCCTTCCGCTCGCTGACCCTGATGGCGTCCGGCCCGGCGCGGATCTCGCCGTCGCAGCAGCAGCGCGTGAAGCTCCTGCGGGACGCGCTCGCGGTGATGGACATGGCCGAGACCTGGCAGGCCATCCTCGCCATGGGCCCGCCCGAGGAGGTCGGCGGCCCCGCGCGCGGCATCGGCGGACCGGACCTGCTGCGCCGCCGCTGGCTCGCCACCAAGCCCGCGCAACTGATCGCCACGGGGCGCCAGTTGACCACGGAGCCGGACCGGGTGGACGAACTGGCCGCCGTTCCGCTGCCGTTCCACGTGCTGTCGGGCGCCACCGACGACACCTGGCCGGTCCCGCTCCTCGACGAGATGGCCGTGCGGCTGAAGGCCCGGCGCACGGTCATCGAGGGCGCCGAGCACTCCCCCAACGCCGACCGGCCGCTGCCCACGGCCGAGGCCGTGGCCGACTTCTGGGACAGCCTGACCGCCCCGGACGAGGTCTAGCGCCGCGACCGGGAAGGTTCACCGGCAGCCCCTGGAAGCGTCCTGAAGATCTTGAAATGGCGCCCGGTTTGCACCGCTTTAGATTGATTGACATTTGCTGGCAATCCGGGGCGAGCCGGGCGGCCGGAGCAGGATCTTCCTCGGTCTTCTAGTACTGCGCCTGGAGGTGGTCCCAGAAGCCGTCGCGCAGGGCCCGGCGCAGGTCCGCCTGGCCGCGCAGCGAGTACTGGAGCAGTCCCTCCGCCTCCACGAGCAGGTCCTGGTCCACGGAGCCGGGCAGGTAGGGGTGGCCGGGGAGCAGTTCCCCGAGCGATTCCCGGCCGCGGGCGGCGAGCCACTTCGCGGCGATCTGCGCGCCGACGAACCGCACGTCCTCCCGCGTCGGCCGGGCCCCGGCACCCTCGTACACGGCGGCCGTGCGCCGGGAGACGTACGGCTTGAAGAAGTCGAGGTCGAGGGTGCGCTGGCTGTCGACCTCCCAGAGCAGGGGCTCGGCCTGGTTGCGGCCCTCGGGCGCCTCGATCCCCCACAGGTGCACCCGCGCCCCGTAGCCCTGTGCCGCCTCGACCGCCGACACCAGGTCCTCGTCGCCGCCGAGCAGCGCCGCGTCGCTGATGGCGCGGTGCCGGGCCAGTGACTCCAGGTCGGAGCGGATCAGGGAGTCGACGCCCTTCTGCTGGTTGTTGGCGTTGAGGTTGCCCAGCCGGACCTTGACGTCGGGCAGTTCGGCGATCGACTGCTGCTCGGCGGTGTGGATGCGGCGGCGGGCGCCGTCGTACCAGTAGACCCGCAGCAGCCGGCTGTCCGCGAAGATCGTGCGCGCCCGGTCGATGAGCGCCTCGATCAGCCCTTCTGCGTCGAGGTCGAACGCCCGGCGGTCCTCGGTCCCTGCGACGAGCCGGCCCGCGGCGGCGTAGAGGTAGCCCGCGTCGACGAAGATCGCGTGCGTGGAGGGCGTCTTCGCGACCTCGGCGAGCATGCGCTGGAGCAGCTCGTTGGTCCGGTCGATGCGGGCGGCGAGCGCCGCCGGGTCGTCGTTCATCCCCTCCATTGTCCCGGCGGTCACGCTGTGAACACAACCGGTCCCGGTCGGTCCACCTCTGATCGCTCACCGAATGCTTACCAGTCAGTAGTTAGTCGTTCGAAAATTTTCCTTAGCGTAGGGAATGTTTGTCACAAGCATGCCGTTGCCTACCTATGGAGCCCGGGGCACCGATGTCCCCGGGGGCCGTTCACCCAGTAGTTCTCCTCAGGAGGATGACCAGACGAAGGGAGAAGCCATGCGCTTCGAAATCCTGCGACTCGACGAGTTCGACGGCACCCCCGTCGACAGCACCGTCGTAGACGCCTCCTCCGTCAACCGGATCGTCGAGCAGGCCGCCGCAACCGGCCAGCGGCTCTGGATCCGCCCCGCCGAGAGTCCGGCCTCGTAACACGCGCGCGGGCCGGCCGAAGAAGCTTCAGGGCCCCGTACGGCGTCGCCGTACGGGGCCCTTTTGTGCGCCCGGAACCGGGCTCAGCTCCCCCGGATCACCTGGGTGACCCCGTTGATGATCTGCTGCACCGCGATCGCCGACAGCATCATGCCCGCGAGGCGCGTCACGAGGACCACGCCGCCGTCCTTGATGACGCGGATGATCAGCAGCGAGTACCGCATCACGAGCCACAGCACCCCATGGATGGCGAGGATCGCGGCCCACACCGACACCTGCATGGCGGCGCCGTCGGCCTTCTGCACGGCGAGGATGACCGAGACGATCGCCCCGGGCCCGGCCAGCAGCGGCATGCCCAGCGGTACGAGGGCGACGTTGACGTCCTTGGTCTGCTTCGGCTCGTCGCTCTTGCCCGTGAGCAGGTCGAGCGCGATCAGCAGGAGCAGCAGTCCGCCCGCGATCATCAGCGCGGGCACCGTGACATGCAGATAGGTGAGGATCTGGTGACCGAGGAGGCCGAACACCGTGATCACACCGCCCGCCACGCAGACGGCCTGGAGGGCCATCCGCCGCTGCACCTTGGCGGGCCGGCCGGCGGTGAGCGCGAGGAAGATCGGGGTGATCCCGGGCGGATCCATGATCACGAACAGGGTCAGGAAGAGGGAGCCGAACACGGCGAGGTCGAACATGGTGAGCCTTGCGGGAAAAGGGGTGAGCCTTGCGGAAGAGGACTGCCGCCGCGCGCGCCGGACGCGGGGCGCGGCGGGACGGCCCGCCCGGCGCGGGAAGGGCACCGGGAACGAACCGGAACGGGAACGGAGCAGGAAGGACCCGCGAGGGCCCGGGGGTGCGGGCGTTCAGGCCCCGCCGGCCCCCGGGACGGGGAAGGCCCCGGTCGCGCGCCGCGTGATCTCCCCGTACACCTCGGGATCGGTCGTGTACTCGCCGAGGACGCAGGTCTTGCGGCTGCCGTGGTAGTCGCTGGACCCGGTCGCCAGCAGCCCCAGGTCCCCGGCGAGCGCGCGCAGCCGGGCGCGGGTGTCCGCGTCGTGGTCCATGTGATCGGCCTCGATGCCGTCGAGCCCGGCCGCGGCCAGCGCGGCGATCGCGGAGTCGGGCACGGTACGGCCGCGCTTGCTCGCGGCGGGGTGCGCGAACACGGTGACGCCGCCGGCGGCCTTGACCAGCCGGACCGCCTCGAAGGGGTCGGTCTCGTGCTTCGGCACGTACGCGCGTCCGCCGTCGGCCAGCCAGTCCTCGGTGAAGGCGTCCCCCACGGTCGGTACGACCCCCAGCTCGACGAGCGCGGAGGCCACGTGCGGCCGTCCGACCGAGCCGTCGCCCGCGATCCGCAGCACCTGCTCCCAGGTGACGGGCACGCCCAGCGCGGCGAGCCGGGCGACCATGGCCCGCGCGCGCGGCACCCGGTCGTCGCGCACCAGCTCGCGCTCGGCGAGCAGCGCGGGCTCCTCGGGGTCGAAGAGATAGGCCAGCAGATGCATGCTGACGCCGTCGAGGCGACAGGACAGCTCGGCGCCCGTGACCAGGGTCAGCCCCTCCGGGAGGGCCGCGATGGCCTCGGCGTACCCCCGGGTGGTGTCGTGATCGGTGATCGCGACGACGTCCAGCCCTGCCGCGGCGGCGCCGCGCACCAGAGCGGCCGGCGAGTCCGTGCCGTCGGACGCCGTGGAGTGGGTGTGCAGGTCGATACGCACGACACGGACTCCAGGCGGGGACGGGGCGACGGGGACGCTCCAGGATAACCGGATCGTCATGCCGCCCCGGTCACACGCGCGGCGGCCGAGCGCCCCCCGCGCAGGCGTCCGGCCGGCGCGCGGTCACGGTCCGAGCAGGCGGGGCGAGAGCGCCCCGCAGGGCACCAGCTCCAGCTCCGCGCCCGCGTCCCGCAGGTCGGTCAGCACCAGCTCGTCGTACATCAGCAGGCCCGACTGCTCGGGCCACATGACCGCCCAGAGCCACATCCCGAGGGCCTCGCCCGCGAACACGGCCCGGTCGTCGGGCGTGTTCGACACGTGCCACAGCGGGGTCGGCCGTCCGGCGGCGAGCACCTTGGCCTCGGGCGGCTTCTCGACGTTCAGGTAGGCGCCGGGGTCGGGGCCGTCGATGCCCGCGTAGCGCGCGCCGAGGCCGACGCCGAGCTCCTCCGCGACCAGGATCAGTTCGCCCATGCCGCCCAGCGGGCCGGGGCCCGAGCAGGCCACCGCCGCCGCACGGCCGCCGGTGCGGTCGTCGCCCGCGCTGGCGACGCCGGTGAAGAGCCAGCCGATCGGCAGCGGCCACGGCATCCAGACCGGCACCTGGGTGCGGTGCACGACCACGCCGAGGGCCTCGACGCTGGGCGGGATCACGGGCTGCACCGGATGCACGGTGCCGTGCACGTCGCACTGCCAGGTGTCGGCGAAGAGTCCGGGAGCCCTGACCCGGCCACCACACTTCGGGCAACTGGGTTCGCCCCTCATAGGGCCCCACGGTCCTACCCCTTACGCGCCACGTCAAGGACGATCACCCGTCCGGACGGAACTCGCGCTCGGCGCCTCGGACGCGCCGCGTCCCGTCGCGAGCGCCAGCGGCACCTTCGTGCGCCGGTCCGCCGCGGCCGCCGCGCCCTACTGCGTGCCGCGGATCGAGGAGGGGACGGGCAGCACGCGCGTCCCGTGCACGGTCGCCGCGGTCACGGCCGTGGCCGGCGCCGCCGTGGTCGCCGTACGGCGCTCGGCGCTCACCCGCGGGGCGGCCGAGCAGGAGACCCGGCACGCGACCGAGGGCGGCGTCACCGTCGTCGCCAACCGGCGCTTTCCAGCCACCGGTTGGTGAGGTTGCTCACGCCAGCGGGACGGAGGGGCGGGCGGGATCGCGCAGATCCGTCCCGCTCGCCAGCCAGCGCTCCTGGAGGGCCTGGGCGCCGTGCACCCGCTTCCAGGCGGCCTCGTTGGGGGTCATCGGCAGCAGCGGCAGGAAGCGGACCGGGTCGAGCGGTTCGCCGAGTTCCAGGTCCGCCACCAGACCGCCCGGCTCCGCCACCAGGACCGAGGTGAACGGGGCGCCGGGCCACAGCGGCCCGCCCACGTCGAGGGAGGCGCCGGGGGCCACGATCACCCCTTCCACCTGCGGAGAGGCGGCGAGGACGGCGAGCGGCCTGAGCACCTTTCCGGTGTCCGCGCGCCCGGCGCGGACCGAGAGGACCAGCTCGGCGCGCGGCCCCCGGAGCGGGTCCACGGCCATCGCGGTGGGGTCGCCCATGGGCTGCGCGGACATGCCGAGGGTGGCGTAGCGGACGAGGTCCCCCTCGTGGAAACGGAGCACCTCGATGCGGTCCGTGCCGAGGAAGGTGACGGCCGCGCGCGCGTCCGGCTCGCCCAGCGCGCCGCGCAACCGGGCCTCGACCAGAGGAAGAACATCAGCCATGCCGCGAGCATAGAACTCGTCAGTACCGGGCAAAGCAGCGCCTTGACACTGCGGTCGGCTGATACTCTTGCCCGGTGTTCGGGCAGCACGCGGCGGCGCCGCTGACGCTCCCGGCACCGGATGTACGACTCCCCTACGGGGAACCCCGGACGGGGTGTGGATCGTCCCTCACGGGGGACCGGCCGGAGGAGGTGGGGCTGTCATGGATCGAAGTCGACCGTGCAGTACCACTCGCTCTTCCCGCCGCTGATGTAGCCGGCCCGGCTGTTCCGCCCCTGGCTGACCGCCGCCTTTCCCGCTCGCGTCCTCACGCGGAAGAGCACTTCGTTTCGCCTTGCCTGATCGGTCTGATCTGTATCAGCAACGAAGCCCACCACCGCGACGGTGCGGTGCTCCCCGCTTTGTGGACGTACCAAACATCCTGAGGTCAGGACGTCCCCATTCCGGGCAGTTCCATCCGTTCCGCGGCTTCCGCGCGCTTCGTTGCCCGTTGCGAAGGAGCCTGCTCATGTCGATGATCCGCGACCTGCGTGCCGTGGTCCGGCCGTCCCGCATCTCGCTGCGCAAGGACAGCGGCCCGTACGACACCACCCGCGACCCGGCGACACCCTCCGCCGTCGTCGACTGCGCCGTCTACCGCGACGGCCGCCGTCTGACCGGCGACGAGCCGCTGACGCCGCACGAGGCGATGCGCCGGGTGCGGCGCGACGGGGGCTTCACGTGGATCGGCCTGCACGAGCCCACCGAGGCCGAATTCGCCGGTATCGCCAGCGAGTTCGGGCTGCACCCGCTGGCCGTGGAGGACGCGGTCCAGGCGCACCAGCGGCCCAAGCTGGAGCGCTACGACGACTCCCTGTTCACCGTCTTCAAGACCATGCACTACATCGAGCACGACCGGCTCACCGCCAACAGCGAGGTCGTGGAGACCGGTGAGGTCATGTGCTTCACCGGACGGGACTTCCTCATCACGGTCCGGCACGGCGGGCAGGGCTCGCTGCGGGCCCTGCGCCACCGCCTCCAGGGCGACCCCGAACTGCTCGCCAAGGGCCCCTCGGCCGTGCTGCACGCCATCGCCGACCATGTCGTCGACGGGTACATCGCCGTCGCCGACGCGGTGCAGGACGACATCGACGAGGTGGAGACCGAGGTCTTCTCGCCGGGCCGCAAGGGGGCGCCGCGCGGCACGGGCGCCGGGCGGATCTACCAACTCAAGCGCGAGGTACTGGAGTTCAAGCGGGCCGTCGCCCCGCTGCTGCGTCCGATGCAGCTGCTGAGCGAGCGGCCGATGCGGCTGGTCGACCCCGACATCCAGAAGTACTTCCGGGATGTCGCCGACCATGTCGCGCGCGTGCACGAGCAGGTCATCGGCTTCGACGAACTGCTCAACTCCATCCTCCAGGCCAACCTGGCGCAGGCGTCCGTCGCCCAGAACGAGGACATGCGCAAGATCACGTCCTGGGCCGCGATCATCGCCGTCCCGACGATGGTGTGCGGGATGTACGGCATGAACTTCAAGTACATGCCGGAGACCCAGTGGAAGTACGGCTACCCCGTGGTCATGAGCATCACGGTGGCCATCTGCCTGGGCATCCACCGCACGCTCAAGCGCAACGGCTGGCTCTGACCGCGGCGGCGGCCCGGATAGTCTGGGGGCCATGACAAGCGAGCTGCTCGGCCGGGCCCTCGTCGAGGAGGCCACGAAGAAGTCCGGGCTGATCTGGGTCAAGGCGCCCGGCGCCGCGGCGCGGACGCTGTGGCACGTGTGGCACGAGGGTGCGGCCTGCGTCGTCGGCGGCGGTCCGGGCGAGCAGCCGCTGCCGCCGGGGCTGGCCGACGGCGACACGGCCGAGGTGACGGTCCGCAGCAAGGACAAGGGCGGCCGCCTGGTCACCTGGCCCGCGAGGGTCGTCGAGCCGGCGCCCGGCACCGAGCGGTGGGAGGCCGCCGTCGGCGAGCTCAAGGGCAAGCGGCTGAACGCCCCCGACGGCGAGGCGATGACCGGCCGCTGGGCCCGCGAGTGCCGGGTGCTGCGGCTGGAGCCGGCCGGTCCGCCCGCGCCGCTGCCCGACGGCTCGCTGGCCGAGGCACCGCTGCCGACCCCGGTGACGACGCGGCACCCCCTCCCCGCGGGCCTGCCCCGGCTGCTGCTGAAGCGGCGCCGGCGCCCGTAGCGGGGAGGCCCGCGCCGCACTCCTCAGGACGTCGGCAGCTGTCTGCCGTAGTCGACCGTGTCGCCCTCGGCCGGCTCCTCCAGGGCGAAGTCCTTGCCCCAGGCGGCGAAGGTCAGGGTGCCCGCGCCGCCGGCCCGGGTGAGCCGCAGCGGGTACGGGGTGCCCTTCAGGGAGACGTCGAGCGTGCCGCCGGCGCCCTTGTCGCCGGTGATCCGGATGGTGCGCACACCCGCCTGCTCCTTGTAGCCGTCCGTCGCCGGCGTACCGTGCACGGTCACCAGGCCGTCCAGCAGCAGGCGCTTGTCGGTGAAGCCGCTGAACTTCTTGTACGCCGGGTCGCCCGCGGGCACCTTCACGTACTTGCCGTCCAGCTTGTCCACCGCCGCGGCGTCCGCCTTGCCGTCGTGGCCCGCGGCGCTCCAGAACCCGGCGTCGGCCTTCAGATAGAGCTGTTCGCCGACGCGCAGCAGCTGGAACGTCGCGTCCTTCGCGGTGACCGACCCCGTCGCGCCCGCCGCCTTCAGCCGCATGTCGAGCTTGTAGGTGCGCCCGCTGGTGACGACGGTGCCGGACAGGCGTACGGCGTCGGCGGTGCCGGCGGCCTTGCGCGTCTTGCTCAGGATCTGGGCGGGCGGCAGCTTGCCGACCCCGTTCGTGCCCTCGTTCGGGTCCTTGCTGCATCCCGTCAGTGCCGTGCCCGACACGGCCAGGGCACAGAGGGCGCTCACCAGCACGGCCCGGCGCGCACGCCCCCGGGGGTTCGCAGTCACAGATGGGGCTGCCTTTCTGTCGTGGTACCCGATCGGCGTACGGCAGCGTACCGGGGCCGGGGCGCCCCGGCGGAGGGCGCGCGTCCGGACCCCTCACCAGGGCGGACCAGATGCGTACGGGCTAGCCTGAAGCCCATCCCAGCGGGCAAACGGGAAAAGCGCGCCGCACGCCCCGCACGGCGGCGGGCGACACTACAGCAGCCTCACGGCACACCCAGCACACGAAGGAGCCGCACCCGATGGCAGCCGGCGCTCCCCGGATCTTCGTCTCCCACCTCGCCGGCGTCGCCGCGTTCGATCCGAACGGCGACCAGGTGGGCCGGGTGAGGGATCTGGTCGTCATGCTGCGCGCCGGACGGCGCCCGCCGCGGCTGCTCGGCCTCGTCGTCGAACTCTCCACCCGGCGCCGGATCTTCCTGCCGATGACCCGGGTGACCAGCATCGAGTCCGGCCAGATCATCACCACCGGCGTGCTCAACGTCCGCCGCTTCGAGCAGCGGCCCACCGAGCGGCTGGTCTTCGGCGAACTGCTGGACCGGCGGGTGACCCTCGTGGAGACCGAGGAGGAGGTCACCGTCCTGGACCTGTCGGTGCAGCAGCTGCCGGCCCGCCGGGACTGGGAGATCGACAAGGTGTTCGTCCGCAAGGGCGGCCGCGGCGGCGCCTTCCGGCGGGCCCGGGGCGAGTCCCTGACCGTCGAGTTCTCCGCCGTCACCGGCTTCTCCCTGGAGGAGCAGGGGCAGGGCGCCGAGAACCTCCTCGCCACCTTCGAGCAGCTGCGCCCCGCGGACCTCGCCAACGTGCTGCACCACCTCTCCCCCAAGCGGCGTGCCGAGGTCGCCGCCGCCCTCGACGACGACCGGCTCGCCGACGTGCTGGAGGAGCTGCCCGAGGACGACCAGATCGAGATCCTCGGCAAGCTGAAGGAGGAGCGCGCGGCGGACGTCCTGGAGGCGATGGACCCCGACGACGCCGCCGACCTGCTGGGCGAGCTGCCGACGGACGAGCAGGAGCGCCTGCTGAACCTGATGCAGCCCTCCGACGCGGCCGACATGCGCCGCCTGATGTCGTACGAGGAGCACACGGCCGGCGGTCTGATGACGACGGAGCCGATCATCCTGCGCCCCGACGCCACGGTCGCCGACGCCCTCGCCCGGATCCGCAACCCCGACCTGTCCCCCGCCCTCGCCGCCCAGGTCTACGTCTGCCGCCCGCCGGACGAGACACCGACCGGCAAGTACCTCGGCACGGTCCACTTCCAGCGGCTGCTGCGCGATCCCCCCTACACGCTGGTCAGTTCGCTCGTCGACGAGGCGCTGGAGGCCCTGGAGCCGGACGCCGCGCTGCCGGTCGTCGCCGGGTTCTTCGCGACGTACGACATGGTGGCGGCGCCGGTCGTCGACGACTCCGGGTCGCTGCTGGGCGCGGTGACCGTGGACGACGTCCTGGACCACATGCTGCCCGACGACTGGCGCGAGACCGAGTTCCACCTGGACGAGGGTCCGGGCGAGGGGGTGGCGGCGCATGGCTGAGCGCGAGAACCCCCGCGAGCGCACGGTCTCCGGCGCGACCGCGGCCCCCCGCGCGCCCCGGACCCGGCTGGACCAGCCGCGTCCGCCGCGCCGGCGCCTGCTGCCCGAGTGGGACCCGGAGGCGTTCGGGCGGCTCTCGGAGCGCATCGCGCGGTTCCTGGGCACCGGGCGGTTCATCGTCTGGATGACGGTCGTCATCATCGTCTGGGTGCTGTGGAACATCTTCGCGCCCGGCCCGCTGAAGTTCGACGAGTACCCGTTCATCTTCCTGACCCTGATGCTCTCGCTCCAGGCGTCCTACGCGGCCCCGCTGATCCTGCTCGCGCAGAACCGGCAGGACGACCGGGACCGGGTCAACCTCGAACAGGACCGCAAGCAGAACGAGCGCTCCATCGCCGACACCGAGTACCTGACCCGGGAGATCGCCGCCCTGCGCATCGGCCTGGGCGAGGTCGCCACCCGCGACTGGATGCGCTCCGAGCTCCAGGACCTGATGAAGGAGCTGGAGGAACGGCACAACGGCCACCGCGAGCACGGCGCGTTCCCGGCGGACCGTCCCCCCGTACGTGACGCAGAAGACCGCTGACGGGCTTACCGGGGCACGGCTACCGGGCCG
Source organism: Streptomyces zinciresistens K42 (assembly GCF_000225525.1). Lineage (GTDB taxonomy): Bacteria > Actinomycetota > Actinomycetes > Streptomycetales > Streptomycetaceae > Streptomyces > Streptomyces zinciresistens. Next base: position 3,955 of record NZ_AGBF01000166.1, on the reverse strand, counting down.
TACCATCGTTCACATGGCTACGGAAGACGCGGTGCGCGAGGCACTGGCGACGGTGAACGACCCCGAGATCAACCGCCCCATCACGGAACTCGGGATGGTCAAGTCCGTCGAGATCGGTGCGGACGGTGCGGTCGCGGTCGCCGTGTACCTCACGGTCTCCGGCTGCCCGATGCGCGACACCATCACCCAGCGCGTGACGGACGCCGTCTCCCGTGTCGAGGGCGTCACCGGCGTCGAGGTGACGCTGGACGTGATGAGCGACGAGCAGCGCAAGGAGCTGGCCAGCGCCCTGCGCGGCGGCCAGACCGAGCGTGAGGTGCCGTTCGCCAAGCCCGGGTCCCTCACCCGCGTCTACGCCGTCGCCTCCGGCAAGGGCGGCGTCGGCAAGTCCTCGGTGACGGTGAACCTGGCGGCGGCGATGGCGGCCGACGGGCTGAAGGTGGGCGTCGTCGACGCCGACATCTACGGCCACAGCGTGCCGCGCATGCTGGGCGCGGACGGGCACCCCACCCAGGTCGAGAACATGATCATGCCGCCGTCGGCGAACGGCGTGAAGGTCATCTCCATCGGCATGTTCACGCCGGGCAACGCGCCGGTGGTCTGGCGCGGCCCGATGCTGCACCGCGCGCTCCAGCAGTTCCTGGCGGACGTCTACTGGGGCGACCTGGACGTGCTGCTCCTGGACCTCCCGCCGGGCACCGGCGACATCGCGATCTCCGTCGCCCAGCTGGTGCCCAACGCCGAGATCCTGGTCGTGACGACCCCGCAGCAGGCCGCCGCCGAGGTCGCCGAGCGGGCCGGCTCGATCGCCGTGCAGACCCACCAGAAGATCGTCGGCGTGGTCGAGAACATGTCGGGCCTGCCCTGCCCGCACTGCGACGAGATGGTCGACGTCTTCGGCACGGGCGGCGGCCAGTCGGTCGCCGACGGCCTGACCCGCACCACCGGGGCGACCGTGCCGGTCCTCGGCAGCATCCCGATCGACGTGCGGCTGCGCGAGGGCGGCGACGACGGCCGGCCGGTCGTCCTGACCGACCCGGACAGCCCGGCCGGCTCGGCCCTGCGAGCCATCGCGGGCAAGCTGGGCGGCCGTCAGCGGGGCCTGTCGGGCATGTCGCTGGGCATCACGCCGCGCAACAAGTTCTGACGCAGCCGCGGGGGGCGCGGGCGGACGGGTGCCGCCCCGGCGGGCGGGGGCCCTCGGCGGCGCCCGTACGGCCCCGGGGCGGGGCGCCGCGGCCTGACCCGGCGCCCCCTCCCGCTCGCGGTTCGCTAGGCGTACGTGCCGATGTCCTTGATCATCGCGAACCCGAGGCCGTACGCGCTCATGCCCCGGCCGTACGCCCCCACGTGCACGCCCTCCTGGGTGGACCCGGCGAGCACCCAGCCGAACTCCGACTCGCGGTAGTGGAACGGCGTGGGCACGCCGTCCACCGGCAGGGCGAGCGTCGACCAGTCCGGCCCGTCCAGGTCGTCGGCCAGCGCCCACGCCGTCTCGGTCTGCTGGTCAAGCCAGTCGTCGCGCAGCGAGTGGTCCATCTGGCCGGGCCAGGTGAAGGACAGCAGTCCGACCCCGGCGAGCCACGCCGCCGAGGACACCGAGGTGGCCTCCAGCAGCCCCGTGCCGTCGGCGCTGCGCCGGGACGGGTTCGCCGCGACGGTCACCACCACCGCGAACCTGCCGCGGTCCTCAAGCGCCTCGTGGCGCACGGTCGGCTCGTCGCCGTGGCCGATCGAACCGTGCTCCACGGCCCCGTCGGCCGCCGTGCCGACCTGCATCAGCCAGCGCGGTCCCGTGAACGCCTCGTCGAGGCCGTACCAGGGGAAGGACGCCGACAGGTAGCCGTCGACCGTGCGCCGGGCGGAGGGGACGTGCTGTCCGCTCTCCTGGGTCTCCTCGGCCGGTCCCTGGGCGACTGCCCGACCCGCCGTCTGACTCGTCGTCTCCATGTGCCCGGACGCCTCCTCGTTCTCGCCGGACCAGCCCGGCCCGCCCCCCTTCGGGCGTACTCGTCCGGTCCGCACAACAACTCGGCAGCATAGCCACCCCGCCGCGGCCGGCCGGGAAACCGCCCGGCGCGCGGGCCGCGCGGAGGGCGGGTTCAGGCCGTGAGCGACCCGGGCGGAGTATGAGAAGCGTCACGTACGGCCGCTGGGGCGCCCGGTGTCCGCGCCGCTCAGGTGGCGTCCGCGTCGTACGGCGGGCGCTCGTCGCGGGGGCTCTCGGGCTTCTTCGTCATGTCCACGGTGCCGCCGGAGGAGCCGGAGGCCCCCGAGGCGGACGACTCCGCCTCACGGCCGTGGACGGCGTCGGTGACCTCGGCCATCTCCTTCTTCAGGTCGAAGCCGTTGCGGATCTCCTTGAGCCCCAGGTCCTCGTTGTCCAGCTGCTTGCGGATGAAGGTCTTGGGGTTGAGGTCCTCGAACTCGAAGTCCTTGAACTCCGGACCCAGTTCCTGCCGGATGTCCTGCTTGGCGCTCTCCGAGAACTCGCGGATCTTGCGAATCGTCCGCGTGACGTCCTGGATGAGCTTCGGGAGCTTGTCCGGACCGAAGACGAGCACGGCGAGGACGATGAGCGTCACCAGCTCGAGCGGTCCTATGTCATTGAACACCTGAAGCTCCTTGCGATGTCCTCGGTCCTCGGCCCTCAGTGGTCGAATGCGGGTCTTCCGTGGTCCGGGCCGGGTCCACGGTACCCGCCGACCCGCCGCGACCGGTACCGTGCCGGGGCCCCCGACCGGGGGTGGACGCCGGGTTTCACGCGTTGTTCGCCTTGCGGCGGCCGGACCCGCCGCGCGGGCTCCCGCGCGGCGCGGCGCGCCCGCGTCTCACGACCCGCTCGACGAGCCGAGCGTCAGGGACAGGCCGATCCGCTCGCCGCCGCGCTCCAGGGTCAGCGCCAGCCGGTCGCCGGGGCGGTGGGCGCGGGTCCTGACGATGAGTTCCTCGCCGGAGCGCACCGGCCGGCCGTCGACCTCGGTGATGACGTCGCCCGCTCTGATGCCGGCCTTGTCGCCGGGGCCGCCCGGGATGACCGCGGGGCCGCCGCCGCTGCCGGTGCCGACGCGGGCGCCCTCCCCGGTGTAGTCCGTGTCCAGGGTGACGCCGATGACCGGGTGGGTCGCCCGGCCGTCGGCGATCAGCTCCTCGGCGACGCGCTTGGCCTGGTTGACGGGGATGGCGAAGCCGAGGCCGATGGAGCCGGCCTGCCCGCCGTCGCGGTCGGAGCCGCTGCCGCCGCCGGAGCGGATCGCGGAGTTGATGCCGACGACCCGGCCCGCGGTGTCGAGGAGGGGGCCGCCGGAGTTGCCGGGGTTGATGGGCGCGTCGGTCTGCAGGGCGTCCACGTACGACACGTCGCTCCTGTCGCCGCCCTCGCCCCCGGCCGTGATGGGGCGCTCCTTGGCGCTGATGATGCCGGAGGTGACCGTGCCGGCCAGGCCGAAGGGGGCGCCGATGGCCACGACCGGGTCGCCGACCCGGACGTTCTCGGAGTTGCCGAGCGGCAGGGGCCTGAGACCGCGGACGCCCTTGACCCTGACGACGGCGAGGTCGTAGCCGCTGTCCCGCCCTACGACCTCGGCCTCGGCGGTCTGGCCGCTGTCGAAGGTCACCGTTATCCCGCCGCCGTCCCCCGCGGGCCGGACGACGTGGTTGTTGGTCAGGATGTTGCCGCGGTCGTCGAGCACGAACCCGGTGCCGGTCCCCTGCTCCCCGCGCCCGCTGACGCGCAGGGTCACCACGCTCGGCAGGGCGCGGGCGGCGATCCCGGCGACGCTGTCCGCAGCCCGGCCCGCGGGGACGGCCCCGGCCTGCGGGAGCTCCACGGTGTCCAGCCCGCCGTTGCGTTCGAGATACGCGCCCGCGGCCCCGCCTGCCCCGCCGGAGACGACCGCGAGCAGCAGCGCCCCCGCGAGCAGTCCTCTCCGCCCCGGCCCGCGCCGCCGAGCCG
>NZ_AGBF01000167.1 GCF_000225525.1 Streptomyces zinciresistens K42 | reverse complement strand
CCGCGGGCGTCCCTCACGCGCGGCCGGGGCCGGGGTGCGCGGGCGGGCCGCGACACGCGGGGCACCGAGGGCAGCGCCGTCCGCGGTGCGGCGTGTCCGCGAGCGAACGCCGGAGCCGGCACCACGACCGCGGGCACGACGGGCACGGCGGCCGTGACGCAGGCGATCACCGCGGACGGCGGGCGGCGACGCGGTTCGGGGCGGCGGCGAGGAGGGCGGCGACGACCGGCACGCATCAGTTCCCGCCCGCCGGGCCGGGGCCGGCCGGGGGCTGGTTCAGCACGGCGCGCAGAGCGGCCGCCTCATCGTCGTTGAGCTGGCCGGCGAAGCGCATCAGGGCGCCCGGCCGGTCGGAGGACGCCTGCAGAGCCTGCCCCATGAGCTCCGCGGTGTAGTCGTCGGCGGTCCGGGCGGCCGAGTAGCGGTAGGCCCGCCCGTGGCGGACCCGGGTCAGCCAGCCCTTCTCCCGCAGACGCTCGGTGACGGTCATCACCGTGGTGTAGGCCAGCCTGCGCCGCTCCCCCAGAGCGTCCACGATCGCCTGGACGGCGACGGGCTCCGCACTGCGCCACACCACCCGCATGATCTCCGCTTCCAGCCCCCCGAAGACTCTCACGCCCGCTCCCTTCCCCCACCGCGCCGGTGTACCCCACCCGCGTCCACCGCCCGGCAGTTTACTTCGACACCGTGTAGTAGCTCTACTTCTACGTGACGTAGTAATACCTGCGGAGGAGGCGCGCGCCCACCGCCACGCACCTCCTCCGGCGAACGCCGCCCGGGGACCGCCGGGGCGCTCTGCGGTCGCCGGAACACGCGGAAGACGCTCTGGCGAAGGCGGGCCCGGACGAGCCCCGGCCGCCCTGGGTGGCCTTCTACGGGTCTGCGGAGCTGCTGGCCGTCACAGCCGTCGTTCGTGACGAGACCGGGGAAGCGACGGGCCCGGAGGCAGCGTCCCACCGCGCTCTGGCTGTCATTCCGCAGCGGTTCCGCCGGAACCGCGCTCTTGCCACCCTCCAGCTCGCCACTGCCCAGCTTCACCAGCGCAACGTGGACCAGGCTGCGGCACGGCGGACCGCGCCCCTCGGTGGCCCTACCGCGCGGGAGACGGGCCATCACATCGAACACCCGGGGATCGAGCAGGCCCTCAGGGGCTGAGCGCGCACGGCGGTGCCGTGCGCGCCCAGCGGGCAGGGCGGCCAGAGGTCGGCACGCGCTTGGGCCGGCTCCGCGTCCGCCGCCCCCGTCTCCCCGCATACCCGCGGGTGGACGAAAACCCGTTGGGCCAGCCCGCAGGGGCGCCGGGACCGCGTGCCCGTGGCCACGAGGAGCAGTCTCGCCCGCCTTGATCGGGCCTGTCCGCTCCCGTCGAACTCGATGGTGCCGAAATCCGGCAGCGCTTGGTCACTCCCCGTTCGTGTCGCTGCCACCGCAGGAGTCAGAGGTCTCGATAGTCGCGGTACTTTCCCTCACGCTCCACCTCCTGGTCGAACTCCCGCTCCAACTCCCGGTCCCGGTCGTCCTCACGGCCCCTGCCTCGGTTCCGCGGACCGAGGCCGAATTTGTCGCGCAGTTCCTCGACGAAACCCTTCGGCTTGCGGGGCCGCACGGCCTCAAGGAGGTCGATTGCGCCGATGACGACCAAGGCGATCCCTAACGGACGTCCCTGAAACCAGCCGAACTCAAGATCCGGGAAGAAAAGGGCGAGCACTCCGCCCGCCACGACTGTCACGAGACCGAGAATTCGCTTCATACCTGTGAGCCCCCCGGGTTATACCCGCGCACGATAAAGAAACGGTCAACTTGCCTCCACCGTATGCCACATGGCGGGCTCTGCACACGACCCGACGGCCGAACCGCGGAGACCGGGCCGGAAATCGACTGCCGGAACAGACCTATTATCGGGAAGGCATGAACCGGCGCAGCACGTCATGCGCCAAGCACGTACACGATCTTCCCGGTAGAGGGGAAATCACCTCGCCCACGCGAGCCGTACTGGCCAACGGCCGCATCCTGGAGCAGGTCCGCGGCTTCACCACCCATCTCGGCGTGCCCCTCGTGAACCGGATCGAGCACTCCGGCAACACGTCGTCCGCCTACATCCCCTGGCCTTCGCCGAGGAGCTGGACTCCGGCTCCCTGCCCGGCTCGGGCAGGCTCGGAGCCGTCGCCTACGGCGCCGGTGAGGCGTGGGGCGGGGTCGCGGTGGACCCGGACGGTACGCGTCACCCCTGTCGCACCCTGGACCGGTGCGATCGCGCTGCCCCGCGATCGCCCCGGTCCGTCGCCTCTCCGGCCCCTTCCACGACCGTGCCGGGTACGCCGCCTCTCCGGCCCCCTCCACGACCGTGCCGGGTACGCCCCGACCCGCGGCACAGCTCTGACATCACGAGGCACCACGGATGGCATCATGCGGCGCCACCCGGCGTGTACGCCCGCGCGGGAGCGCCCGCATCACTTGGTGGCGCCACAAAGGCGCCGCGCCCTTTCCGCACGGGGGAAGGGCACTGGTTCCGAAACCTGTCTCCCCGTAGCGCCATTCAGGCTTGCGGGCGGCGCCATCGTGGTGCCATGCTAGCGGCATGGACCTCAGCCCATATGTCGACAACCTCCGCCGCGAACTCGCGGTGGCCGCCGAAGCCGGAGGGGAGGAGGCTCGCAAGCTCGCCGAGCGTCTCACCGCCCCGCTGGAGTCGGCGACCCGCCTGACCCTGCTCAACGTCCTGTCCGCCGCGATGGACGAGATCACGCGTGAGCTCGCCCCCGGCTCGGTCGACGTACGGCTGCGCGGTCTTGAGCCCGACTTCGTCGTGACACCCCCGCCCGCCGACGACACCACCACCGAACCCGTCAAGGCCGCGGAGGCACCTGTCGCACCGATGCCGGCCGACAGCGAGGGCGGTGGCCCCGCCCGCATCAACCTGCGTCTGCCCGCCCATCTCAAGGCGCGCACCGAGGAGGCGGCGAACCGCGAGGGCCTCTCGGTCAACGCCTGGCTGGTCCGGGCGGTGGCCGCCGCAGTCGAGGGCGGCCCCCCGACGCGCGCGACCGAGAAGACCCGCACGGTGGGACAGAGCCTGACGGGCTGGGTGCGCTAGCCCCGCCCGCGTCCGCACCGCACCACCCACACCACGTCCCACCAGCCGGGGCGGCCCGACGACCCACGAGGACAGTACCGCCATGCCTTCTTTCGACACGCCCGATCCCATCTCGGTCACGGCCCACGTCTACTCCGGATCCATCAGGTTCACCGCCGGCGATCGCACCGACACCGTCGTCGCGGTGGAGCCCCGCGACCCCGAGCGCGACCAGGACGCGCGGGTGGTGGAGCAGACCGAGGTCTCCTGCGCGAACGGCACTGTGAGCATCAGGACTCCCAAGGCCAACCTCGTCGGGCGCTCCGGCACCGTCGACGTGACGGTGGAACTGCCCACGGGCTCGCACATCGAAGTCTCCGGCGCCAGTGCCCAGGTACTCGGCGAGGGCCGGCTGGGCGAGGTCCGCCTCAAGACCTCGGCCGGCGACGTCCGGCTCGACACGACCGGACCGCTCCAACTGTCCGTCGCGCACGGCTCCATCACCGTGGACCGGGTCGAGGGCATGGCCGAGATCAACACCAACTCCGGCCACCTGCGCATCGGGGTCGTGGACGGGCCCGCCGTACTGAAGAACTCCCACGGCAGCACCACCGTCGACGCCGTGACCGGCGAACTGCGCGTGAACGGCGTCAACGGCGGCGTCGACGTCGCGCGTGTCGAGTCGTCAGTCACCGGCACCACCACCAACGGCCACCTCCGCGTGAACGATGTCGCGCGCGGCACCGTTCATCTGGAGACCTCCAACGGTCAGATCGAGGTCGGCATCCGTGAGGGCAGCGCCGCCTGGCTCGACGTCAGCTCCAAGCGCGGGCAGGTGCGCAACACGCTGTCCTCCTCCGACGCGCCGGAGGAGACCGATGAGACCGTCCGGGTCCACGCACGGTCCAACTGGGGCAACATCGACATCCGCCGCGCCCGGACCTGAGCACCACCCGCCCCGGCTCATCCCCCGTCACGAAAGCCTCCGAAAGGGAGTGTTCCATGCCTCCATCTGTCATGCCCACGTCCAAGAAGGGTGAGGGTGTGCCGCCCCCGGCCGCGATCTCGGCCGTCGGGCTGCGCAAGTCCTTCGGCGACAAGACCGTCCTCGACGGCATCGACCTGCGCATCCCGACCGGGTCCGTGTTCGCCCTGCTCGGGCCGAACGGCGCGGGCAAGACCACCGTCGTCAAGATCCTCTCCACGCTCATCACCGCCGACGCGGGTGAGCTGCGCGTCGGCGGGCACGACGTCGCCGCCGAGCCGCAAGCCGTGCGCGCCGCGATCGGCGTCACCGGGCAGTTCTCCGCCGTCGACGGCCTGATCACCGGGGAGGAGAACATGCTCCTCATGGCCGACCTGCAGCATCTGCCCCGGCAGGAGGGCCGGCGCGTCGCCGCGGAACTGCTGGAGCGCTTCGACCTCACCGACGCGGCGAAGAAGCCCGCCTCGTCCTACTCCGGCGGTATGAAGCGCCGTCTGGACCTGGCGATGACGCTGGTGGGCGACCCGCGGATCATCTTCCTCGACGAACCCACCACCGGGCTCGACCCACGCTCCCGGCACAACATGTGGCAGATCATCCGCGAGCTGCTCGCCGACGGCGTCACCGTCTTCCTCACCACCCAGTACCTGGAGGAGGCGGACGAACTCGCCGACCGCATCGCCGTGCTGCACGACGGCAAGATCGCCGCCGAGGGAAGCTCCGAGGAGCTCAAGCGGATCGTCCCCGGTGGGCACGTCCGGCTCCGCTTCACCGACCCGGCGGCCTACCGGACCGCCGTCGCCACGCTGCACGAGGCCGACCGCGACGACGACGCGCTGGCCCTGCGCGTCCCCAGCGACGGCACCCAGCGCGAACTGCGCTCCCTTCTCGACCGGCTGGACTCGGCCGGTATCGAGACGGACGAGCTGTCCGTGCACACCCCCGACCTCGACGACGTCTTCTTCGCCCTGACCGGCGGCACCGACAAGCACAAGGAGACTGCCCGATGAGCGCCCTGTCCCTCGTGGTCCGCGACTCGAACACGATGTTGCGCCGCAATCTGCTGCACGCCCGGCGCTATCCGTCCCTGACGCTGAACCTGCTGCTCACGCCCGTCATGATGCTGATGCTCTTCGTCTACATCTTCGGCGACGTGATGAGCGCGGGCATCGGTGGCGGCGGCGCCGACCGCTCCGAGTACATCGCCTACATCGTTCCCGGCATACTGCTGATGACCATCGGCAGCACCGTCATCGGGGCCGCGGTGTCCGTCTCCACCGACATGTCCGAGGGCATCATCGCCCGCTTCCGCACCATGGCGATCCACCGAGGATCGGTGCTCATCGGGCACGTGATCGGCAGCGTGTTGCAGGTGCTCGTCAGTCTGGTCCTCGTCGGGGCCGTCGCCGCGGCCATCGGCTTCCGGTCCACCGACGCGACGGTGCTGGAGTGGCTGGCCGCGTTCGGACTGCTCGCGCTGTTCGCCCTGGCACTCACCTGGATCGCGGTCGGCATGGGGCTGGCCAGTCCGAACGCCGAGGCGGCCAGCAACACGGCCATGCCGTTGATCCTGCTGCCGCTCATCTCGAGCGCCTTCATCCCGGCCGACACCATGCCGGGCTGGTTCCAGCCGATCGCCGAGTACCAGCCCTTCACCCCCGCCATCGAGACCCTGCGCGGACTGCTCCTCGGAACCGAGATCGGTCACAACGGGTGGCTTGCCATCGCCTGGTGCGTCGGTCTGTCCGTCCTCGGCTACTTCTGGTCGAAGTCGCTCTTCGAGCGCGACCCCAAGTAGCGCTGCACCCGCCATCGAGCAGGGGCCGTCCCCCGGTGGCGTGCCGAGACCGTCCCGGCGCGCGCCCGTTCGTCGACGGTCGCGGCACGATTCCCACGCGGGTGCCACCCGGCGGGCGTCAGCCGCACCCCGGCGGGGTCCCCGGGGGGCCGCACCGGCCCGGCCGGCCGGGTCCTCGCGGGCCTCGACGGCCAGACGTGTCGCGCGTGCACGCAGCTCATCGGGGTACGTGCGGGGAGCAGCCGTGACCGCCACCCTTCCGGGTCTTCGATGTCTCCATCAAAACCGGGGCGGTGCACTTCGGGAGGCACTGACACCGCGCTGTGTTGGATGGCCAAAGGAGGTGACAGCGCCTGATCCGGGCGCTTCAGTCCTTCCGGTGGGTGGCGACGGCGTCATCACCGAAGGAGGCGGCGAGTGCCCGTGCGATCAGGTCGGGCAGTCCGGTACGTCCGTCGTCTTCGACCCAGCGCGTCAGCGCCGTGTGCATCGCGGCCAGGCAGGCGCTGGTAGCGGCTTGGGCGCGGAACGCGGCGTCGGGATCGGTCGCGTCCTTCCCGAGGGCTTCGACGATGGCCTGTTGTAGCGCGTACTGGCTGTCCAGATGCCGGGCCCTCAGCGCAGGCGTTGAGACCATGAGCCGGAGGCAGTCCAGGAGAAACCGTTCGTTCGCCGCCTGTTCGTCCCCGTTGCCGCCGGTCGAGGCGGTGGCCGCGTCGATGAGGGCGCTGCCGATGCGGCGCACCAGGGGTTGCGTTGCGGACGACGCGGCAACGTGCTCGGCGATGAGCTGGGCGGGCTGGTCAATGAGGACGAGGTCCTCCTTGGTGGGAAAGTGTCGGTACACGGTCATTGACGAGACGCCGGCAGCCCCGGCCACGTCGGCCACCGTCACCGCGTCGTAGCCGTGTTCGCTGAACAGCCGCACCGCGTGCGCCTGGACCAGGCGCCGCGTCTCGGAGCGCCGTCGTTCCCGCAGGTTTGGTTGCCGCTCACTCATGTGTTAGACACTACCATCATGTTAGCGACTAACGAGATGGGGTGAAGGCGTGGGTGATCTGATGGGCAGAACGGCTCTGGTGACGGGTGCTTCGCGCGGCATCGGGCAGGCAATCGCGGCTCGGCTGGCGGCCGAAGGAGCCACGGTCGTCGTGCACTTCGGCACGGACGAGAGCGGGGCCGCGACGGTGCTCGACGCGATGGAACGCGCCGGTGGGACCGGCTTTGCCGTCCGAGCCGAACTGGGCGTGGACGGCGACATCGAGACACTCTTCGCCGGCGTGGAGGCCGGCTTGGACGGTCGGCCACTCGACATCGTCGTCAACAACGCAGCGGCCGCACCGGCCGGCGCACTCGGCGTGACCACCCGGGCGGAGTTCGACCACTTGTTCGCGGTAAACGTGCGAGCACCGTACTTCATCATCGAGCGGACGCTGCCTCTGTTGCGCGAGGGCGCCAGGATCATCTCGATCTCGTCAGTGGCAACCCGGATGGCCAACTCGGCTCAGACATCCTTCGCCATGACGAAGGGCGCGATCGAGACGATGACCAAAACCCTCGCCAGCCAACTCGGCCCTCGGGGGATAACGGTGAACGCGGTCGCTCCCGGGGCCACCAGGACGGCGACCAACGCAGCCGTCTTCGACGTGCCGGGCCTCACCGAGCAGATAACCGGCATGACAGCACTCAACCGGCTGGGCGCGCCCGACGACGTGGCCGACGTGGTCGCCTTCCTCGCTTCCGACGCCGCCCGCTGGGTCACTGGTCAGATCATCGACGCGAGCGGTGGCCTGTTCCTCGGTCCACGCGTCTGACCGACGAGGGCTGAGCGAAGGCGGCGCAGGCACAGTTCCACCTGGCCTTCCGGCTCCGTGGCATCCGGCCACTGAGCCCGCGCGGAACTCCTTCAGCGGGCTGACTCCGTCGGGGCCCGCGCTACCTGAAGACGTAATCCGTTCGAATTTCTCCGGCGCCTCGAGTGCCGCCCGATCTCGTGTACAGGTCCTGTCGGTTCTCGTGAACAAAGCCAGGGTGCCCGGACACGGTGGTCTCCGCGTGGGCCGGTCCCTCGGACCTGTTGGTTCACGAAGCGGGTCTGCGTGCACCCCGACCCGCAGTCCCTGAAGGTGGGTTCGGAGAAGCCGGCCGAACTGCTCGACTGGCCTTGATCAACAGTGCTTGTGAGAAATTGTGAGACGACGGCCCCTGGAAACGACCGAGGGCCTTGTTCGCCCGAAGTGAAACAAGGCCCTGACCTGGACTCGAAGCCCTCTTGCACCGTCGGGACGACAGGATTTGAACCTGCGACCCCTTGACCCCCAGGAGTGAGGGCCACAGGAACTACCTGCACATATCGGGCAGAACTAGGGCGGAGGGCGTGCACCCGTACGCGTGCTGTTCAGGGTCGCGAGCACCGTGTGGTCCCCAACTGGTCCCCACGACGGTGGGGGCGACCAACGCCGTTTTCTGCTCGGAGACGCATCGCGCTCGGTCAAGCAGGCGGCTCAAAAAGCATCTTTCCTCAAGGGTTCTGCAGCGGTTCCAGGCACTGCCCCATAGGGACGTCCGTCGACGCCGCCCTCGATGGTTGGTACGGCTACTCCGGACCGAGGCGTTTCCAGGGGCCCACCGGGTGGGTTCTTGAGGGGACTTCTGCAGAGGTGACCATACAGCTGCTAACCGAACCAGCGGCGGCCCCTGGTCTCCTCCTGGTTCACAGGCACGAGCAGGAGCCCCATCTCCACCGACGTCAACCAACCCGTTCTCAACCACGCGGCCCCCGTCCAAGATCCCGGATCAAGCTCCTTCGCGGTGCCTGACAGTAGGGCCCGAGGGCTGTCGTCGATCAGGTGGTCGACTTGCTGGGAACGTACGCCCTCCTCCTGGATCTTCTTCACGATCGTGCTGAGGTGCAGATCCGTTCACCGGCCACTGGCCCCCAAGGTTGGTCCCCAAGTCAACCTCGCTGCGCCTCGGCCCAGTGGGAGGAGAGAAGTCTGTGTCATCGCCGACGGGGCATCCTCAACGCACGTCCAAGAACCGCCGCCGGGTCAAGAGGCGGGTTCGCCGGAGCCGGACACGGCGTGAGAACTCGCGACTCGCCGCCTGAGCTCGCGGATGGTGTCCTGCCATTGCCAGGAATCACTGCCGCACCACTCTGCGTCCTCGGCCGACTGCCAGGCCGCCAGTTCGTCCAGGCCAGCGATCACCGTGGAGATCTCGGTGTCGGGAACTCCGCTCCCGCGATCGAGTCGCCTTTTGACGTCGTGCAGTTGATGAGCCGCGCCGGGGTGTGGTTGTCCCTCGGCTGCGCGGCCTTCTTCGGCCGGGCGGCGCGCTGGTCGCGCTGGTCGGCGGGCTTGCTCATGGTTGCTCCTTCGTCGTGCCGGGCGGGGGTCGCGCGGGCGGGCCGTCCGCTCGGCGGCTCCCCCGTCACCGCCGAACGGACGCTCCAGGACCGCTCACCCTGCTGGACGGCCCCCGGGCCGGTCCACCTGCCCCCGGGGGCGTCGTGGGCGGGTGGGGGTCAGGTGGCGGGCCGGGTCGGGCAGGCGAGGTCTCGGGCGGGGCGGCGGCCGGTGGTCAGGTAGGCGGTCACCGCGTCGTCGGCGCAGCGGTTGCCGCCGGTCACGTACACGCCGTGGCCGCCCTGGTCGGCGGTGACCATGACGGCCCGCGCGCCGAAGGCCTGCCGCAGCGAGCGGGCTCCGGCGAGCGGGGTGCCCGGATCGCGCTCGTTCTGCACCATGAGGATGTTGGACGGGCCGCGGTCGCCGACCCGCACCGGCTCCCTGACCCAGGAACGCGGCCAGTACGCGCAGGGGCCGACGCCGGCCGTGGAGGCGCCCATCAGCGGGTACCGCAGGCGGTCGACGGCCACCCGGCGCTGGTACTCCCCGATGGACCGGGGCCACGCGGCGTCACCGCAGATCACTGCGAACCGGGCGGACATGAACTGCTCCCGGCCCGGGAAGGGCGGCTGCGGCGGCACCGGCCGGCCGGTGTCCAGCGCCTGCCACAGCCGGGCCAGCTCCGGCATGTTCGCGTCGAGGTAGAGCCGGTCGAAGGTGACGCCCCGCAGGGCCGTCCCGTCGAACCCCTGGGCCGGCTTCCGGTCCAGCCGCCGGGCCAGCTCCAGGAACGTCGCGCGCACCTGCCGGGGCGTCGCCCCCAGGCCGTACTGCGGCCGGGCGGCCGCGTACCGGGCGAAGTCCGGGAACCGGTCCTCCATCCCGCGGCCGAACATCCGCATCGCCCGGTCGTCGTAGCCGCCGGGACCCAGGTTGCTGTCGAGCACGATCCGGTCCCCGCGCCCGGGGAACATCGAGGCGTACACCGCGCCGAGCTGCGTCCCGTAGGACGCGCCAAGGAACGACACCCGCCGCTCACCGAGCGCCGCCCGGAGGCGGTCCATGTCGCGGGCGGTGTCGGCGGTGCCGATGTACGGCATCAGGGGCGCGGACGGGGAGGCGGCGCACCGCTCGGCGATCTGCCGGGCCCGGCCCGCCTCGCGGACCACGTCGCCCGGGGTGTACGCGTAGGCCGGGAAGTTGCCGCGGCTCTGCTGCTCCTGCGTCAGGCCGCAGCTCACCGGGGCGCTGCGGCCGACGCCGCGCGGGTCGAAGCCGATGACGTCGTAGGCGTCGCGCACCTTCTGCGGCAGGCCGGAGGCGGCCAGCACGGACGGGTAGCCGAGGCCGGAGACGCCGGGCCCGCCCGGGTTGGTCAGCAGCACGCCCCGGCGCCGTTCGGGCTTGTCGCTCGCCAGCCGGGAGACGGCGATCCCGATCCGCCGGCCGCCGGGATCGGCGTAGTCCAGCGGCACGTCGAGGGTGGCGCACTCCAGCGGCGGCAGCTTGCCGGGCGTCCCGGCCCTGGCCGAGCCGGCCGGCCCCTGCGCGCACGGCTTCCACCGCAGGGGCCCCGGCGTCTGCGCCGCCGAGGCTCCCGGCAGCGCGGTCAGCGTGGCCGCGGCGGCGGCCAGGGCGACGGCGACGGCGGTGACTCCGCGCGTCCGCACCGTGGGCGTCCGCGCCCTGTGCGTCCGTGTCGCGTGCGTACGGGCCGTGCGCGTGTGCGTCCAGCGCATCCGTGTCCTCCTGGGGCGAGGGGCGTCGATCCGGTTACCCGGCGACCCTGTCCCGCCGGCCCCGCCGCGCGCATCGGCCGCCGGGCCCGGACCGCCCCGACCCGGGTCGGGGCGGCGGTACGACCCGGGTCGGGGCGGCGGTACGACCCGGGTCGGGGCGGCGGTACGACCGGGGGCCGGGCGGCGGTACGACCCGGGCGGGCTGTGCGGGCCGCGCGCGCTCGGGACAATGGCTCCATGGCCACGACGATTCCGCAGGCCCCGCCCCCCACCGGGCCCCGGCACCCCGCCTGGCGCCTGCTGGCCGCCGCGGCGCTGGGCGTCCCGTTCTGGTTCCTCGCCGCGATCCAACTGCCCTACGGCTACGTGTCGGACGGCGGGTACTGGTTCGTCACCGGCGACCCGCTGGTGGCGCTCGGCTGCCTGGGCCTGCTCGCCTGGCGGCGGCGCCGGCCCCTGCCCGTCGCCCTGGTGGTCGCCGCCGCCTCCGCGGTGTCGGTCCTGGCCGCCGGCGCGGTCTTCCTGGCCCTCGTCTCGGTGGCCGCCCACCGCCGCCCGGTGTGGACCGGCTCCGTCGTGGCGGTCTACCTGGTGGCCGCCCAGGGCTCGATGACGCTCTACCCGCTGCGCGACGGACCCCCCTCGCCCTGGCTGGCGCTGCCGGTCTGCGCGCTGAGCGCGGGCGCCGCCGTCGCCGTCGGGCTGGCGGTCGCCGCGCGCCGCGCCGAGGTCGTGTCGCTGCGGGAGCGGGCGCTGAGCGCGGAGCGCGAGCAGAGCACGCGGGCGGCCCACGCGCGCGCCGAGGAGCGCACCCGGATCGCCCGCGAGATGCACGACGTGCTCGCCCACCGGATCTCCCGGGTGGCGCTCCAAGCCGGGGTGCTGGACCACCGCGGCGACCTCACCGCCGAGGAGAACAGCCTCCTGGTCCGCTCCATCCGGGACGGCTCGCACCAGGCCCTGGAGGAGCTGCGCGACGTGCTCGGGGTCCTGCGCTCCGACCCCGGCCGCCCCGACCTCCCGAAGCCCTCGCTGGCGTCGGTGCCGGACCTGGTGGCCGAGGCCCGCGCCACCGGACTGGACGCCGACCTCACCAGCACCGTCGCCGGGGACCCGCCCGACCCGCTCGGCCGCACCTGCTACCGGGTCGTCCAGGAGGGCCTGTCCAACGCCGCCAAGCACGCCCCCGGCTCCCGCGTCCGTGTCACCGTCGATGGAGCGCCGGGCGACGGGCTGCGCGTCACGGTCCGCAACTCCGCCGCCCCCGCGGCCCGGACCGCCGCGCTGCCCCGCTCCGGCTACGGCCTGCTCGGCCTCACCGAACGCGTCACCCTCGCGGGCGGCGAACTCCGCCACCACCCGGCCTCCGACGGCGGCCACCTGCTCACCGCCCGGCTACCCTGGCCGGACCCCGGGGGGAAGAGGACATGAGGTGGACAGCCACGAGGAGCGGGCCGCCCCGCTGCGCGTCCTGGTCGTGGACGACGACCGGCTGGTCCGGCTGGCCCTGCGCCTGGTCATCGACGGCGAACCGGACCTGGCGGTCGTCGCGGAGGCGGCCGACGGGGAGGCCGCCCTCGCCGAGGCGGCGCGGCACCGTCCGGACGTGGTCCTGATGGACGTGCGGATGCCGGGCCGGGACGGCCTCGCCGCCACCCGGGAACTCCTCGCCCGCCCGGCCCCGCCCGCCGTCCTCATGCTGACCACCTTCGACGCCGACGAGCTGGTCCTCGGCGCCCTGCGCGCGGGCGCCCTCGGCTTCGTCCTCAAGGACACCGCGCCGGCCCGGATCGTCGACGCGGTCCGCGCCGTGGCGGCGGGCGAACCCGTCCTCTCCCCCTCGGTCGCCGCCCGGGTGATCGCGGCGGCCACCGGCCCGCACTCCGCCCACGCCCGGGCCGACGCCCGCGAGGCCGCCCGCCGCCGGCTCGCTGCCCTGACCGACCGCGAACGCGACACCGCCCACGCCATCGCGGAGGGCCTCGCCAACCCCGAGATCGCCGCCCGGCTGCACATCTCCGTCGCCACCGTCAAGGCGCACACCTCCGCCCTCTTCGCCAAGCTGTCCGTCACCAACCGCGTCCAACTCGCCCTCCTGGTCCGCGACGCGCGGGACTGACCCGCGCCTGCGGCGCACCGGCGGGTACAGTGGCCGGTCCGCCCGCGCCGCCCCGGCCGCCGCCGCGCCAGCCGCGCCGGGACCGCCCCCGCGGCCCGACGACGACGCTCCCGCACCTCACCGCGAAGCGCCGTCAGAGGGAAAGGCGGACGAGGACGAAGCGCAGGAGTGGCTCCAGGACATCATCGAGGCCGCGCAAGCCGGACTGTCCCCGTCGCTCGCCACCATGAAGCTCGCCGAATACGGCGACGCGAACATGGATCTCGCCCTGCGCGGGCTGGAGTTGAAAACCCTCGACCCGTATCTCGCGGGATGGCGAACGCGCGTGGTCCCCGCACTGGGCCACCTCGCCGTACGGGTGATCACCAACGGCGTCGTGGACCGCGCGGTGCAGAACTGGATCGTCGACGAGCACAGCCGCTCAACGGTCAAGAACACCATCGCCGTTCTGGTCCGCGTCATGGAGCAGGCGGTCCGCGACGGCATCATCAAAGTCAACCCCGCCCGGGTCAGCGGCTGGCAGAAGCTCTACAAGCAGGCCGAGGACGAACTCCGCGACCCGCGCGCCCTCGCCCTGCCCGACTGGCACACCCTTGTCAAGCTGTCCGATGCACTCGTGGCCGCCTCCTACAACCAATACCGAGGGTGGGGCGACGTCGTCCTTTTCGCCGCGAGCACCGCAGCCCGGATCGGAGAAGTCTCCGGCTGCCGCGTCGGGGACATCGACACGAACCAGTGGATCTGGACGGTGCGGCGCCAGACCACACCCGCGCCCGGAGGACTCACCGACAAGGGCACCAAGGGCAAGAGCGCCCGGAAGGTTCCCATCATCGAGGAGATCCGCCCGCTCGTCGCCCAGCGCATCCTTTCCGCCGGCCCGGCCCCCGACGCACGTCTGTTCACCGGCCCACGTGGAGGACGCATCTCCACCGCGGTCCTGCGCGACGCGACCCACTGGGACGAGGTGGTCACCCGGCTCGGCTACGAACACCTGCGCCGCCACGACCTCCGCCACACCGGACTCACCTGGCTCGCCGACGCCGGAGTCCCCCTCCACATCCTGCGCAGAATCGCCGGCCACGGATCGCTGACCACCACTCAGCGCTACCTACACCCCGACGTCCACAAGATCACGGCCGCTGGGTCGGCACTCTCCGCGCACCTCAGCGTGCTGCGTGCTCCGCGCACGCTGCCCGCAACGACCGTCCTCACTCGCTGACACCGGTCAAGGAACGCTGGTCCCCACCTGGTCCCCAGAAATGTTCAAGGGCCGGTTTCGGATGCTTCCGAAACCGGCCCTGACCTGCGACTGTCTCCAGTCGGGACGACAGGATTTGAACCTGCGACCCCTTGACCCCCAGTCAAGTGCGCTACCAAGCTGCGCCACGTCCCGGTGCGTGTGGTGCGGTGTACCGCGTGATCACGCACGGAGCACTTTACCCCACGTCGGCCGGAGGACCGAAAGGGGTGTCCGCCCGCTCCCGGCGGGCGGGGGACAATCGGGGTATGGGCAGCACACCGCCGGAACGGCAGGGCGCGGCACGGGACCGCGACAGTGAGGGCCGGGCGCGCAGCGCGCGCCCGCGGGACGGGCTGGGGCGCCCTCTGGCGTACGGCGCCGAGGGCGTCGAGCGGCAGCCCGAAGGGGTCGTCCGCACACCGGAGCGCAGCGTCGCCGAGGCGCAGGAACTGCTGGACGCGGGGAAGCCGTTCCACGCCCACGAGGTCTTCGAGGACGCCTGGAAGTCGGGGCCGCCGCGGGAGCGGGGTCTGTGGCGCGGGCTGGCCCAGCTCGCGGTGGGGCTCACGCACGCGGCCCGGGGGAACGCGACGGGCGGCGCGCGGCTGCTGCGCCGGGGGGCCGGGGCCGTCGAGGAGTGGGCGGCGGACAGCGGGGAGCACCGGCCCCACGGGCTGGACCCGGCGGGGCTGGCCGCGTGGGCGCGGGAGCTGGCGGAGGCCGTCCAGCGGGGCGGGGCCGCCGTGGACGCGCGGGCGCGGGCGC
>NZ_AGBF01000168.1 GCF_000225525.1 Streptomyces zinciresistens K42 | reverse complement strand
GGTGCCCGCCCCGGCCGGGGGCATGCCCGGGGGCGCCTGCCGCGGATGGCCGTAGCCGTCGGAGGCGTGGGGGAGGGAGGGGGGTGCGCCGAGTCCGCCGGGGGCGTCGTCGGCGGGGCGGGGTGCGCCGTAGCCGCCGGGGGTGTCACCGCCGGGCTCGGGTGCGCCGTAGCCGCCGGAGGTGTCCTGAGCCGCGGGGGGCGTGCCGAATCCGCCGGAGGTGTCCTGGAGCGGCTGCCGCGGGAAGCCGTGACCGCCGGCCGCGGGGGCCTGTCCGGGGGCGGACTGCCGCTGCGGGAAGCCGTAGCCACCCGAGGCGGGGCCCTGCGGGGGCGGTGCGGGCGGGTCCTGCCCCGGGGCGGTGGATGCGGGCTGCTGCTGCGGCGGTGTGTGCGGTGCGGGCGGCCGGACGGTGCCGGGGGTGTGCGGTGCGGGACCCGGTGCCGCCGCGGTGCCGGGCGGGCCCGTCGGTGATCCGGCGGGTGGCCCGCTCGGCGGTGACGGCGAACTCCGGTCGGAGTCCTGCTGACCGCCCGGGGGCGAGCCACCCTGCGTGCTCTGGGCGTACCAGGCGGGAGGTGTGTAGACGATCTCGAACTCGCCCGTCAGATCCACCTCGTGATCGTCCCCGTCCGAGGAAGGGCTCCCGCCGTGGTACTCGGACCGATCCCTGTTCACTGCTTGCCTCCTGGTCAGCCACTGCTGCTGAGCTGGTCGTCGTCGCGGCCGGGCGGACCGAGTGGCGGGTCCCCACCCGGCTGCGATCGTCACCGCACCACCAGAAGCCTAATCACTCGCATGGCGGGACGGAAAAGTCCCCATGGGCGCGGACGGTATAGCCCCGGCTGCCCGGACGGAAGGGTCCCCAGGTCCCGGGAGGGCGCCTCGCGCGGCACCCGGCCGGGGCAAGAAGCCGGGCGCGGACGGCAACCCCCTTCAGCGGGGCCCCCGTTCGCGCCCGTGGCGGCGGCGGTGGCGGCTCAGTCCATCCGGCGGGCCACACCCAGCAGGCCGGTCTCCGCGTCGGTGGGGTCGGTCATGACGAACTTCTGGTGCTTGCGGGTGCACCACAGGGCGACACCGTCGTGCAGGGTCGGCAACTGCTGGAGCTGCTCCTCCGGGATGCCCAGGGTGTCCCGCACCGCCTCGGTCTCGTACGGCGAGATGCGCTGGATGCCCACCAGGTGCGCCTGCGCCAGCCAGCGCGGCGCGTGCTCGCTGACGAACGGCAGCACGGTCACCACGGACTGCCACGGCACCGACGTCACCCGGCCGCGCGGCGGACGGATGCCGCAGTCGCGGATCAGCACGACCGGACTGGACACCGACGGCCCCTGCGCGGGCACCCGGCCCACCGGATAGACCGTCACACACTGCTGGCCGCCGCCCGCCTCCTGCGCCAACTGCTGCCAGACCTGCGGGCGTCCGGTCTCGACCCCCACCCGCGCACCCGTCGCCGCGGCGCGCAGCGCGAGCACCTGAGCGAGCCACAGACCGCCCACGAGCACCACGTCGAAGGGGGTGGGCCGGGCCAGCCCCAGCACGGCGGGCCGCGACTGCGGGTCGGTGCCGATCAGTACGCCGTCGTCACCGATCGGCATGCTGACGGCGTCGAGTTCCTCGACGGTGAGGACATGGCGGTTGCGGCGCGGTCCGCGCAGCCCGAACCCCGGGCTGAAGACGCGCCGTCGCTGCTGCGCGGGCTCCGGCCGGCCCACGATCGGGATCATGCCGGTGTCGGTGGGCGAGGCCACGTGGGACGGCGTCCGGGCGGGGGCGTGGCCCTGCTGCCCCGGGGGCATCGTCGGTACGGGCTGGGACATCAGGAGGTACCTCCGAGCGGCAGGGTGGCGAGGGCACCGGGGACCTGCTCCCGGTCGAGACGGACCAGGCCCACCTTCGCCGTGCTCGCGGACCGTTCCAACTCCCTTCCCACCTCACCGAGTTCGTCCTCGCCCCGGGCGGTGACCCGGATGTGCCCGGTGAGGGCGACACCGCGGTTGCCCGCCCTGCCCACGGTCATGCTGAACGTCGTCGCGAGCACCGGCAGCGAGGTCAACCGCGTGACCAGCTCGGGCAGTTCCACCGCGCCGCTGCCCAACTGCGGCCAGCGGGAAACCCAGTACGTGGTGTGCCACCGGTCGTCCACCCGCCAGCTGCGCACCGCCTCGACCGTACGGCGCTGGGCGCGGCCGTCCTGGCCGTGCTGTTGGTTGGCGCGCGGGTTCAGGCAGCTGGAGGTCGCCAGCGCCTGCACCAGCTCGGTCTCGTCGAGGATGGTCGCCTTGAACCCGGCTCCGGCCAGCCGGCTCGCCAGCTGGTCCGCCACCCGCAGCAGGGAGCGCTGCGCGCCGGGCACCCCGCCGCCGCGGGCCTCGACCGCTTCCGGGCACAGCTCCGGGTCGAGTTTGAGGGCGATCCAGGTGAGCCGCAGCGCGGGCGAACCGGACCGCGCCTGGAGAGGGCCGTACGACCGCGCGGCCAGCGACTGCGAGGGCAGGTGCGGCGCGGGCGCGGGCTGCGTGTGCTGCACGATCTGTGCGGACGCCAGCCGGATACCGTCGACCTCCAGGGACTCGTGGATCAGCCGCAGCGGCAACTGCCGCTCCCCGGCGCCGGGTCGCAGCGGCCGGTCCCCCGGCTGCACGAAGAGGACAGCCGTGAGGAACGTCCCGTCGCCGATCATGCCGATCGGGCGGTCGTCGCGGGAGACGAAGGAGTACGTCCGCAGGGCGGGGTCGCACTCGACGACGGGCGCCAGCATCGCGTCCGTACCGGGCGGCACCGGCAGCCTGGCGTCCCGGCGCCGGGCGCGCAGGGCGCGTGTCGTCTCGTACCACTCGGGGAGGGGCCGGCGGCCGCGGCGCAGGACCGCGAGGAGGAGCAGCACCGCGGCGACCGCCCCGGCGGCGGCCAGCAGCCAGGAGGCGTCCGCGGCCCAGCCGGCGAGCAGCACGGCCGCGGCGAGCTCCACGAGGATCAACTGCTGGAGCCGTACGGGGCCGAGGCCGCCGGGGCGGGGCAGCGTACGGGGCGAGGCGGCGGTGGGGGCGGCGGGGGCGGTGGGCTCGGGTCTGCCGTCCGGGCCTCCCGGTCGCTGCTGTGCGCGGCGTCCGCGCCGAGTGCTCGTAGCGCTGCTCATCCCCCGGGACATCCCTTTCGCGAAGTAGGCGGCCGTCGGTCGGGCGGGATCCGCTCCCCGGAATCCCGGCCACGGGCCGGGGGCGTCGACGGACCGCGTCCTCCCTGCGGGTGGCTCACGGTACCCGCTGCGGAACAGCGGGCGACACACGGACGACGCGCCGGACGACAGACGGACGACGCGCCGCACGACGCGGGAGGCGCCCGGGGACGTGCCCGGGAGGCGCCCGCACCCCGGGTGGCCAGCCTGCCACGGACCGGGGCCGTGCGGTGGAGCGCGGTGGAGAAGCCCTGTGAAGATGCGGGGTCGGCCGTGCACCTGGGGAGCCGCCCCCGGGGCGCGCAGTGCATAGTAGGTGCCTGCGCCGCCGGGACGGCCGCACGCGACCGGCCCCTCGGGAGCGGACACCCGGCACCGGCTCTCGGCACCGGCCCCTCGGGGAACGGCCTTGCACGGCCGGTGTCTTGGGGCTGGCCCCGCGAACCGGCCTTCGCGGGACCGGGTGCGCGGGAACGGCCCGCGAACCGGCCTTCGCGACACCGGGGGTGCGGGAACGGCCCGCGAGGGACGGGGTGCGCGGGAACGGCCCGCGCGGTGCCCGGCCCGTCGTCGGCGGCGGACCGGCCTGTGCGCAACGGGTGCGGTGAACCGGCTCGTCGCGCGCGATCGATGCACCAGAAGTACACAAACGGGAGATACGGGGACCATGGCAAAGCGTCGGGACGAGCTCGCCGCCTACACGTTCGCTCGCAAGCGCACCGTCGCGGCGTTCCTCGCGCCGTCGCCGGGCGGTTCGGAGGAGGGCGCTCCGCGTCCCATCCGTACCGTCATGCCCAGTCTCGGCGTGGGCGTGGTGCTGGTCATCGGCTTCATCGCCTGGGGTGTCATCAAGCCCACCGCGCCCAAGGGCTGGGACACGCCGGGGCAGTACATCATCGTCGACAGCGACTCCACCACGCGCTACGTGGTCCTCGACCCGGACCCGAAGGACGGCAAGGAGGAGAAGGTCCTCCACCCCGTCCTCAACTACGCCTCCGCCAAACTGCTGCTCGACAAGGGCAAGGGCACCGTCCTGGAGGTCCCCGGCAAGGAGATCGACAAGAGCGGCCTCCGGCACGGCGCGACCATCGGCATCCCCTACGCCCCCGACCGCCTCCCCTCCCCGGCGGACGCCGAGCTGAAGAAGACGTGGGCCGTGTGCGAGCGCCCTGCGCCGGGCTCGGAGGGCTCCATCGACCGGGCCGTCTTCGTGCTCGACGGCGCGGACGCCAAGTCGGTCGAGGGCGCCGGCAAGGTCGACCCGCGCGAGGCCCTGTACGTCAAGGACACCAGGACCGGCCGCGAGTACCTGGTCGACGGCCGCGGCAGCCGCTTCCTGCTCGGCGGCCGCGCGGGCCTCGACGACACGTCCATGGAGCAGCTGCGCTCCGCGGTCATCGGCACCAGCGCCTCGGCCGACCCGCAGCCGGTCAGCCAGGAGTGGCTGAGCACCCTCAACGACGGCGGGGAGATCACCTTCCCGACGGTCCCCGGCGCCGGCGGGCCCACCTCGGTGCGGGGGCTGCCGGGCGACGCGGGCACGGTCGGTCAGGTGCTGCGGGCGCGCGACGCCCGGGGCGAGCAGTTCTACGTCGTCCTCAAGGACAAGGTCGCCGCCGTCTCGCCGCTCGTCGCCAACCTGCTCGTCGCGCGCGACGACAACGGCGCCCGCCAGATCGACACCCGGGCCGTCATCGAGGCCAACGGCGGCCGCGCGGACCGCTTCTACGCGGACCGGGGCTGGCCCGAGGCGGTGCCGCGGCAGGCCAACGGCGCGGCCTCGGCGAGCGGTCAGGCCAGGACGACCTCGTGCAGCGTCTACAAGGGCGCGTTCGGCGCCGACCGGAGGCCGCAGCTCGCGGCCTGGGCCGGCACCGACTACCCGAAGAAGGTCATCGCCGACTCGCTCGGCGCGTACGTCTCCTCCGGCTCCGGCCTGCTCTTCAAGGAGGTCACCGGCGCGGCGGGCGGCGGTGGTGGGACGTACCTCCTCACCGACACCGGCCTGCGGTACTCGCTGCCCGCGGGCAACGACAGCGAGGCGCAGGGCGCGAACGGTGTCGCGACACCGGGCGACGCCTCCTCGCAGGGCCCCAGCGAGACCGACAAGGCGCGCACCCGTCTGGGCTACGAGAACCTGTCCAACCCGGCGATCGTGCCGCAGACATGGGCGACGTTCATCCCGAAGGGGCCGACGTTGGACACCGCGAGCGCGGCGCAGCCGCAGAGTCAGTGACGTGCGCGGGCGGGGCGGGGCGGGGCGTGGCAGGGCGTGGGTGGGCGGGGCGGCGGGGCGTGCGTGGGTGAGGTGCGCGTACGTCAGGGGCGTGCGTGTGCGAGGGGCGCGTGTGGGGTGCGCGTGCGCGGGATGGGCGTACGTCGGGTCCGCGTACGCGATCGGGAAGCCGGCCGGGCGGTGCGGTGGGGCGGCGGTGGGGCGGCGGCGTGGGGGTGGGGGCGCGCGAGTGGCGGTGCGCCGGTGGTGCGGCTCGGCGGCCGGGTGGGAGCCGGGTGGGAGGGCCCCGTGCGAGGCGGAGAGGGGGGTGGCGAGTCGGGCGGAGAGTGGGGCGGACGCGTTGTGAACGCCCCGAAAACCGGCCGATCGCCCCGCCTTTCCGAAAAAGTGACCTCGCGCTCAACCGGCATCCCTGAAAGGGCACTTGACAGTAAGACGCCGCACCGGCCACGGGGACGTCGTCCAAGTGTGTGAGGCGTGTAACTGATTGGTCTTGCCTGTGGATGAGTGACAGGCTGACGATAGAGTGTTTGCAGCGCTCAAGCGCGCGAAGCGCGTCCGGGAACCCGCACGGTGGCCCGGATCAACGACGACATGGGGGAAGGTTCATCATGGCGGGCCAGTTCCGGGTAACAGAGGACGAACTCACCAAGCTCTCCGGCGACATCACCACGGCAAACGGTCAGCTCCAGGGCGAGATCCGTCGTCTCAACGGAGTGATCGACCAGATCGCCGGCGGCTGGAAGGGCCAGGCGGCCCAGTCGTACCGCCAGTTGCAGGAGCGCTGGAACGCGGATGCGAAGAGGATGAGCGACATCCTCAACGACATCAAGGAAGCCGTGGACTCCACGCGGAGCAACTACTCCGCGTCCGAGGAGCAGCAGAACGCCGAGATCAGCAAGATCATGTCGGACTTCGGCTGAGCGAGCCGGGCCTCATGGCGCCGGGATGAATCCGAAACAGCCGCACGCGGCGGGGACATCCCGAAAGGTTCTCCTTCTCACCGAACGTCCGCCGCACCTTCCTGATCTTCCTGATCTCTTTCCTGAAAGGGAATGACGATGTCGATCCTCGTCAATTACGCAACGATCACCAACGCCTCCACCGACGTGAAGTCGACGGCCGGCCGCATCAAGCAGCAGCTCGACGACCTCGAAGCCGCCGTCAAGCGCGTCGCCAACACCTGGGAGGGTGAGGCGCAGGAGGGTTACCAGCGCAAGCAGCGCGAGTGGGACAAGACCGCCGCGGACCTGCACGCCACCCTGCTGAAGATCTCCACGGCGCTCCAGAGCGCCGCCGAGAGCTACCAGGCCACGGAGAAGAGCAACGCCCAGACCTGGGGCTGACCCGTCGGCGACCCGAGGGACCTGACATGAGGAGAACCGGCCCAGCCGACGCCCAGGCGTCCGCTGGGCCGACCTCTGCCCCGGGGTCGCCCGCGGCATCCCCCGTCCACCGTAAGACTCCTGACGAGCCGTCATCGCGCGACTCGCGCCGCTCCGCCGTCATCATCGCCGTACCCGGCACACCTGTCCGACCCCGCTTCGAAGGAAGCACGGAAGCCCTGGGGGCCTGGCCATGAGGGGCCTGAACGTGGAAGGCCGTACGGCCCGTTCACGCGACCGCGACCGTGGGACCCGCGCACTGCGGCGGGCCCTCGGCGTACTCGCGCTGACC
Source organism: Streptomyces zinciresistens K42 (assembly GCF_000225525.1). GTDB lineage: Bacteria > Actinomycetota > Actinomycetes > Streptomycetales > Streptomycetaceae > Streptomyces > Streptomyces zinciresistens. The sequence continues at coordinate 7,948 of NZ_AGBF01000168.1, read as the reverse complement.
GGAGCCTGCCTGACCGCGGCGCCGCTGACGGCCGTGGCGACGGCGGCCCCGGGAGCCGACAGCTCCGGAAGCGCCGGCGCCTCCGGAAGCGGGGACTTCGGCCTGTCCGCGAGTACGGAGTGCGTCTTCGGCGGCGACGTCATCAAGTCCACGCCCTGGTCGCTCCAACGGCTCCTGCTCGACCAGTTGTGGGCCCAGGCCACGGGCAAGGGCGTCAAGGTCGCGGTCATCGACACCGGCGTCGACAGGAAGAACGCACAGCTGGCCCCCGCGGTGGCGGCGGGCGGAAAGTCGTACGTGGGCGGCGCGGCCACCCAGGACCTGGAGGGCCACGGCACCCGCGTGGCGGGCATCATCGCCGCCCGGCCGCTCAAGGGCACGGGCTTCGTGGGCATCGCACCGGGCGCCGAGATCACGTCGTACCGCTACACGGGCGGCCAGGACAAGCAGGGCAACTCCCGCACGATGTCCCAGGCGATCAGGGCCGCCGTCGGCGCCGGTGCCGACGTCATCAACATCTCCTCGGACACCGCGGACAAGGAGGACAACGGCGAACTGCGCGCCGCCGTCGCCTTCGCCGTGGCCAAGGGCGCGCTGATCGTGGCGGCGGCCGGCAACGACGGGGCGAACGCCAAGTCCGCGAAAACGTACCCCGCCTCCTACGACGGCGTCCTGGCGGTGGCCGCCTCCGACCGCAACGACGAGCGCGCCTTCTTCTCGCAGACCGGCGACTTCGTGGACGTGGCGGCGCCCGGCGTGGGCATGGTCTCCACCGTCCCGAGCGGCGGCCAGTGCACCGCCGACGGTACGAGCTTCGCGGCGCCGTACGTCGCGGGCGTGGCGGCACTGCTGAAGCAGAAGTACCCGGACTGGAAGGCGTCCCAGATCGCCACGCGCATCGAGGAGACGGCCCAGCGTCCCGGCCGCGGCCCCAACCGCTACATCGGCTGGGGCGTCGTCGACCCCCTGGCCGCCCTGTCGGACACCTCGACGCCGGGCACGTCCCCGCGGCCGGACCCTCCGGCGACGGCAGGGTCTGGCGGCATCGTGCCCATGGCTGTGACGATGGGTGAGAGCGAGGCGGAACGCGAACGCCGGATCGCCACCTACGTCCTGGGCACGGGCCTGGCCCTCACCCTGGTCATCGCGGGCAGCGGCGTCGCGGTGAGGGACTGGCGCAACCGCCGCACCACAGCACCGGGCAGAACACAGAGATGACCCAACCATCGCGGCACGACACGGCGAACCCGGACCGCAAGGACCCGGCCACTTCGGCCCGCAGGGGCACGAGCGAGCTGGCCCGCGGGGGTGCGAGGGAGCCTGCCCGCGAGGGTGTGAGCAACTCGGCCCGACGCGGTGCCGGGGACTTGCACCGCGTCGGCCGGCACCCGGCGTCCGACGCCGGCGAGGACTTGGACAACAGGGGAGAGGACAACGGGGTATGAGCAACGGAATGCGGGTCGACCTGAGCCAGCTGGATGACGTCATCCGCAAGCTCAACGGCCTTCTCTCGGACATGGACAAGGCCAACACAAAGGCCAAGTACGAGACGGACATCCCGAGTACTGCATTCGGTAGTGCGAAGTTCATGGAGTCGAACGAACTTCATGGAGCGCACCAGAAGCAGAAGACCAGGATTGAGAACATGATCCGGGATCTGCACAAACTGATCGATGAGTTCGGCAAGAGCACCTCGAAGGTCAGGGACAAGTACTGCAACCAGGAGCAGGCGAATGCCCAAGGCGTGAGCGCTGCTCCCAAGGGCGCAGCCAACTAATCGGTTCAGCTACTGGTCTCTGACAGAGGGGAAGTTCGACCATGGGTTACGGCTACTACCAGAATCCTCAGTACTACGAGGCTCAGCAGAGGGCACGCGAGCAGCGGATCCAGAACAAGCACGATGAGAAGCTCAACTCGCTGCCGAATGGCGGCATGGGCGGTCCGGACCGGAGCAAGCTCGACACACCCTTCATGAAGATGAGCATTCCTGAGCTGCGCTCCATGATCCTTGACGCGGATCCCAACCGGATCTACGAGGTAAGCCAGCACTGGAAGTCGATTCACAACATCCTCTCTGGCGGAGATGGTGACGGCAAGAGCGGAGGTGTCGACTCGGTCTCGGCGAAGGACAGCGTTGCAGGCATGATGCAGAGCGCTGTCGAGAATGTGCTCGAATACTGGGAAGGCGACGCGGCCGAAGCATTCCGCAAGAAGGCCAACGAGATTCTTCAGAATGTGCGGAACGGTGCTGCGTGGGCCAACTACTACGGTGAGTCCATGGCGGGCGTTCAGAACGACCTGCGGAACTCGATTTCGAAGATGCGTGAAGTCGAGGAGCCAGGATTTTGGGACAAGGCCTGGGATAAATTGTGGGACGACGAGCGCAACGATGAGCAGCTGCTCGAAGACATCAACAAGGGCGTAAGCACCGACGCCGCTCGACAGGCAAACGCCGACTCCCTGTCCGCAGGCAAGGAGGCACAGCTTCAAGGTGTGGCGATCATGGAGCAGCTGGCTGTCAATTACAAGGCTTACTCGAAAGCAGGAATTCGAGACGAAAGCCCGACGGATCCCTTCCAGCCTCCGAACCCTCAAACGCCGATGCCAACTCCTATCTCCATGCCAACTGGGGGTGGCTCAAGTCCAGGGATGCGCGGCGGCGCGCCTACGTCGTGGAGTGCCGGATCAACCAGCAGCGTTGGAACGGTGCCCAGCGTGAGCCGGAGTCCGGGTATCACGGGCGGATCGCAGCTGCCTACCGCAAAAACGAAGATTGACAGCCTCTCGCCTGGCCTATCAGGTAATGGGCCAGTGGCTGGTGGTGGCGGCGGTCTAGGTGGTGGCGCTACCACAGGCGGTGTTCAGGGGCCGGGCATAGTGACTTCTGGAGGAGCATCGGGCCTCGTGGGTGGTGCAGTTGCGCGTGGCGGCCTTGGAACCCCAATTGGCCGCAACGGAACAGCGAACGGTGCTGAAGCGGGCCGGAACAACGGCGGACGAGCTGGTATGGGTGGTGTGGGAGGTGCAGGAGCTGGTGCAGCGGGTCGGGGCGGTACTAGCGCGGGCGGTCGCGGCGCGATCGCCAAGTCACGAGGTGGAGTGATTGGTGCGGCTAAGGGTGTGGCAGGTAAGGGGACTGGTGGTGGGGCCGGCCTGCACGGAAGTCGAGGCGGAACACAGCGTGGCGCGATGGCAGGTGGAGGCGGCGGATTGGGCGGCCGTAACGGGCGTAGGCCGGAGGATGAGAATAGCCATGGGGATCGCCCTGACTACCTCGTAGAGGACGAAGAGACCTGGATTTCGGAAGACGACCGCAATCGCAATGTGCCGCGCACCATCGAATAGCCATACAAGCGGGTCAAATAGTTTTTGCTTTGGTCCATCTTGAAGCTATTTCAGTCAGCCTAAGTTGAGTGAGGAGCAGGGAAATTGAATGCCGAGCGAGTCTGGTCCGCGGCAGGAGTCACGGCATTGACAGGAGCCTTGCTCCTCACATCGCAGCCGCTAGCGTCAGCTGATGAAGTTAGAGACTCTCAATGGCCGCTGTCAGTGTACGATGCTGAGAAAGTTTGGAGAACGTCTAAAGGGGCTGGGGTCACAGTTGCCATCGTCGATACAGGCGTGGATTCCAGCCAACCAGATCTCACGGGTCAAGTGCTTCCGGGTAGAGATTTTACGGGTTCCGGAAATCCGCAGAAGGATAGTGTAGGCCACGGGACTTCTATGGCTAGCCTGATTGCAGGGCGCGGCAGCGGACCAAATGGTGAATCCGGTGTGATTGGCCTAGCGCCTAAGGCGAAAATCCTACCCATTAAGGTCGACATCAGCAGAGATGGTGGCGATACAGCTAGCTGGGCTGCCGGAGTTCGATATGCAGCCGATCAAGGCGCCTCGGTGATCAACCTATCGCTCGATGACTCTTCGTCTTACCCTGGCTCAAAAGCGGCCCGAGCGATTGAGTATGCTCAGTCACGCGATGTAGTGGTGGTCGCGGCCGCAGGAAATGATGCGGGAACGGTGAACTACCCGGCCGCTCTCCCCGGGGTAGTGGCTGTCGCAGCCGTAGACAAGAATCTCACCCCCTGGTCGAAGTCGAATACGGGAGGCGTGATTGTGGCGGCACCCGGAGTCGATGTGGCTCAGGTAGATCCAACAACTTCCAGTGGATACGCTGTGGCAGACGGTACTTCTGGTTCAACCGCTTATGTTTCAGCCATTGTGGCTCTCCTTCGTTCCAAGTATCCGGACCTCACGGCAGGGCAAATCATCAATCGACTGATTAAGTCCGCCTCTTTCCTCAATAATACGGGAAGGACAGTGCCGGATAAAGAACTAGGGTACGGAATCGCTCGCCCCGGTACCGCTCTGACGATGGACATCCCCAAGGGGCCTAAGCAAGGCCCACTTGCTCAGCCGGCAGGGTCCACTTCAACTAATTCTGGTGCTGCCTCGGGAGACGAAAGGAATTCAAGTCAGGCAATTAAAGGGAAGGGGTCTTCTTCCGGTGGAATTCTTCTCGTAGTCGGCATCGCAGCCGCAGTGATCGCAGTCGGTATCCTCTTCGCGCTTCTGCGCAAGCGCCGTAACGGCGGCGGCTCTGGTTCCGAAGGCGGCATGCCCCACACCGGCGCAGTTCTTCCCTCGGAGCCATCGGCCAGCTATCGGCAGCCCTCCGGTGCAACTTATGGGGGATACCATGCCCCTCCCGGACAGCCTTCGCCGGACGCGCACGACCCTCAAGCCCAGTGGCCGCCTCAACAAGGACAGTAGAAGAATTGCTGCAGCGTTCTTCGATGCTCGGAACGCTTGAAGGCGCATCTGCCCCGAAGTAGCCGATACGTCTTCTTAGTGCTTCAGAAGATTCAAAGAGAAATTCACGTTGCGTACCCCTTTTGCGTGGGGGTAGACACAAAGCGGGCTGACTTCGTTTGCCTAGGTTGAGCCGAATCCGATGCAGGAGTCTCATCCACCGCTGACCAATTTGAATTCGTAGAACCAGCAGTCGCCCTGTTCGAGAAAGTGACTTATCGTCTTCACCCTGGGTAAATCTTAGGCATTTTGCAGCTGACCAAAGGGATTGATGTTGGAAAGTGAAGAGTCTTTTTATGACTCCGATTCAGTCAGGCGCTTGGCCCGTCAATTTGAATTGCAAGCATACGACTTAAGGGATTATCTCAAGAAATTCGCACAGAGGACCGGCGAAGAAGTTATCACTGACGGCTTCGGAGTGCTCACGGAGTCGGCGGAGGTGACCTCGGCGTACGTCGGATACGCAGATGACGCTACTGCTGCCATGAAGGTGGTTCATGAACACTTGGATAGGGTCGCCGATGCTTTGAGAAAAGTAAACCGTGATACCGAGGTAACTGATGACGATGTCTCGGTTCTCTTCGGTAAGTCCGGTGATGCTCAATGAGTGGCGATGAGTCGGTTGCTGAGGAAATTATCGAGCTCGGAATTGAGGTGATTCAGCCGGGCGGCAGACCGGATGAACTGAGAGATGCGGCGAAAGCCTGGCGAAAGATGAAGTCTGATATCGAGGAGGCTGTAAAATTCCTCGACAAGGAGGTCCAGAAAACCGTAGGTTATGGCTGGCGTGGCGAATCTGCTGACGCGTTCGAGAGGCGGTGGAGCGAGTTCGCTACCGCAGTACTCAATCTGACTGAGGAATTCGATGAGGCCGCACAGGGTCTGGATGAAGCTGCCAAGAACATCGATGAAGTCAATAATGAAATTCAGGACATATACAAGGAGATTGGGGTATCTGCCCTTGTGTCCGTGGGGATGTCCTTCTTGACTCTTGGCGTATCGGCAGCTGTCGGCACAGCTCGAGTCACCATGCTCGTAACCCGGGCTTTGGACGCAGCAAGTCGGTTGGGCAGGATTCTGAGGTTCCTCGGAGGCAAATACAGAGCCCTCTACGGAAAAGGAAATGCGGGGCGCCTCCTCGCAGAAGGCTTGGGCAACTGGGCCGGTGGGGCAACTGGCGGCATGATCACCAGCAAGCTCAGCGGCAAGGGATGGGAGCTTGAGACCAACTTGCTCGGTGGTTTCGCCGGTGCCACGGCTGGTACCGCTGCTGGTAAGGCCGTGACCGGGTTGGGAGGGAAAGAGATTGCCAGCGGGGCCGCTTCCGGTGCAGCGGGTGGTATGACCGGCGATGCCCTTGAATCCGTGCGTACCGGTCAGGAATTCAACCTGAAGCAGTCTCTGGTGACCGGTGTTTCGGGTGCCGCCGCGGGCGGAGCGGGCGGATCAGTCCGTGCTGTGGACCGAGGACTTGACGACACAGCGCGAAGCATCAAGAACGAGAGTGACTACGCATTCGGCGGGAACCGCGCTGAACATCAGCAGGCAGCGATTGACACCTCCTTCGCGTCTACCGTCCCAGTTGCAGGTGGTGTCGCTGCGAATTCTGCAAAGGACGAAGTCTCTGACGCTGAGAAGAGTGCTCAGCAGGCGCAGAAGCAAGCCAGTCAGGGGATCAAACAAACAGACAGCAGCAGTACGGACAGGATCCGCGAGGATTTCGGCTGATGTGGAAAAACTATGCACCCGCTTCGAGTACTGCTCCAGTCTGGATGGTCGCGACGTGGTGTGCTGCCTTGAGCCTCTCAGCGGTCCTGGCCGTTCCGTTGCTCTGGTTGTTCAACGCAGATCCGCCCCTACGCCAGCAGTTGATCTTCGTCGCGCTCGGATGCGCGTTGGCCAGCGCGATGCTGTTGTCGATCTGTCGACTTCGTGCCGCAATTGAGCAACCAATCCGTGGCGAAGAGGCTGCATCGTATATTTCAGCAGAGCAGAGCGCCCCGCCTGCAATTCCCCTTCGCTTGCCATCGAGGCGACATCAACAACAGCGTGCCTTTTTCTGGGGCGTGGGCATGTGCACAGCTATCGTGGGTATGGCAGCTTTGGCGACTGGCACACCGCAGCGTTCAGAATCGGTACAGCGTCTACTATCCGCCGGCGCTGATTTCGCGGTGCTTCCTGCTGGCGAAGTCAGTGATCTGCGTCGCATCTCCTCTAGGGCGAGCAGTTCATACACGGCCAGAGTGGTGGTGCTGCTGCCGGACCGGAGCGGGGGGAGAAGCCATCGGGTGATCGTCAGGACCAAGACCAACGATCCCATTCGCCCGGGTGGACCGGTGAGCGTCCTCTACGCTCCAACTCAGCCGTCTCTGGGCGCCGTTGCCGGTGACCAGCGCAGCCTCGGCTCTGAACTTCGTGGTGAGACGATGCCGACCTACATGAGGTGGTCCTTCATTGCAGCGTGGCTATTCGGATGCGCCGTTGTTGTAGAAGGTGTTTCTAGAAGGCACGGGTTTCGTTCCTTCAGTCGCATGGGAGGTGGCGATCGAGCGATCAGGGGCCAGTTCTCGAGAATTGGGCGATATCACCATGCTGGCACTGGCGGTGAGGGAGAGGCGGCCAAGGGCCAGTACCTTGAGGTCCGAACCGAGTCCGGATGGATCCATTTCTACGTCGAGACCGCGAACCTTACGCAGCTTGATGCCCTGGGGCGGGATCTCTGGGTGTGCTGGGACGCGCGCCGCGGAGCGCGTGCAGGCCGCTTGTCTCCGCGACGGACCCCAGGAGCGCTGGTGTTCGACACCGGCTGGGTGGTTCACGGGACATTGAATGCCGGAAAAATGCAGACATTCAGAGAATCCGGAGTTGCCGCTGACGAGATGGCCCCCCCGGCCTTCGCTGATCGTTCGCTGCACCTATGGGATCCGCGTGCCAAATGGCTGCTTCAGTTGCAGCCTATGGCCTTCGGTCTTTTTGTGCTCGTGATTGGTTGCGCGGCATTCCTCACATTCGATGTGGGCGACGGGTGGCGTTGGGCAGCGGGCGCTGTCGGGATTCTTGGCCTTGTCGGTGCTTCAGGTAATCCTGCTGATGGGCAATCTCAGCCTGCCTAAGAATCCGCTGTACGGTGCAACTCTGG
>NZ_AGBF01000169.1 GCF_000225525.1 Streptomyces zinciresistens K42 | reverse complement strand
GGCGCCGAGTAGATCAGGGAGAACGCCGCGAGCTGGCCGTAGACCACCGTCCCCCGGTTGCCGAAGAACTCGTTGATGCTGACCGCCGCCGGCATCTGGTCCGGGGTGAGCAGCAGCATGAAGGGGACGAAGAAGTTGCCCCACATCATCACGAACGAGAACACCGTCACCACCGCCACGCCCGGCCCCATCAGCGGCAGCACGACCCGCAGCAGCGACTGGAAGGAGGACGCCCCGTCGGTCCACGCGGCCTCCTCAAGCTCCTTCGGCACCCCGTCCATGAAGTTCTTCATCAGCCAGATGGCGAAGGGCAGTTGGGAGGCCGCGAAGAAGAAGATCGTGCCCCCCGTCGTGTCGATCAGGTTCACCTGCACGAACAGGGCGTACACCGGCACCATGATCGCCGTGATCGGCAGGCTCGTCGCGAAGAGGACCGTCAGCAGGAACGGACGGTTGAAGCGGGAGCGGAACCGCGACAGCGGATAGGCGGCCAGCGCGGCGCAGGCCACCGTCAGCAGGGTCCCCCCGCCGCACAGCAGCAGGCTGTTGAGCAGCGGGGTGAAGGTGATGTCCGGGGTCAGGACGGCGTCGAAGTTGTCCAGGGTCAGGCCGTCGGGCACCTTCACCCGGAGGCCGGCCCGGGTGTCCAGCGAGGACAGCACGACCCAGGCGAGCGGGAGCACGAAGGCGGCGGCCACCGCCAGCAGACCGGCGTCGGCGGCCAGCCGGCGGCCGTTCCTGCGGGAGGACAGGGTCCGGGCCATGGCGTCAGACCTCCGTCCGCAGCAGGCGCAGGTAGACCACCGAGAACAGCGAGCCCACCACCAGCAGCAGCAGGGCGACCGCGGTGCCGTAGCCGATCATGCTCTTCTGGAACGCCTCCTCGTACATGAACAGCGGCAGCGTCTGGCTCCTGCCGCCCGGCCCGCCGCGCGTCATGACCCAGATCAGCCCGAAGACGGACAGCGTCTGGAGCGTGACGAGCATGAGGTTGGTGCCGATGGAACGCCGGATCATCGGCAGCGTGATGTGCCACAGACGGCGCCGGCCGCTCGCGCCGTCCACCTCGGCGGCCTCCGTGACCTCCTTCGGGATCTCGTTCAGGGCCGCCGCGTACACGAGCATCGAGAAGGCCGTGCCCCGCCAGACGTTCGCGAACGACACCGCGAGGATCGGCAGGGTGAACAGCCAGTTCTGGGTGGGCAGATGGAGCTGGTCGAGGAGGGCGTTCAGGGTGCCCTCGCGGCGGAAGAAGGCATAGAGCAGAAAGCCCGCGACGACCTCCGGCAGGACCCACGCGGTGATCACGACGGCGCCGGCCACCGTGCGCACCGGCTTCGAGGCGCGCTGCATCAGCACCGCCAGCGCCAGGCCCAGGGTGTTCTGGCCGACCAGGGCCGAGAGCACGGTGAAGACGAGCGTGAGCCAGACGGCGTTGAGGAACGCCTCGTCGCCGAAGGCCGTACGGAAGTTCTCCAGTCCGACGAAGGAGTCCTCGGCCTGGCCGGTGAGCTGGAGGTCGGTGAAGGCGATGTAGGCGCAGTAGGCGATCGGGCCGGCGAGGAAGAGGACCAGCAGGACCACGGCGGGGCTCAGGGGGAGGGCCCTGAGCAGCGGCAGGTGGCGCGGGCGCCCGCGGGGCGCGGGCGGTGCGGACGCCGGCTCCGGCCTCGTGGTGAGGCCGGGGCCGGGGCCGGTGGCGGACGTCATGAAGTGCCGCTCACTGACCGGTCACCTGGCCGTCCGTCGCCGCTTTCAGTTCCTCGTCGTACGCCTTGGCCGCCTCCCGCACCGAGGCGTCCCCGGTGGTCACGCTCTCCATCGCCTCCTGGATCGCGGTGGACACCTTCGGGTACGCGGGATAGGCGGGCCGGTAGCGGGTGCTCGCGACCAGGTCGGTGAAGAACTTCAGGCCGGGCTGCGCGCCCACGTAGGCGGGGTCAGCGGCGACGTCCTTGCGGACCGCGATGCCCGAGTTGGCGATGTACCACTTCTGGGCGTTCGCCTTGGTCTGCATGGTCCTGATGAAGTCGAACGCGAGGTCCGGATTGCCGGCCTTGGCGGGGATCGCCCAGGTCCAGCCGCCGGACATGCTCACCTTGCCGGGGGCCTGCCCGTTCTGCGTCGGCATGTAGGCGAGGCCGAGCTTGCGCGACCACTCGGGCCATTCGCGGCCGCTGCCCTTCTGCCAGTCCTGCGGGAGCCAGGAGCCGTCCAGGTCGATGCCGAGCCTGCCCTGCGGAAGCAGCTCACCGCGCACCCGGGTACCGAAGTTGGGGTCGAGGGCGTCGGCGACGTCGGGGCCGAGCTTCTCCTTGTAGACGGTCTCCACGAACGCGAGGGCGTCCTCGAAGCCCTGCCCGGCGGCGATCCACTTCTTCGAACTCCGGTCGTACAGCGGGTCCGTGGCGGCGTCGCCCGTGCCGTACAGGAGCATCTGGAAGCCCTGCATGGTGGCGGCCTCACCGGCCGGCTTGCCGGTGTAGACGTTCAGGGGGGTCACCCCGGGGACCTTCTTCTTGATCGTGCGGGCGGCCCGCAGGACCTCCTCCCAGTTCTTCGGCTGCCAGTCGGCGGGCAGGCCGGCCTTGGCGAACACTCCCTTGTCGAACCAGAGTCCGCGGGTGTCGGTGCCGTCGGGGACGCCGTACGTCCTGCCGTCCTGGCCCTCGGCGGCCGCCTTCGCGGTGTCGATGAACTGGTTCCAGTCCGGCCACTTGGCGAGGTAGGCGTCGAGCGGCCGCAAGTACCCGCTGGTGATGTCGGAGTTGATGAGGAAGGTGTCCTCGTAGACCAGGTCGGGCGCGGTCTTGGGGGAGCGGAGCATCTGCTGGAGCTTGGTGTAGTACTCCGCGTCGGGTGCCTTGATGGGCACGAACTCGACCTTCTTGCCCGGATTGGCCTTCTCGAACTGCTTCTTGATGTCCGCGAGATAGGTGTCCATCACTTTGATGGAGTTGTCCGTGGACTGCTTGAAGGAGACCTTCAGGGTGTCCGGATCGCTGCCGGAGCCGCCGCCGCAGGCGGTGAGCGCGGCGGTGAGGGCCAGGGCGAGGAGTGGGGGGAGGGCGGCGGTGGGGCGCACGGGCATGACCTCCTGCGGGCGCACTTCCTTGTGGCGCCGGGACGGCTGCCCGGTGAACCTAAGAGGAATGGTCTAGTCAGGTCAATGCGTGTGCGCGGGTTTGCGGGCGCGCGGCACACACGCCCTAGCGTCCCTTGTCCACCCCCGGCACCCACCGGTACACCAGTTCCGGTCTGCCCACCTGCCCGTAGACCGGCTTGCGTTCGGCCCGGCCCGCCTCCACCAGATGCTCCAGATAGCGCCGGGCCGTGATCCGGGAGATGCCCACCGCCTCGGCGACGCCCGCCGCGGTCAGCCCCCGCGCGGTCTCCCGCACGGCCACCGTCACCCGCTCCAGGGTCGGGCCGCTCAGCCCCTTGGGCAGGGCCGCGGGACCCGGAGCCCGCAGGGCGGCCAGCGCCCGGTCCACCTCGTCCTGGCCGCTCGCCTCGCCCACCGCCGCGTGGAACTCGGCGTAGCGCACCAGCCGGTCGCGCAGGGTGGCGAAGGTGAACGGCTTCAGCACGTACTGCACGACCCCCAGCGACACCCCCTCGCGCACCACCGCCAGGTCCCGCGCCGACGTCACCGCTATCACGTCCGCGTGATGCCCCGCCGCCCGCAGCGACCGGGCCAGTTGCAGACCGTGCACGTCGGGCAGGTGCAGATCCAGCAGCAGCAGGTCGACCGGCGTACGCTCCAGCGCGCGCCTGGCCTCCGCGCCCGTGTGCGCCTTGCCGACCGCGACGAAGCCGGGCACCCGGTCCACGTACATCACATGCGCGTCCGCGGCGACCGGGTCGTCCTCCACCACCAGGACCCGGATCGCCTGCTCGGGTGCCGCCGTCATCGCTCACCTCGCACCAGCGCCGCGCCCCGCGCCAGCGGCAGCCGGACCTCGAACTCCGCCCCGCCCCCGTCGGCCGCCGACACCGACAGCGCGCCCTGGTGGCGCAGCGCGGTCTGCCGGACCAGGGCCAGCCCCAGGCCCCGGCCGCCCGGCCCGGCCGGTTTGGTGGAGAAGCCGCGCTGGAACACCGCCTCGGTGTGCGCGGGATCGACCCCCTCGCCGGTGTCCGACACCCGCAGCACCAGCTCGCCGCCCTCCGCGTACGCCGTCACCGTCACCCGCGCCCCCGCACTTCCCTGCGCCGCGTCCACGGCGTTGTCGATGAGGTTGCCGAGTATCGTCACCAGGTCCCGGGCCGGCAGCGAGGCGGGCAGCAGCCCGTCGTCCAGCCGGCTGTCGTCGGACACCACGAGCTCGACGCCCCGCTCGTTGGCCTGCGCCGTCTTGCCGAGGAGCAGGGCCGCGAGCACCGGCTCGCTCACCGCGGCGACGACCTGGTCGGTGAGCGCCTGCGCCAGCTCCAGTTCGGCCGTCGCGAAGTCCACCGCCTCCTCCGCCCGCCCGAGTTCGATCAGGGAGACCACCGTGTGCAGCCGGTTCGCCGCCTCGTGCGCCTGCGAGCGCAGCGCCTGGGTGAAGCCCCGCTCCGAGTCCAGCTCGCCCATCAGCGACTGCAGTTCGGTGACGTCGCGCAGGGTCGCCACCGTGCCGCGCCGCTCCCCGCCCGACACCGGGGAGGTGTTCACCACCAGGACCCGGTCGGCCGCCAGGTGCACCTCGTCCACCCTCGGCTCCGACGCCAGCAGCGCCCCGGTCAGCGGGGCGGGCAGGCCGAGCTCGGCCACCGACCGCCCCACCACGTCGCCGTCCACGCCCAGCAGCTCGCGCCCGCCGTCGTTGATGAGCGCCACCCGGAACTGGCCGTCCAGCATCAGCAGGCCCTCGCGCACGGCGTGCAGCGCGGCCTGGTGGTAGTCGTGCATCCGGCTCAGCTCGGACGCGTTCATGCCATGGGTGTGCCGGCGCAGCCGGGCGTTGATCACATACGTCCCGACCGCGCCCAGCGCGAGGGCGCCCGCCGCCACCCCGATCAGGGCGGTGAGCTGCTCCTGCACCCGCTTGGTGATCTCCTCCACCCGGATGCCCGCGCTGACCAGGCCCACGATCCGCCTGCTGTCGTCCCCGTCGCCGTAGATCGGCACGACGGCCCGCACCGAGGCGCCGAGGGTGCCGGTGTACGTCTCCGTGAACGGCTCGCCGCGCAGCGCACGCGCGGTGTGGCCGCGGAAGCGCTGGCCGATCTGCCGCTCGTCGGGGTGCGTCCAGCGGATGCCGGCCGGATTCATGATCGTCACGAAGTCGACCTCGGCGTCGCGCTGGACGCGCAGCGCGTACGGCTGGAGCGCCGCCGTCGGGTCCGCGGTGCGGATGGCCTGCCGTACGGAGGGGGCGTCGGCGATGGACTGGGAGACCGCCTTGGCCTGGCGGCCGGCGGCGTCCTGGGCCTGGTCGCGGTCGCTGAGGTAGGTGAACACCGCGTACCCGGCGACCAGCACCGCTATGAGCACGGCCTGCATCGCGAAGAGCTGCCCGGCCAGGCTGCGGGGTCTCGGGGCGGGGATGCGCATGCCGCCAGTCTGCCTCCCCGTCCGACGGTGAACTAAATGAACGGAAGGGTGACCGCCCTCACACGGCAAGGGATAGTCACCGCATCGCTGCGTACGACCCCCGCCCCCGCGGGGCCCGCTCCCCGCCAGCGAACCCCCACCCCGGACGTGAGCCGCACGCCGGTGACAACCGACGAAGACGTCAAGGAGGGCAGCCGTGGCCGCCGCCAGTTCCCCCGATACGGCACCTGCCGCACCCGTCGCCAAGCGGGACCGCACGCACTACCTCTACATCGCGGTGATCATCGCGGTGGCCCTCGGTATCGCCGTGGGCCTGGCCGCGCCCGGCTTCGCCGTCGAGCTCAAGCCTATCGGCACCGGTTTCGTGAACCTGATCAAGATGATGATCTCCCCGATCATCTTCTGCACGATCGTGCTGGGCATCGGTTCCGTGCGCAAGGCCGCCAAGGTGGGCGCCGTCGGCGGTATCGCGCTGGGCTACTTCCTGGTCATGTCGCTGGTCGCGCTCGGCATCGGCCTGATCGTCGGCAACATCCTGGAGCCGGGCACCGGCCTCGCGGTCACCGACGCCGTCAAGAACGCCGGTCAGGCCCAGGTCGACGCCGAGGCCAAGAGCACCAGCGAGTTCCTGCTCGGCATCATCCCGACCACGATCGTCTCCGCCTTCACCGAGGGCGAGGTCCTCCAGACCCTGCTGATCGCGCTGCTCGCCGGCTTCGCGCTGCAGGCCATGGGCAACGCCGGCCAGCCGGTCCTGCGCGGCATCGAGCACATCCAGCGCCTCGTCTTCCGCATCCTGGCCATGGTGATGTGGGCGGCCCCCATCGGCGCCTTCGGCGCCATCGCCGCCGTGACCGGCTCCGCGGGCGTGGACGCGCTCAAGAGCCTCGCGGTGCTGATGCTGGGCTTCTACGTGACCTGCTTCCTGTTCGTCTTCATCGTGCTCGGCGCGATGCTGCGGATCGTCGCCGGCCTCAACGTCTTCGCGCTCTTCAAGTACCTGGGCCGGGAGTTCCTGCTGATCCTGTCGACCTCCTCCTCGGAGTCGGCGCTGCCCCGCCTCATCGCCAAGATGGAGCACCTGGGCGTCAGCAAGCCGGTCGTCGGCATCACCGTCCCGACCGGCTACTCCTTCAACCTCGACGGCACCATGATCTACATGACCATGGCCTCGCTGTTCATCGCCGACGCCATGGGCACGCCGATGTCGGTCAGCCAGCAGATCCCGCTGCTGCTGTTCCTGCTGATCGCCTCCAAGGGCGCCGCGGGCGTCACCGGCGCCGGTCTCGCGACCCTGGCCGGCGGCCTCCAGTCGCACAAGCCCGCCCTGGTGGACGGCATCGGTCTCGTCGTCGGCATCGACCGCTTCATGAGCGAGGCCCGCGCCCTGACGAACTTCGCGGGCAACGCCGTCGCCACGGTCCTGATCGGCACCTGGACCAAGGAGATCGACCGCGAGCGCGTCGACCAGGTGCTCGCCGGGCAGCTCCCGTTCGACGAGAAGACCCTGCTCGACGACGGCCACGGGGGCCACGCCGCCCCCGCCGAGGCACCGGAGGCCGACGGCGAGAAGGAACTCGCGAGGGCCTGACGCCTGCCCGCCCCGCTCCGGACGCCCGGCCCCGCCTGAACCGGGGCCGGGCGCCCGGCCGTACTCCGGGCGGTTGAGCCGGCACCGTCGCTCAGCCGCCCGGACCCACCCCGCCGGGCGCCGGAGCCCGGAATACGAGAAATCCCCCGAGCAATTGCGCTCGGGGGATTTCTCTGCGTATATTCATGGATTCGCGACTCGGTTTATTCAAGTCGCCGTGAAATCCAGTTCGCAGATTATATCCGGGCGGGAGTGGAATTGTCAAACACCGAATTCCAGGACGGTGAAATGCGGGGCGAGCAGGAATTCATCGACCGCCTGTACGCCCGCGTGGACGCGCTCCGCGGTGCCACGGAGACCGCCGTCACGGACGCGCTCGCCCAGGGCGGCACGCCCATGCAGGCCCGGCTGGAGCGGGACATCCTCGTCGCCGAGCGCTCCAGCCTGCTCGCGGCGCTCGACGCGGTCGACGGCTCGCTCTGCTTCGGCCGGATCGACCTCTCCTGCGGCGTCACCCACCACATCGGCCGCATCGGACTGCGCACCGACGACGCCGAGCGCACCCCCGTCCTCGTCGACTGGCGGGCCGACGTCGCCCGCCCCTTCTACCTGGCCACCGGCCACACCCCGATGGGCCTTCGGCGCAGACGCCACCTCTCCACCGCCGGCCGCACCGTCACCGCCCTGCACGACGAGATCCTGGACCTCGGCGACCAGGAGCGCACCGGCCACGAGGACCCCTCCGGCGACGCCGTGCTGCTCGCCGCGCTGAACTCCGCGCGCACCGGCCGGATGAACGACATCGTGCGGACCATCCAGGCCGAGCAGGACGAGATCATCCGGGCCCCGCACCGCGGCGTGCTCGTCGTCGAGGGCGGCCCCGGCACCGGCAAGACCGCGGTCGCCCTGCACCGCGCCGCCTACCTGCTCTACGAGCACCGCGAACTGCTCGCCCGGCGCGCCGTCCTGATCGTCGGCCCCAACCCCGCCTTCCTCGGCTACATCGGCCGGGTGCTGCCCGCCCTCGGCGAGACGGGCGTGCTGCTGTCCACCGTGGGCGAGCTGTTCCCCGGGGTGCGCGCCACCGCCGACGACACCCGCGAGGCCGCCGCGGTCAAGGGCCGCGCCGACATGGCGGACGTCCTCGCCGAGGCCGTCCGCGCGCGGCAGGCGCTGCCCGACCCCGTCATCGCCATCGCGCACGACCGCGAGGTCCTGATGCTCGACGACGGCCTGGTACGGGTCGCCCGCGAGCGCACCCGGGCCGCCGGGCTCCCGCACAACGCGGCCCGCGAGCACTTCGAGGGCCACCTCCTCAACACCCTCACCGAGCTGTACGCCGAGCGGGTCGGCACCGACCCCTACGACGGCGGCAGCCTCCTCGACCCCGCCGACATCACCCAGATCCGCGACGAACTCGCCGAGAACCCCGAGGTGTGGTCCGCCGTCGAGCGGCTGTGGCCCCGGCTGACCCCGCAGCGGCTGGTCGCCGACCTCCTCGCCGACCCCGGCGCCCACCTGTCCGACGAGGACGCCGCCGCCGTACGCCGCCCCGTCACCCGGCGGTGGACCGTGGCGGACGTCCCGCTGCTCGACGAGGCGGCCGAACTGCTCGGCGAGGACGACCGCCTGGCCCGCGTCCGCGTCGAACGCGAGCGCGAGACACAGGTCGCCTACGCGCAGGGCGTGCTCGACGTCTCCTACGCCTCGCGGACGTACGAGTTCGACGACAGGGAGGACGAGGACTCCGAGGTGCTGTCCGCCCACGACATCATCGACGCCGAGCGCTTCGCCGAGCGGCACGAGGAGGACGACCACCGCAGCGCCGCCGAGCGGGCCGCGGCCGACCGCACCTGGGCGTTCGGGCACATCATCGTCGACGAGGCGCAGGAGCTGTCGCCGATGGCGTGGCGGCTGCTCATGCGGCGCAGCCCGACCCGCTCGATGACCCTGGTCGGCGACCCCGCCCAGACGGCGGAGGCGGCCGGCGTCGGCTCCTGGGCGAAGATCCTCGAACCCTATGTCGAGGACCGCTGGGAGCACACCCGGCTGGGCGTCAACTACCGCACACCGGCGGAGATCATGGACCTGGCGGCGGCCGTCGTGCGGGCCGGCGACCCGGACTTCGAGCCGCCGCGCTCGGTCCGCTCGACCGGCGTACGGCCCTGGGTGCGGGCCACCGACGACCTGCCGGGCGCCGTGGCGAAGGCCGTCGGGGAGCTGGCGCCCGCCGAGGGGCGCCTCGCGGTCATCGCGCCGCGCTCCCTGCACCGCGCGCTGGCGGCACGGCTGGACGGGGTGACGGCGGACGCCGAGCCCGACCTCACCCGAAGCGTCGTCCTCCTCGACCCGCGCCGGTCCAAGGGGCTGGAGTTCGACTCGGTCCTCGTGGTGGAGCCGGACCGGTTCGGCACCAGCGACCTGTACGTGGCCCTCACCCGCGCGACGCAGCGGCTCGGCGTGCTGCACACCGGCCGGCTGCCGCGGGGCCTGACCGGGACGGGCTGACGGGTCGGGCTGACGGGTCGGGCTGACGGGACGGGCGACCGGGCCGGGCCGGGGGCGCCGGCCCGGCCCGGCCGCGCGGGTGCTCAGGCCGGGCGCAGCCAGACCGTCGCCAGCGGGGGCACCGTCAGCCGGATGCTGGCCGCCCGGCCGTGCCAGGGCTGGGCCTCCGGCTTCAGCGGCTCGGGGTTGACGAGGTCACCGCCGCCGTAGCGCGCGGCGTCGGTGTTCACCGCCTCGTGCCAGGCCGGCACGTCCTCCGGGACCCCGAGCCGGTAGTCGTGCCGTACGACGGGCGACAGGTTCGAGACCGACAGCAGCGCGCCCCCGTCCGCGTCGAAGCGCAGGAAGGCGAAGACGTTGTCGTCGGCCGCGTCCCCGACGATCCACCGGAAGCCGGACGGGTCGGTGTCGCGCTGCCAGAGCGCCGGAGTGTGCCGGTACACCGTGTTCAGGTCCCGTACCAGGTCCCGCACCCCGCGGTGGTCCGCCTCCGCGCCGTACGCCGGATCGAGCAGCCACCAGTCCGGCCCGTGCGCCTCCGACCACTCGGCGCCCTGCGCGAACTCCTGCCCCATGAAAAGCAGTTGCTTGCCGGGGTGGGCCCACATGAAGCCCAGGTACGCCCGCAGGTCGGCGCGCTGCTGCCACCAGTCGCCCGGCATCTTCGACACCAGCGACCGCTTGCCGTGCACGACCTCGTCGTGGGAGATGGGCAGGACGTAGTTCTCGCTGTAGGCGTACACCATCGAGAACGTCATCCGGTCGTGGTGGTACTTGCGGTGCACCGGCTCCTTCGCCATGTACTCCAGCGAGTCGTGCATCCAGCCCATGTTCCACTTCAGACCGAACCCCAGGCCGCCGAAGCCGCCCGGCCCCGTCACATGCGTCGGACGGGTCACGCCGTCCCAGGCCGTGGACTCCTCCGCGATCGTCACGACACCCGGCACCCTGCGGTACACGGTGGCGTTCATCTCCTGGAGGAAGGCCACCGCGTCCAGGTTCTCCCGCCCGCCGTGCTCGTTCGGCACCCACCGGCCCGGCTCGCGCGAGTAGTCCAGGTAGAGCATGGAGGCCACGGCGTCCACCCGCAGCCCGTCGATGTGGAACTCCTCGCACCAGTAAGTCGCGTTGGCGACAAGGAAGTTGCGCACCTCGCGCCGGCCGAAGTCGAACTCCAGCGTGCCCCAGTCGGGGTGCGCGGAGCGCAGCGGGTCCTCGTGCTCGTACAGCGGACGCCCGTCGAACTCCGCCAGCGCCCAGTCGTCGCGCGGGAAGTGCGCCGGCACCCAGTCCATCAGCACCCCGATGCCCGCCCGGTGCAGGGCGTCGACCAGGTACTTGAAGTCGTCCGGCGTGCCCAGCCGGGCCGTCGGCGCGTAGAAGCCGGTGACCTGGTAACCCCAGGAACCGCCGAAGGGGTGCTCGGCGACCGGCATCAGCTCGACATGCGTGAAGCCCAGATCCCTGACGTAGGCGGGGAGTTGATCGGCGAGCTGACGGTACGTCAGCCCCGGCCTCCAGGAGGCCAGATGCACCTCGTACACCGAGAACGGCGCCTCGTGCGCCGCGGTCCGCCCGCGCCGCTCCAGCCACTCGGCGTCGCCCCACTCGTGGTGCGAGGCGTGCACCACCGACGAGGTCTCGGGCGGGATCTGGGTGCGGCGCGCCATCGGGTCCGCGCGCAGCGTCTTCGAACCGTCGGGCCGGGTGATCTCGAACTTGTACAGCTCGCCCTCGCCGATGCCGGGCACGAACAGCTCCCACACCCCGGTGCCGCCCAGCGAGCGCAGCGGATACCCGGTGCCGTCCCAGAAGTTGAAGCTGCCGGCGAGGGACACGCCCCGCGCGTTCGGCGCCCACACCGTGAAGCGGGTGCCCGTCGCGCCCTGGTGGGTCATCGGCAGGGCGCCGAGCGCCCGCCACAGCTCCTCGTGCCGGCCCTCGCCGATGAGATGCAGGTCGAGTTCGCCCAGCGCGGGCAGGAACCGGTAGGCGTCCTCGGTCTCCTGGACGGCTCCCTCGTAGGCGACCAGCAGCCGGTAGGCGTCCGGCACGTCCCGCAGCGGCAGCAGGCCGGAGAAGAACCCCTCGCCGTCGTCGTGCAGTTCGGCGCGCAGCGCGCCCGCGACGACGGTCACGGACAGGGCGTAGGGCCGGAACGCCCGGAAGGCGATGCCGCCGGGCACGGGGTGCGCGCCCAGCACGGCGTGCGGGTCGTGGTGGGTGGCGGCCAGCAGCCGCTCGCGGTCGGAGGCGTCGAGCGCGGGGGAGACGGCCGCCCCGGCGGGCGGTCGCGGTGCCGTGCGCCCGGCGGGAGCCCGCGGCTCCGCGTGCTGCTGCGCGGGAATCCTCCCGGCGGCCCCGAACCCTGATCCGGCCCCCGCCCCCGCCCCCGCCCCCGCCCCTGCTCCGGCCCCCGCCCCTGCTCCGGTCTTCGCGACGGCCGGGGAGCCGTCCTCGGCGGTCCCCTTCCGCGCCCCGGCCTTCCCGGCGGCGCGCTTCTTCACCGGGGCCTTCCCGGCCGCCGCCTCCCCGGCGGCGGCCTTCCCCGCGGTGGTCTTCCGGGCGGGAGCCTTCCCGGACCCCGCCTTCCTGGCCGGGGCCTGCTGCGCGGGCGCCTTCTTCTCAGCCGCCTTCCCGACCGCCGCCTTCCCGACCGCCGCCTTCCCGACCGCCTTCTTCCCGGCCGCCTTCTGCGCGGCGGTCCGCTGCGCCGGTGCCTTCCGTGCTGCGGCCGGCTCGGTCGTGGCCTTGCTCGCCGCGCTCTTCTTCTCAGCGCTTTTCTTCTCAGCGCTCTTCTTCTCCGGGGCCGCCTTCTCCGCCGTGTTCTTCGCGGCCGCCTTCTTCCCGGGAGTCTTCGCCGGGGTCTTCTTCGCGGCGGTCTTCTGCGCGGGAGTCTTCCCGGCGGCGGCGGTCTTCGCGGCCGTCTTCCCGGCCGGCTTCCTCGCCGCCCTCCTCGCCGGTGCCGCCGCGGCGGCGGCCTCGTCGGCGGGCTCCGCCGGTTTCACGACGCTCGTTCGCTCGGCCGCGCTCCCGGCCGTCTTCTTCGGGTCCGAACCGCTGGAGTCAGTCGTGCGGGGGGTCACGGGCGGGGCCTCCTGGGCGAAGGTGGGCAAGCGGGGAGGGAGGGGTGAGAGGGGAGGGAGGGGTGAGAGAGCTGAGAGGGGGACGGAGCACCGCCGTCCGCGGCGAGGCGGCGTATCGCGGCCAGCGGCACCGGGAGCCAGTCGGGGCGGTGACGGGCCTCGTACACGACCTCGTATATCGCCTTGTCGGTCTCGTACGCCCGCAGCAGCACCGGATCGGTGCGGGGATCGGCGCCCGCGGCCCGCGCGTACCCCGAGCAGTACGCCGCCCGGCACGAATCGGCCCAGCCGGGCGCCCGATGGCCGGCCGCGTGGGCCGCGTAGTCGAACGAGCGCAGCATCCCGGCCACGTCCCGCAGCGGCGGCTGCGGCATCCGCCGTTCGGCCAGCGGCTTCGAGGGCTCGCCCTCGAAGTCGATCAGCCACCACCGGCCGCCGGGCGAACGCAGGCACTGCCCGAGGTGCAGGTCGCCGTGGACGCGCTGCGCCGTCCAGGTGCACCCCTGCGCCGCGAGGTCCGCCAGCGCCTCGAAGGCGGAGCGCAGCGCGCGGGCGTACGGCCGCAGCGCGGGCACCGCCTGCGCGGCCGAGCCGAGCCGGTCGGTCATCCCGTCGACCAGGTGCCGCACCTGTGAAGAGCCGAGGGTCACGGTCGGCAGCGTACGCGCCAGAGCGGTGTGCACCTCGGCTGTGGCGCGACCGAGCGCCCGTGCCTCCGCCGTGAAGTCCTCCCCCTTGGCCAGTTCGCGCAGGGCCAGCTCCCAGCCGTCGGCCGCGCCCTGCACGAAGGGCTGGAGCACTCCGAGGACGTACGGGTCCCCGCCGAGGTCGGCGCACATCCACGCGGTCGGCGCGGGCACCCGGTCACCGCCCTCGCGGGCCAGCGCCAGTGGCAGTTCCAGGTCGGGGTTGACGCCGGGCACGACCCGGCGCAGCAGCTTCAGGATGAACGTGTCGCCGTAGACGACCGACGAGTTCGACTGCTCGGCGGTGACCAGCCGCGGCACCAGGCCGGGGCGGATCTCCTGGTCCGGGTCCCGCTCGAAGCGCAGGGCGCCGACGCGGGTGCCGGAGCGCAGCGCCTCCAGGAGCAGTTCGGCGGGACGGGTGTCGTGCAGGGCGTCGTACACCGTGCGTCCGGCGAGCGGGCCCTCGGTCACGTGTCCGATCAGCGCGGGCGCCAGCCGTGGGGGCAGCGCCTCGCGCTCGCCTATCAGCAACTGGTAGCAGTCGGCGGGCTGCTCGGCGGCGCCGGGGACGGGCGCGAGCGCCTGATGGGCGCGCACCAGCAGGTGGTACAGGCCTCGCCGGCCGCCGGGCGGCAGCAGCTCGGTGGCCGCGACCAGCGAGAAGCCCGTGAGCGGACGGCCCTTGCCCGCGAACCAGCGCTGCCGTGGCAGCCACTGCCTCAGCAGCGGATCCAGTGACGCGAGGAGGCCGGGCGGGGTGGCGAGGCTACGGGTGACGGCTTCCGACATGGCGTCGCGTCCTTTCCCCGGGGGGTGCGGGGTGGGGTTACTCATGCGTGCCCCGGGCGGGGCGGCGGAAACCGCCCCGCCCGGGGCACGCCTCTAGAGGGCGTCCTTGCGGAGCCGGAACCAGTAGAAGCCGTGGCCTCCGAGGGTCAGCAGGTACGGGAGGGCGCCGATGGCCGGGAACCGCACCCCGCCGAACAGCTCCACCGGGTGGCGTCCGCCGAACTCGCTCAGGTCCAGTTCGGTCGGCTGCGCGAACCGCGAGAAGTTGTTGACGCACAGGACGAGGTCGTCCTCGTACTCGCGCAGGAACGCGATGACGGCCGGGTTCGACGAGGGGAGTTCGGTGTAGGAGCCGAGGCCGAAGGCGGGGTTCTGCTTGCGGATCTCGATCATGCGGCGGGTCCAGTGCAGCAGGGAGGACGGCGAGGACATCGACGCCTCGACGTTGGTCACCTGGTAGCCGTAGACCGGGTCCATGATGGTCGGCAGGGAGAGCCGGCCGGGGTCGCAGGAGGAGAAGCCCGCGTTGCGGTCCGGGGTCCACTGCATGGGTGTGCGTACGGCGTCGCGGTCGCCGAGCCAGATGTTGTCGCCCATGCCGATCTCGTCGCCGTAGTACAGGATCGGCGAGCCGGGCAGCGACAGCAGCAGGGCGGTGAACAGTTCGATCTGGTT
>NZ_AGBF01000170.1 GCF_000225525.1 Streptomyces zinciresistens K42 | reverse complement strand
AGGGCGCGGGGCGGGTCGTCACGGGGCGGCGGGGGTCAGCGCGCTCAGGGCGCGGGAGGTGGCGAGGGCGGACGCGAAGGCCGCCACCAGCGTCGGGTGGTAGACCATGTCGAACAGCTCGTCCGGTTCGCCCTCGGGCATCGCGCGCACCGCGGGCATCGCGCCGTCGGGCTGCTGGGCCGCGGCGAACGCCTCCCAGGCCCGCTCGTCCAGGGTGGGGCGGGGCAGGCAGGCGTCGACGACGAGGAGTTCGCCGAGCAGGTCCCAGCGCCGCAGGTCGAGCCAGTCGTCGATCCAGACCGGCAGCCAGGTGGCGAGGTAGTCGGCGAGGTGCGGGGGCAGGCCCTCGGGGCGCGCGCCCCAGTCGGTGAGGTGGAACACCGTGTGGGTGACGTCGTAGGCGATGTGCCCGCTGACGGTCCACGGTTCGGGGGTGCGGCCGAGCCAGGTCGAGCCGACGACGTCCGCCTCGGGGGTGCGCGGGGTGAGCCCGAAGCGCCGCTGGAACGCGGAGAGGCCGAGGCGCCGGGTGGGGTCCAGTTCCAGGGCCGCCCAGCTCTCCAGCCGGTGGTAGAGGACGGTGGCGCGCTCCACCTCGGGCTCGCTGTAGCCGAGTTCCTTGTAGGGCAGGTACACCTCGAAGGGGATGGGCGAGAGCGGCTCGACGCGCTGCCCGCGCACCAGCATGCGGCCGCCGTCCAGGGTGGTGCGCCAGGTGTGGTCCAGCAGCCGGCGGGCCAGTTCGGCCTGGCGGGCGCCGGCGACGCCCTCGCGGAACAGGACGCGGCAGATCAGGGCGAGTTCGCCGACCGGCTTGAAGCGCTCCAGGAAGCCCGTCTCCGGGTCGACGTCGGTCTCCAGGCGGAAGCCGTCCCGGCGGGCCCACAGCCACTCCAGGGCGCGCACCCCGACGGTGTGCATGAGGCGGGTGTCGGTCATCCGGGCACTCCTTCTCCCCTGGGTCCGCTGGGTCCGCTGCGTTCCCTGCGTTCCCTGTGTTCGCTGTGTTCCCCGGGTCCCCGGTGCCGGTGCCGCCCGTCGTGCGCGGGCGGCCGGCCGGGCCCGTCGGCGCCGGGGAGGCGGGTGACGGTCCGCGCCGCGGCGAAGGCCGCCATGAGCGTGGAGTGGTAGCAGCGCAGGAAGTCCGGCTCGGTGTCCGCGCCGTCCTGCGGAGCCTGCTGTTCGAGCGCGCCGGAGGGGAGCTGGGCTCGGGCGATCCGGGGCCAGACGTCCCGCAGCAGGGCGGGGTCGGGCGGTTCGGGCAGGCTCGCCGCGACGACGACGAGTTCGCAGCCGAGGTCCCACAGGCCGGCGTCGAGGCAGGTGTCGAGCCAGGACGGCAGCCAGTGGGTCAGGTAGGCGGCGAGGCCGGCGGGCAGACCGGCCGGGGCGCGGCCCCAGTCGGTGAGGTGGAACACGACGTGGGTGAGCGCGTACCCGCTGGAGCGTTCGAACGTCCACGGCTCGGGCAGTCCGCCCAGCCAGGTGCGCCGCAGCAGCGGGGCCGCGCGCTCCGGCCGGCGGATTCCGCTGCGCCGCTCGGCCTTGAGGACGCCGAGGCGGCGGGTGGGGTCCTGCTCGACGGAGCGCCAGCCCCGGGTGCGGGCGGTTGTGGCGGCGGCGGCCTCGTAGCCGGGGTGCCGCAGTCCGGCCGAGGCGAAGACGGAGTAGACCTCCAGCGGGTACGTCGCGAAGGGTTCCAGCCGCTGGAGGCGCGGGAACAGCTCACCCCGCCCGGTCTGCAGCCAGGCGAAGTCCAGCAGGGCGGCGGCGGGGGCGTGCAGGGGGTCCGCGGGCGTGGTGACGGCGC
Source organism: Streptomyces zinciresistens K42 (assembly GCF_000225525.1). GTDB lineage: Bacteria > Actinomycetota > Actinomycetes > Streptomycetales > Streptomycetaceae > Streptomyces > Streptomyces zinciresistens. Next base: position 13,032 of record NZ_AGBF01000170.1, on the reverse strand, counting down.
ACACGCTCGCGCAGGTCTGGGCCAGTTCCCCGAGGGGTTTCCAGGTGGCGTCCACGTGGCCGTCCTCGGTGAGGGCGTCCTCGCCGAGCGCGAACGCGTCGCGGTGCGCGGACAGCCAGGTGAACGCGTCCGCGCCCACCTGGCGGATCCCGGGGACGTCCAGCGCCGTCATACGGTGGTCCCGGCGGCCCGCAGGACCCGTGCCGCCTGCACCTGGAGGGCGACCCGGGGGTCGCCGCCGCCCATCAGTTCCACGAAGTCCAGGCCCGCTTCGAGTCCGAGCGTGTCCGGGACGCCGTCGACGACGGTCAGCCAGCGTCCCGCCCCGGCGGCCTGCTGCCAGTCGCGGCGGCGGACCGCGCGGACGAAGCCGCGGGCGAGGTCGACCGGCCGGCGCCGGGCCGCGCGGGTCACCGCGTCGTCCTCGCCGGGCACGGCGAGGGGTGCCAGGACGGCGAGCTGATGGGCGAGCACCTGCCAGGACGCGGCGTCGAGCCACGCGGCGTCGGGCTCGGGGCCGTCGTCGCCGGGTGCGGGTTCGCCGAGCCGCAGCAGGGTGCGACGCATCGCCCGGTGGCTCCACGTGACCGTGGGCGCCGCGTCGGGCCGCGGGGGGTATGCCTCCGCCGTCTTCCGGAACACGGCAAGTGCCTCCGGGGCGGGGGGAGTCGGGAAGAGTACGTGGGGCAGGAGTACGTCCGCTCCCAGCACCCGCACGGCGGCGAGGGCGAGACTGCCCTCGACGTCGTCCATGGCCGCCCCCGTGCCGGACATGCGCACGTGGTCCCCGCCCCGGAGGGCGGAGACCACGTCGGACGCAAGGTCCTGCACCGCGCCCTGCAAGAGGGCCGAAGTGCCTGACTGCTCCATTCTCAGCGGCTCCCGTTCGTCCGCTCAGCCCTTCTTGGGGCGAGGGGTCGGCGGGGACAGCAGCAGCTTGGTGTCCGCGGAGAGCAGCGCCAGGGCGGCGCACTCGCGACTGTCGCGGAAGACTCCGTCGGGCTCGGCGGGGTCGAGCGCCGCTTCGAGGTCCGTCCGGATGCCGGTCGTGTCCTTGATCGCCTTGTCCATGGAAGGCATCTCACCATCTCCTCTGGGGTCGGCCTTGGCCTTCACCATCCAGAGCACCACACAGTCACAGAGCACGCATCTTTTCCCACAAGCCCACATACGTCACTTCTTCAACATTCGGGACTTCCAGGAGCACCGGCGAGGGCTTCCGCCGGGGCCGTGCGAGGAGACATCGCCAACACCCCCGCCCCCTGGACCAGTTGGCACGGACACCCGGCCAATCCGCCGAAGCGCGGGCCCTGGTGGCCGCCCCCTCCGCCCCCTCCGCCCCCTCCGCCACCGCCGGGCCCTCGCCGGGCCGGCCGGTCGCCGGGCCGGCCGGTGGGGACCCGCACCGGAGAGCCCCCGCCGGCTCCTCCGACCGGCCGTTTCCCGGGGCGCGGGCCGGGACGCCCCCTCGGCCGGGAAGCCTCCCGAGCCCCCGGCCCGTGCCGTGCGGGTCGCGGGTAGGGTGGCGGGGTCACGGCCGGGCCGATGTCACACGGTGTGCCGTGCACAGCCCCGCCAGGGCACGGATTCCACCGAAGAGGAGGCTCCCGTGAGCAACACGGAGACCCGGCCCGCCGAACTGAAGTGCGGTGGCGAGGACCGGCCCGAGCGGGGCATCGAGGTCCTGGCCCCGCGCGAGGTGCCGCTCGGCGGCCCGCGCGCCATGACCGTCCGCCGCACGCTGCCCCAGCGGGCGCGCACCCTCATCGGCGCCTGGTGCTTCGCCGACCACTACGGCCCCGACGACGTCGCGCTCAGCGGCGGCATGCGGGTGCCGCCGCATCCGCACACCGGACTCCAGACGGTCAGCTGGCTGTTCAGCGGTGAGATCGAGCACCGCGACAGCCTCGGCAGCCACGCCTTCGTCCGGCCCGGCGAGGTGAACCTGATGACCGGCGGTCTCGGCATCGCCCACTCCGAGGTGTCGACGCCCCGCGCGACCGTGCTGCACGGCGTGCAGCTGTGGGTGGCGCTGCCCGCCGCGCACCGCGACGCCGCCCGCGACTTCCGGCACCATGTGCCGCGGCCCGTGCGTCTGGAGGGCGGCGAGGCCCGGGTGTTCCTCGGTTCGCTGGCCGGCGACACCTCGCCCGTGCCGACCTTCACCCCGCTGCTCGGCGCCGAGTTGCTGATCGACCCGGGCGCCACGCTGGAGCTTGCGGTGGCCGCCGGGTTCGAGCACGGCGTCCTCGTGGACACCGGGGAGGTGCGGCTGAACGGGACGCGGCTCGCGGCGGCCGACCTCGGCTACGCCGCCCCCGGACTCACCGCTCTCCGCCTGGGCAACACCTCGCAAGAGCGGGCCCGCGTGATCCTGCTGGGCGGTCCGCCGTTCGAGGAGGAGATCGTCATGTGGTGGAACTTCGTGGGCCGTTCGCACGAGGACATCGTCCGGGCGCGGGAGGCGTGGCAGAGCGAGTCCGACCGGTTCGGCCGGGTCGAGGGCTACGAGGGCGGCACGGGCCGCCTGCCCGCGCCGGAACTGCCCCGTGCCACCATCACCCCCCGGCGGAACCCGCCCCGCTGACGTCACACGGTGTGACTCGGGGCGGCACCGCCCGACGGCACGGACCGGGGCCGCCCCGGCGGCACGGACCGGCGCCTGCCCCGCGAAAGCCCCGCGTCCGGGACCTGCCGCCCCTCGTGGCGGCGGCGCCCCGAGGATCACGGTGTCTGACACCGTTCCGGGCCGGCTGCTCCCGGATCGCCGTCCCTCCCGCCCCGTTCCGGGCCGCCGTGTCACCGGGGGCGGCTGCCTATGATGGCGGGCTCAGGAGGCCGAGAACGAGGGGGAGACATGGTTTCCGGGACCCACACGGCGCACGCCATCGAGACGACCGCCGAGAGCCTCCAGGCCGACCTGGCCCGCCTGGAGACGCAGAAGCAGGCGCTGGAGCGGGAACTCGCGGCGGTCGTGGCCCATCTCTGCTCGGTGCGGCGGGCACTGGGCGCCCTGCGGCCGCTGCTGACGGCGCCGGACGCGGCGATCCCGGACCAGGCCCGTACCGCCGCGCACGCCGACCCCCGCGCCGCCGACCCCCGCGCCGCCGCCGACTCCGCGAAGCCCGCCTCGCGATCCGCCGGCTCCCCCGCGGCGAAGGGCCGCGGACGGGCGGGCACCGCCGGAGCGAGCACGGCCGGAACGGCCGCCGCGGACCCGGCGGGAGCGAAGGCGTACGGCAGGCTCACCGAGCAGATCATGCAGTACTTCGCCGGGGCCGGCGACACGGACGTACGGGCCCGCGACGTCGCGGCGGCGCTGGGGCGCGACACCGACAGCGGCAGCATCAACGCCGTACGCAGCACCCTCGACCGGCTGGTCGCCGCGTCCCGGGTCCGGCGCACCGGCCGGGGCCTGTACCGCGCCGGCCCGTGAGGCGGACCGGGCCGCCTTCCGGACGCCATCCGCCGGGCCGACCGCCGCGCCGCCCCGGATCCGCGCCCGCGCGCCCCGTTCCCGCACCCGTCCCCCGGCCGCGCCTCGCCCGCCCCGTGGTGAACCTGGGAGCCGCACCGGCGAAATCGTTCCGCCGCCCGCCCACCGGAGGTTACCGTTCAGTAGACATCGTCGTCCCGGAGGTGCACCCCATGACGCCCGACCGTGCCGCCAGCCTCGCCGAGTCCGCCCGCGCGCTGGCCGGCGGGGAGGTGACGTCCCGGGCGCTGGTCGCCGAGTCGCTGGCGCGGATCGCGGCGACGCAGGGCTCGCTCAACGCCTTCCGGGTGGTGCGGGCCGAGGCCGCGCTCCTGGAGGCCGGGGCGGCGGACGCGCGGCTGGCCGCCGGGGAGCGGCTGCCGCTGCTCGGTGTGCCGGTCGCGGTGAAGGACGACATGAACGTGGCGGGCGAGCCGACCGCGTTCGGCTGCCGGGGCGAGTTCCCGCCGGTCGCGGAGGACGGGGAGGCGGTACGGCGGCTGCGCGCGGCGGGTGCCGTGATCGTCGGCAAGACCAACACCTGCGAGCTGGGCCAGTGGCCCTTCACCGAGGGACCGGCGTTCGGCGCGACCCGCAACCCCTGGCACCCCGATCACACGCCGGGCGGCTCCTCCGGCGGCTCGGCGGCGGCCGTCGCCGCGGGTCTGGTGCCGGCCGCGCTGGGCTCGGACGGCGCAGGCTCGGTGCGCATCCCGGCCTCCTGGACGCATCTGATCGGCATCAAGCCGCAGCGCGGCCGGATCTCCACCTGGCCGCGCGGCGAGTCCTTCAACGGGATCACCGTCAACGGCACCCTCGCCCGCACGGTCGCCGACGCGGCCCTCCTGCTGGACGCGGCGGCCGGCAACCACGACCTCGACCCGCACCGGCCCGCACCGGTCGACGCCCGTGCCGCCGCGGACCGCGACCCCGGCCGGCTGCGCATCGCCCTCGCGCTGAAGCCGCCGTTCACCGCGGTGCCCGCCCGGCTGCGGCCCGGCGTCCGCGCCCGGGTCGTCGCGCTCGCCGAGCGGCTGGCCGCGTCGGGCCACCACGTCGAGGAGGCCGACCCGCCCTACGGGCAGATCGGGCTGGCCTTCGTCCCGCGCGCCACGGCGGGTATCGCGGAGTGGGCCGACGACGTGCCCTTCCCCGCGCTGCTCGACCCGCGCACCCGCAGCGCGGCGCGGCTCGGCAGGCTGCTGGGCGGTGCCCCGCTGCGGGCCGCCCGACGCGCGGAGGCGGCGCTGCACCGGCGTATCGGCCGGTTCTACACCTCCTACGACGTCGTCCTCGCCCCCACCACCGCGGCTCCCCCGCCCCGGATCGGCGCGCTGCTCGGCCTCGGCGGGTTCGCCACCGACCGCGCGATGATCGCCGCCTGCCCCTACGCCTGGCCGTGGAACGTGCTGGGCTGGCCCGGCGTCAACGTGCCCGCCGGTTTCGTGGACGGGCTGCCGGTCGGCGCCCAACTGCTCGGCCCCGCCGACAGCGAGCCGCTGCTGATCTCGCTGGCCGCGCAGTTGGAGTCGGAGCTGCGCTGGCACGAACTGTGGCCGCCGCAGCGGGGCGAGAACGCGCCGAGCGTGGTCGCCTGAGCCCCGGTCCGCCCGGCGGCGGCCGAGGCCCCGCCCGCCGGCCGTGGACGACGCGTCGGTGGCCGGGCTCACGGGCCGGGTCACGGGAACGGCCGGTCCGGGTCACGGGAACGGCCGGGCAGGGTCACGGGAACGGTCGGGCGGGGGACTCGTCGGCGAGGTGACCGTGCGGGTGCGGAGGTGACCGTGCGGGTGTGCGGCGGCGCCGAGCACGTCCTCGCCCCTCCGGCCCCCGGCACCGGGCGCGGACCGGCGCCCTCGCCGGGAACCGGGAGGCCGCCGGGAACCGGGAGGCCGCCGGGAACCGGGAGGCCGCCGTCGCCCGGCAACTCGCCGGGAACCGGCCGCAGATCGTGCGGACCGGGGCGTCCGCCTCCGGCAGCGTCGACACCACGGCGGACCGGTTCGCCGAGGCGCCGGCCAGGGGCGGCACCGGACCGGGCCCGCCCCGGCGGCTGTTGGCGCCGGTGGACGGGAACGAGCGGGCGCACAGGGCCCCTTCGCCGCTCGACGGGCTCGCGGAGCCGGAAGGCGGCACCGGCGGAGCAGCCCCCGCGCGCGTGCGCACAACGGCAGCGCCTAAGGTGCCTCCGTGAGCACGTTCACCGACGACGTCCCGGGCCGGAGCGGCCCCGACGCCACCACAGAGGCCGACCCGCGCGCGGTCGGCAGGGTGCGCACCGAGTACTCCCCCGCGCACGACGGCGACCCGGACCCCGGGGAGATCGTCTGGACGTGGGTGCCTTACGAGGAGAACGACGGACGGGGCAAGGACCGCCCCGTGCTCGTGGTGGCCCGGGAGGCCGCCGGCACGCTCCTCGCCGTGCAGCTGTCGAGCAGGCGGCACGACGGGGACCGCGAGTGGGTCGCCCTCGGCAGCGGCCCCTGGGACCGCTCGGGGCGCGACTCCTGGGTGGACGTCGACCGGATCCTGCGGCTGCACGAGCGGGGCATGCGCCGGGAGGCGTGCGCCCTGGACCGGGGCCGCTTCGACCTGGTCAGGCGCCGGCTGTACGAGCGCTACGGCTGGACCTGAGCGCCGCCGCCGGGCAGCCGCGTCGGGAACGCGCGGGCGAACGCGGCCCGCGCCGGGCTGTCCGGCGTACGGTCGAGGACCGCGAACACCACGTGCCCGAAGGCCCCGGCGAAGCGTCCGCCCGGCCCGAGCAGGGCCCGGAAGGCGCCCGCCACCTGCGCCGGGTCGTTCGCGAAGACCCCGCAGCCCCAGGCGCCGAGGACCAGCCGCCGGTAGCCGTGGGCGGCGGCCGTCTCCAGGACCCGCTCGGCCCGCCGGGCGAGCGCGTCCGGCAGCTCGGCCGCCCGCTGCGGGGCCGTACGCCGCACGACGCCCGCGTTCGGGGCGGCGGCGGTCAGGAAGCCCACCGGGAACGGCTCGTCCAGCAGGGCGCCGCGGTCGTCGCGGAAGACGGGTACACCGGGTGAGTGGATGACGCGGTCGGTGTAGAAGGGATCGCGGTGGGCGCGGTGGTGGTCGTAGAACGCGGGTGCCGCGAGCAGGCAGGTGTGCAGGGCCGAGGCCCGGCACAGGGCCTCCTCCTGGGCCTGTGCGCCGTTCAGGTATCCGCCGCCCGGGTTGCGGGCCGACGCGAAGTTCAGTACGGCCGGCCCCCCGCCCAGCCGGCGCGCCGCCTCCAGACTGCTCTCCCCCGTGACCTCGAAGGACGTGTGCGCCGCGGTGACCGGGGCCACCGGCACCGGCCCGGGTCCGTGGACGCGGGTGGCGGCGCGGGCGGCCTCGATCACCCGGACGACGGACACCTCGCGGCCGTCCGGTGCGCGGTAGCCGCCGGCCGCCACGATCCGCTCCGTCTCCCGCGCGATTCCGCGCAGCCGCGCGCTCATGGCGCCACCCCCGTGTGCGTCATGGCCGCGCGACCGCGCCGGCCGCGGCTGGTCTCCCCCGTCGTGCTCACCCCGGCATCGTGAGCGATGCTGGTGCTGCCACGCAACGGGGTTTGCGGGGGCGGCGGCCGTGGCGAACGGCCGGTGAACGGCCCGGCAGCGGCCGGAGAGCGGAGGTCACCGACCCGGAACACGCCGATTCGCGCCCTTGTGCGAAGCGAAGAGAGGGTCTTGGGTGGGACGGGTGTGCCGCCCCGGCCCTCGGCATCCGGGGGCCGCCGGCATCGTGGACTCTCAGGAGGATCCCGACATGTCCGATTCGGTAAGCGACTGTACGGAGCCACCGCGCACCGCGGTCACCGAGGCCGAGGTGGAGGCCCTGGTACGGGGCATCTGCTTCAAGACCGGCCCGCCCCGCACCCTCGGGGTCGAAGTGGAATGGCTCGTCCACGAGCTGCGTGACCCGCGGCTCCCCGTGACACCCGAACGACTCGAAGCGGCCTACGCCGCACTGCGGACCGTGCCCCTGAGGTCGGCGCTCACGATCGAACCCGGTGGCCAGCTGGAGCTGAGCTCGCCGCCCGCCGCCTCCCTGATGGACTGCGTCGGCACCGTCTCCGCCGACCTCGACACCGCCCGCACGGTCCTGCGCGACCACGGCCTCGGCCTGGTCGGCCTCGGAAACGACCCCTGGCACACCCCGCGCCGGTTCCTGCGCGAACCGCGCTACGACGCCATGGAGACCTGCCTGGACCGGGCGGGCCCGGCAGGCCGGGCCATGATGTGCACCTCCGCCTCGGTCCAGGTGTGCCTGGACGCCGGGTACGAGGAGCCCGGCCCCCTCGGCCACGGCCGGCGCTGGTGGCTGGCGCACCAGCTGGGCGCGGTCCTCGTCGCGGCCTTCGCCAACTCCCCGCTGGCCGGGCGCGAGCCCACCGGCTGGCTCTCCACCCGGCAGCTGCTGTGGATGGAGATCGGCGCGGGCCGGGCGGGCGCGCCGCGGCTGAACGGCGATCCGCGCGCCGCCTGGGCACGGCACGTCCTGGACGCGCCGGTGATGTGCGTACGGCGCGACAGCGGTCCCTGGGACGTCCCCGAGGGCCTGTCCTTCCGGGAGTGGACCCGGTCGGGCGGACCCCGGCCGCCGACACGCCAGGACCTCGACTACCACCTCACGACCCTGTTCCCGCCGGTCCGGCCGCGCGGCCATCTGGAGCTGCGCATGATCGACGCGCAGCCCGGCGAGGACGGCTGGATCGTCCCGCTGGCCGTCACCAGCGCGCTCTTCGACGACCCGGAGGCCGCCGAGACCGCCTACCGGGCGGTCAAGCCGCTGGCCGAACGCGGCATCGCCGGTCCGGCGCCGCACAATCCGCTGTGGCTGGACGCGGCCCGCTCCGGCCTCGCCGACCCCGAACTGCGGGAGGTGGCGGCGGCCTGCTTCGCGGCGGCCCTGGAGGCGCTGCCCCGGATGGGCGCCGACACCCGGGTCGTGGACGCCGTGGCCGCGTACCGGGACCGCCATGTCGCGCGGGGCCGCTGCCCCGCCGACGACCTCCTGGACGAGCTCTACGGCACCGACCGCCCCCTGCACGGGAAGGACGACCGCACATGAGCGACCCCGCCCTCGACGCCGACGCGCTCCGCGAGCGGGCGCTGACCACGCTGACCACCGCCCGTGCCCGCACGACCCTGCTGACCTCGTGCGTCGACGACCCCGACCTGACCGCCCAGCACTCCCCGCTGATGTCCCCGCTGGTGTGGGACCTCGCGCACATCGGCAACCAGGAGGAGCAGTGGCTGCTGCGGGCGGTCGCGGGACGGGAGGCGATGCGGCCCGAGATCGACGGCCTGTACGACGCCTTCGAGCATCCGCGCGCCGCACGCCCCTCCCTGCCCCTGCTGCCGCCCGCCGAGGCCCGGACCTACGCCGGCGAGGTGCGCGGCAGGGTGCTGGACCTGCTGGAGGGCGCCGCGTTCCACGGGACGCGGCTGACCGAGGCGGGCTTCGCCTTCGGGATGATCGCCCAGCACGAACAGCAGCACGACGAGACCATGCTGATCACCCATCAGCTGCGCACCGGGCCCCCGGCCCTGACCGCGCCCGACCCGGACCCGGTACCGCTGTTCACGGGACCGGCCGAAGTACTCGTGCCCGGCGGCCCGTTCACGATGGGCACGTCGACCGAGCCGTGGGCGCTGGACAACGAACGCCCCGCGCACCGGCGGGAGGTGGCGCCGTACTTCATCGACACCACGCCGGTGACCAACGGCGCCTACCAGGCGTTCATCGAGGACGGCGGGTACGACGACGCGCGCTGGTGGACGCCCGCGGGCTGGGCGCACATCCGGCAGCACACGCTCCGCGCCCCGCTGTTCTGGCACCGCGACGGCCGGCAGTGGCTGCGCCGCCGCTTCGGCGTCACCGAACCCGTCCCCGCGGACGAGCCGGTGCTGCACGTGTGCTGGTACGAGGCCGACGCGTACGCCCGCTGGGCGGGACGGCGGCTGCCCACCGAGGCCGAGTGGGAGAAGGCCGCCCGGCACGACCCGGCGGGCGACCGCTCCCGGCGCTATCCCTGGGGCGACGCCGACCCCGGGCCGGAGCACGCCAACCTCGGCCAGCGGCATCTGCGCCCGGCGTCCGCCGGGAGCTATCCGCAGGGTGAGTCGCCGCTCGGGGTACGGCAGTTGATCGGCGACGTGTGGGAGTGGACGGCGAGCGACTTCGCGCCCTACCCCGGCTTCCGGGCGTTCCCGTACAAGGAGTACTCGGAGGTGTTCTTCGGCCCCGGGTACAAGGTGCTGCGCGGCGGCGCGTTCGCCGTGGACGCCGTCGCCTGCCGGGGCACCTTCCGCAACTGGGACCATCCGATACGGCGGCAGATCTTCTCCGGGTTCCGCACCGCCCGTTCCGCGGCGGACGCCTGATGTGCCGTCATCTGGCGTACGTGGGACCGCCGCAGCCGCTCGGCGCGCTCGTCGTGGCGCCCCCGCACGGGCTGTTCCGGCAGTCGTGGGCGCCCCGGCGGCAGCGGTACGGGACGGTCAACGCCGACGGGTTCGGGGCCGGCTGGTACGCGCAGCACGACCCGGTGCCCGCGCGCTACCGCCGGGCCGGGCCCATCTGGGCGGACCCGTCGTTCGCCGACCTCGCCCGCGTCGTGCGCACCGGGGCGCTGCTGGCCGCCGTGCGCGACGCGACGGTGCCCGGCGCAGACCAGGAGGCGGCAGCGGCCCCGTTCGCGGCGGACTCCTGGCTGTTCAGCCACAACGGCGCGGTGGCGGGCTGGCCGGCCGCGCTCGCGCCGCTCGTGGCGGCGCTGCCCGCGGTGGACCTGCTGTCGCTGGAGGCGCGCAACGACTCGGCGTTCGTGTGGGCGCTGGTCCTCGCACGGCTGCGGGCCGGCGACGAGGGGGGCCGGGCGCTGGCCGACACGGTCCGGGAGGTCGCCGAGGCGGCTCCCGGGTCCCGGTTGAACCTGCTGCTGACCGACGGCACGACGGTCACCGCGACCGCCTGGGGGGACACACTGTGGTACCTGTCCCGGCCCGGCGGCGGCACCGTCGTGGCCTCCGAACCGTACGACGACGACCCGCACTGGCGGGAGGCCCCCGACCGCACCCTCCTCACCGCGAGCGGCACCGAGGTGCTGCTGACCCCGCTGAAGGAGCCGAGCGGCGCACCGGCCCCCGCCCCACGCAAGGAGTCCCGCACGTGAGTCCGTTCCTGTTGACCCGCACCCTGCCCGAGGACGCCACGGGCGCCGCCCTGCGCGAGGACGTCCTCAAGGGCCTGACGAGCACACCGAGGTCACTGCCGCCGAAGTGGTTCTACGACGCCCGGGGCAGCGAACTCTTCGATCAGATCACCGAGTTGCCCGAGTACTACCCCACCCGCGCCGAGCGGGAGATCCTCGTGGACCGGGCCGGTGAGATCGCCGCCGCGACCGGTGCCCGCACCCTGGTGGAGCTGGGCTCGGGCTCGTCGCGCAAGACGCGCCACCTGCTCGACGCGCTGACCGGGCTGGACACCTACGTCCCGGTGGACGTCAGCGGGAGCGCGCTCACCCGGGCGGGCGAGGCGATCGCCGCCGAGCGGCCGGGACTCGGCGTGCACGCGCTGATCGCCGACTTCACCGGCGGGCTGGCCCTGCCGGACACTCCCGGGCCGCGGCTGCTGGCGTTCCTCGGCGGCACGATCGGCAACCTGCTGCCGGCCGAACGCGCCGCGTTCCTCGCCTCGGCGCGGTCCCTGCTCTCCCCCGGCGACACGCTGCTGCTCGGCACGGACCTGGTCAAGGACGAGCGGGTCCTCGTCGCCGCCTACGACGACGCGGCCGGGGTGACGGCCGCGTTCAACAAGAACGTCCTGGCGGTCGTCAACCGTGAACTGGGCGCCGACTTCGACCCGGACGCCTTCGCGCACGTGGCGCTGTGGGACGCCGGGAGCGAGTGGATCGAGATGCGGCTGCGCGCGCTGGCGGCGCAGACCGTGAAGGTGCCCGCGCTGGACCTCGCCGTCGACTTCGCGGCCGGGGAGGAACTGCGCACGGAGGTGTCGGCGAAGTTCCGGCGGGACGGCGTACGCGCCGAACTCGCGGCGGCCGGACTGGAGCTGGCCCACTGGTGGACGGACCGCGAGGGCCGCTTCGCGCTGTCGCTGAGCGTGGCGCGGTGACGGACGGCTCGCGCGAACCGGTGCCGTGGGGCACCGTGGAGTGACGCGTGTGAGAGGAGCACCCAGATGTCGAACCACACCTACCGGGTCACGGACATCGTCGGCACCTCGCCGGACGGGGTGGACCAGGCGATCCGCAACGGCATCGAGCGTGCCTCGCAGACCCTGCGCAACCTGGACTGGTTCGAGGTGACCGACGTGCGCGGCCAACTCGGCGACGGCCTGATCGCGCACTGGCAGGTGACGATGAAGGTCGGCTTCCGGCTGGAGGACTCCGCCTAGCGCCGCCGCCCGGCGGGGGCGTACGGTCCCGCCCCTCCCCGGCTCCGGCCGGGGAGGGGAATGCCGCGCGCTCCCCGGTGTTCACCCCGGTATGGGTTCCGCGATCGCCTCCGCCCGCTTCTCCGTCCTCGACCGCTCCCGCGTCCGCGAGGGCCGGCCGGCCGCGGAGGCGCTGCGCGACACCGTGCGGCTGGCGCGGGAGGCGGAGGCGCTGGGCTACCACCGCTTCTGGGTCGCGGAGCACCACGGCGTGCCCGGCGTCGCCGGGTCCGCCCCGACCGTGCTGGCCGCCGCCGTGGCCGCCGCGACACGGACCCTGCGGGTCGGCACCGGCGGCGTGATGCTGCCCAACCACCGGCCGCTGGTGGTGGCCGAGCAGTTCGGCGTGCTGGAGTCGCTGTTCCCGGGCCGCATCGACATGGGGCTGGGGAGGTCGGTGGGCTTCACCGACGGGGTGCGCAGGGCGCTGGGGCGGGACAAGGAGGACGCGGAGGACTTCGCGGCGCAGCTCCAGGAGCTGCTGGGCTGGTTCCGCGGCACCTCGCCGACCGGGGTGCGCGCCCGGCCCGCGGAGGGGCTGACCGTGCCGCCGTTCGTGCTGGCCATGGGCGAGGGCGCGGACATCGCGGCCCGCGCGGGGCTGCCCCTGGTGATCGGCGACCTGCGCGACGGGGAGCGGATGCGGCGCGGGATCGACCACTACCGGGCGCGGTTCGCCCCGTCTACGTGGGCGGCGGAGCCGTACGTCGTGGTGTCGGGCACGGTCGCGGTGGCCGCGACGCCCGAGGAGGCCCGGCGTCTGCTGGTGCCCGAGGCGTGGGCGATGGCCCACGCGCGCACCCGCGGCACCTTCCCGCCGCTGATGCCCGCCGCACGCGTCGAGGCGCTGCCGATGAGCGGCAGGGAGCGCGAACTCTACGAGCGCGGCCTCACCGGTCAGATCGCGGGCACCGAGGAGCAGGTGGCGCACGAGCTGGAGGCACTGCTGGAGCGGACGGGGGCGCAGGAGGTGCTGGTGACGACCAGTACCCATGACCGTACGGCGCTGCTGGACTCCTACCGGCGCCTGGCCCGCGTCGTCGGCGCCCGCTGACGGCCGCGGGGGCGGGCGCCGGGTTCGCCCCCGGGGCCGG
>NZ_AGBF01000171.1 GCF_000225525.1 Streptomyces zinciresistens K42 | reverse complement strand
AGCAGCAGCGCCAGTCTGCGGGCCGCCGCCGCGGGCAGCGCGGGACGGGGGGTCCTCGGCGGCCCGCCGGGGCCGCCGCGCGGCGGGAGCCGGTCGCAGCCCGGCCCTGCGCCGGACGGTCTCGACGGCCGCCGCGTCGAGCAGGGCCACCGGGGCCTCCCGGTCCGGCGCGGCGCCGGGCGGCGTACGCCGGTCCGTCCCGAGCAGCGCGACGGTGACCAGTTCCTCCCACGCGTCCGGCACCGCTGGAGCCACCTGCTGGAAAGGGCTGTTCATGAGGGTCGTTCCTCTCTGTCCACGTGGTCGGTGCCGTGCAGGCGGCGGGCCCCTCGCGGGCACGGTGGCGGAGTCAGCACAGGCGGACCGCCTCGCCCGTCCCCTGCGGCCAGGCCGTCAGCGGGGTGAAGCCGCGGTGGCCGCACTCGCCGAACACGGTCACGGGAGCGCCGCCCGACAGCGCGACCAGGCGCCACAGACCGGGGCGCGCGCACGCGGCCGGGGCGAGCGGCAGGGCCGTGTCCCCGTCGGCGTCGGCCAGTTGCCACGACGCGCCGTCCGGCGTCGGCACGACCCGGTCCAGCGTGACCGGGACGGCCTCCAGCCACGGGTCGTCGCGCAGCGCGTCGCCGTACCGGGCGGCCGCCTCGGCCGTCGTCACACCCGCCGGACGATGCGCCGAGGGCTCGGGCGGCGAGAACTGCTCGCCCAGCGCCGCCCGTAGCCGCCCCGCACCCGGGTACGCGGCCACCTCGGCGTCCAGCGCCACCCCCGCCGGCAGGGCCAGCTCCGGGGCCCGGCCCGCCGCGCCGTACGACAGGAGCAGGACGGTACGGCCCGAGTCCGTGCCGTGCAGCCATATCCGGCGGGTCGTCAGCTTCACGTCCGCCGTGTCGTACTGCGCGAGCACCAGCCAGCGGTCACGCACCGGCGCTCCGTCCGCCGAGGAGGGCAGGCCGATCCGGGAGCGGACCGTGTCCGCCAGGCCGGCCGGCAGCCCCTCCTGCCCCAGCCAGCCCTGGTCCAGCAGATGGAGCAGGGCGCACTCCTCCAGCAGACGCACCGGCCAGCCGGGGCCCGACCCCGGTATCGCACCCAACTCCCGCACGCGTGCGGCCAGTCCGGGCGCCTGCGCGTCGACCATCCGGGCCGCGGTCTCCTCCCACAGCCCGTACCCCGCCTGCTCCGCCCCGGCCAGCCCGCCGCGCAGCAGGTCCGACAGACGCTGCTCCAGCTCCGTGGCTCCCGCGGTGACCCGCGCCGCCCTGCGCTCCGACCTGCGCCGCGCCGCCTCCGGATCGGCGGACTCCGCGCCGCCGGCCGGACCGGCCTCCCGTTTCTCCTGCGCGCGCTGCCGTCTCGCCTGCGTCCACTCCTGCGCCCAGTCCGGCGGCTCGGCCCGCGCCACCGAACCGTCCTCGCCCGCCCAGAGCAGCAGCAGCCCGAGGGCGTGCTTGCACGGGAACTTACGGCTGGGGCAACTGCACTTGTACGCGGGCCCGGCGGCGTCCGCGATGTCGATGACCGTCTGATACGGCTTGCTGCCACTGCCCTTGCACAGGCCCCACACCGTCCCCTCGTCGGAACTCCCCGCCTCGGACCACGGCCCCGCCGCCCCGAGTTTGCTGCCCGCTTTGCGTGAAGCGGCGTCAGGCGCCAGTGCCAGCACCTGGTCCGCGGTCCACCGCACCCCCTGCTCAGTCATGTCACCGAAGGTAGATCCCCCCACTGACAATCGGTCCTCCGAGCCCGCCGCCGGACGGCCCGTTTCCGTATCCGCCCAGGTCGGAACGCGTTGTCAGTGGCGTGGTGCATGGTGAATGCCAGATCCGAAACGGCCGAACCGGCCGAGCTGGAGGGGGACTTTGCCATGTCTGTGTCCGTAGAACCGACGTCCGCCGAAACCGGTGAGACCGAGGCGGCCCAGGCGTTGCGGCCGCACGCCGAGGACGCCTTCGCTCACGAACTCGCCGCGCTGGCCGCGCAGGACGACCGGCCGCGCCCGGCCCGCTGGAAGCTGTCGCCCTGGGCGGTGGCCATGTACCTGCTCGGCGGCACACTGCCCGACGGGACGGTGATCACACCGAAGTACGTGGGACCGCGCCGGCTCGTGGAGGTCGCCGTCACCACGCTGGCGACCGACCGTGCCCTGCTCCTGCTCGGGGTCCCGGGCACCGCGAAGACCTGGGTGTCCGAGCACCTCGCGGCGGCGGTCAGCGGCGACTCGACGCTGCTGGTGCAGGGCACCGCCGGCACACCGGAGGAGGCGATCCGCTACGGCTGGAACTACGCGCAGCTTCTCGCGCACGGGCCCAGCCGGGACGCGCTGGTGCCCAGTCCCGTCATGCGGGCGATGTCGGAGGGGATGACAGCCCGTGTCGAGGAGCTGACCCGCATCCCCGCCGACGTGCAGGACACGCTGATCACGATCCTGTCCGAGAAGACCCTGCCGATACCGGAACTGGGGCAGGAGGTGCAGGCGGTCCGGGGCTTCAACCTCATCGCCACCGCCAACGACCGCGACCGGGGTGTCAACGACCTCTCCAGCGCCCTGCGCCGCCGCTTCAACACGGTCGTGCTGCCGCTGCCGGAGAGCGTGGAGGCCGAGGTCGACATCGTCTCGCGCCGCGTCGACCAGCTCGGCCGCTCCCTGGATCTGCCGGCCTCGCCGGACGGCATCGACGAGATCCGCCGCGTGGTCACCGTCTTCCGCGAGCTGCGCGACGGGGTGACGTCGGACGGCCGTACGAAGCTGAAGTCGCCCAGCGGCACGCTGTCGACGGCCGAGGCGATCTCCGTCGTCACCAACGGCCTTGCCCTGGCCGCCCACTTCGGCGACGGGGTGCTGCGGCCCGGGGACGTCGCGGCGGGCATCCTCGGTGCCGTGGTCCGCGATCCGGCCGCCGACCGGGTCATCTGGCAGGAGTACCTGGAGGCGGTCGTCCGGGAGCGGGACGGCTGGACGGACTTCTACCGGTCGTGCCGAGAGGTGAGCGTGTGAACAACGACGAGGACGACCTCGGCTGGGGCCGCCCCGGAGGCGGTTCGAAGCCCGGCGGCTCCGTGGCCGGTTGACCCGGCACGGGGACGGTGAGGCGCGCCGGCCCGCGGTCGCCCGGAGGGTGACGGAAGAGGCCGGCGTACGGGGGCGGGGCGGCTGGGGACGGCGGCGGCCGGAGGGGGAGGCGGGGTATGGGGCGGGTGGGTGCGGCGCGTACGGCCGGTGCGGGTCACGAGGGACGGAGCGGGGCGGTACACGGTGGGCGCCAGGACGAGAGGGCGGAAGTGACCGGGACTGACGGGGCCGGAAGGGCCGAGGAGGCCGGAATGGCAGGCATCGCGGAGGGGACCGGAGGCCGGGTGGCGGGCGTCGGTGCCGGGGCCGAAGTGCCGTACAGCGGGGTGGACGTCGCCGAGGGCCCCGCCGTGCCGAGGCCGGCGGGTCCGCTGCTGCTGGGGGTGCGGCACCACGGGCCCGGCTCGGCACGGGCCGTGCGGGCGGCGCTGGACGCGGCCCGGCCCCGTACCGTGCTCATCGAGGGGCCGCCCGAGGCCGACGCCCTCATTCCGCTCGCCGGGGACGAGGACATGCGGCCGCCGGTCGCCCTCCTCGCGCACGCCGTGGACGAGCCCGGCCGCTCCGCGTTCTGGCCACTGGCCGACTTCTCGCCGGAATGGGTGGCGATCCGCTGGGCGCTGGAGCACGGCGTCCCGGCCCGCTTCATCGACCTGCCCGCCACGCACACCCTGGCGTGGCGGAAGGACGAGGAGCAGGCGCCCGCCGACGCCCCCGTGGACGAGCCGGAGGGCGAGCGGGCCGACCCGCGCGCACAGGTCCGCGTCGATCCCCTCGCCGTGCTCGCCGAGACCGCGGGCTACGACGACCCCGAGCGCTGGTGGGAGGACGTCGTCGAACACCGGGGCTCCGGCGACGGCGACGTGTTCACGCCCTTCCTGGGCCTGGAGGAGGCCATGGAGGCGCTGCGGGAGGTCTACGGCAGCGGCGGACATGACCGGGACCTCGTGCGCGAGGCGTACATGCGGCTCCAACTGCGTGCGGCCCAGCGCGAGTTCGGGGACGAGGTGGCCGTCGTGTGCGGGGCGTGGCACGTCCCCGCGCTGCGCCGCAGGAGCACCGTGGCGGCCGACAAGGCGCTGCTCAAGGGGCTGCCCAAGGTCAAGGCCGACATGACGTGGGTCCCCTGGACGCACCGCCGGCTGGCCCGGTCCAGCGGGTACGGGGCGGGGATCGACTCGCCCGGCTGGTACGGGCACCTCTTCGCCGCGCCGGACCGGCCGGTCGAGCGGTGGATGACCAAGGTGGCCGGGCTGCTGCGCGACGAGGACCGGATGGTCTCCTCCGCCCACGTCATCGAGGCCGTACGGCTGGCCGAGACGCTGGCGTCGATGCGGGGCCGTCCGCTGCCGGGTCTGAGCGAGACCACGGACGCGGTGCGCGCGGTGATGTGCGACGGCTCGGACGTGCCGTTGGCGCTGGTGCGGGACCGGCTGGTCGTGGGGGACGTGCTGGGGGAGGTGCCGCAGTCGGCGCCTGCCGTGCCGTTGCAGCGGGACCTCGACCGGACCCAGCGCCGGCTGCGGATCAGACCGGAGGCGCTGGAGCGGGAGCTGGAACTCGACCTGCGCAAGGAGAACGACGCCGAGCGCAGCAGGCTGCTGCACCGGCTGCGGCTCCTCGGCGTGCCGTGGGGCGAGCCGTCCGCGTCACGGGGCAGCACGGGCACCTTCCGCGAGACATGGCGGCTGCGCTGGGAGCCGGAGCTGTCCGTGCGGGTGGCGGAGGCCGGGGTGTGGGGGACCACGGTGTGCGCCGCCGCGACCGCCAAGGCCGAGGCGGACGCCGTGGGCGCCCAGGGGCTCGCGGACGTCACCGCGCTCGCCGAGCACTGCCTACTGGCCGAACTGCCGGCCGCGCTGCCCGTCGTGATGCGGGTCCTGGCCGACCGGGCCGCCCTCGACGCCGACGTCGGCCATCTCGCCCAGGCACTGCCGGCACTGGTCCGCTCCCTGCGGTACGGCGACGTGCGCGGCACGGACACGGGGGCGCTCGCGGACGTCGCGGCGGGGCTCGCCGAGCGCGTCTTCGTCGGCCTCCCCCCGGCCTGCGCCGCGCTGGACGCGGAGGGGGCCGGGGAGATGCGGCGCCATGTGGACGCGGTGCACGGGGCGGTGGCGCTGCTCGGGGACGCGGTGCCGCGCGAGGAGGCGTCCGGCGCGGGCGGAACCGGCGGATCGGACGAGGAGGGCGGCACGCACGTCTCGGGCGCGGACCGGGCGGACGGGCCGGAGGGCCCGGACGGGGACCGCCCGGCGGAACAGGGGGACTGCGGGCGGGAGCGTACGGGCGGGCCGGGAGCCGGTGGCGCGGTCACCGCGACCGCGGTCCCGCGGCGCCCCACCGACCTGCGCGGGCGCTGGCAGCGGGTGCTCCGCGTGCTGTCCCTCCGGGACACCGTGCCGGGCGTCATCCGGGGACGGGCCGTACGACTTCTGCTCGACGAGGGGGAGTTGGCGCAGGAGGAGGCGGCGAGGCTCATGGGTCTCGCGCTGTCGCCGGGCACCCCGCCGGCCGACGCGGCGGCCTGGATCGAGGGCTTCGTGGGCGGCGGCTCGGGCGGCGGCATGCTGCTCGTGCACGACGAGCGGCTGCTCGGCCTGGTCGACGCCTGGCTGACGGGGGTGTCGGCGGAGGCGTTCACGGATGTGCTGCCGCTGCTCAGGCGCACGTTCTCGGCGTACGAGCCGGGTGTACGGCGCACCTTGGGCGAACTGGTCCGCAGAGGACCGGGGGAGCGGGCACCCGCGGGGACCGGCGGTTCCGGTCTGCCGGGCTTCGCCGCCGAGCTGGACGCCGGGCGGGCGGACGCGCTCGTGCCCGTGGTCCGGCTGCTGCTCGGCCTGGACCGGCAGGAAGAGCGGGCCGCGGGCGGCCCCGGCGACAACGACCTTGCGGGAGTGGCGGGATGACGGTGCGCGAAGCGGTGACGGCCAGGGACCGGAACGCCGCGGCGGGCGGCGGACCAGGACCGCGGCGGCCGCCGGTGCCGGAGCGGGCCGCCGGGGGCCGCCCCGAGACGAGGCGGGAGGTCCCGTGTCGGGCCGTGACCGGTCGGGCGGCGGGGGCGGCGGGGCGGCCGACGGTGAGGAGAGCCGTGCCGGTGGTCCCTCTGTGGGAGCGGCCGGGAGAGGAAGCGCGCCGATGACGAGTCGAGGGGCGGGGAGCGGTGTGGAGACGAGCGGGGCGATGACGGCACACGGGACGGACCGGGAGCGGCTGCGGCGCTGGCGGATGGTGCTGGGCGGCGACGACGCCGACGGCACGGGATGCGCGCTGTCCGGGAACGACGCCGCGATGGACGGGGCACTCGCGGCGCTGTACGGCCGGTCCGACAAGGCCCGGCCGGGGAAGAACCGCTCGGCGGGGCTCGGCGCCTCGGCGCCCACCGTCGCGCGGTGGCTCGGGGACATCAGGACGTACTTCCCCTCGTCCGTCGTCCAGGTCATGCAGCGGGACGCCATCGACCGGCTCGGACTGTCCACGCTGCTCCTGGAGCCGGAGATGCTGGAGGCGGTGGAGGCGGACGTCCACCTCGTCGGCACCCTGCTCTCCCTCAACCGGGCGATGCCGGAGACCACCAAGGAGACGGCACGGGCCGTCGTGCGCAAGGTCGTCGAGGATCTGGAGAAGCGGCTCGCCACCCGTACCCGGGCGACCCTCACCGGCGCGCTGGACCGCAGCGCCCGTATCAACCGGCCGCGCCACCACGACATCGACTGGAACCGCACGATCGCGGCCAACCTCAAGCACTACCTGCCGGAGTACGGCACGATCGTGCCCGAGCGGCTGATCGGGTACGGGCGGGCCTCGCAGTCCGTGAAGAAGGAAGTCGTGCTGTGCATCGACCAGTCCGGGTCGATGGCGGCGTCCGTGGTCTACGCGTCGGTGTTCGGCGCCGTGCTGGCGTCGATGCGGTCGATCGACACACGGCTCGTCGTCTTCGACACCGCGGTGGTCGACCTCACCGACCAGCTCGACGACCCCGTCGACGTCCTCTTCGGCACCCAGCTCGGGGGAGGCACGGACATCAACCGGGCCCTCGCCTACTGCCAGTCGCAGATCACCCGCCCCGCGGAGACGGTGGTGGTGCTGATCAGCGACCTCTACGAGGGCGGCATACGCGACGAGATGCTGAAGCGGGTGGCCGCGATGAAGGCGTCGGGGGTGCAGTTCGTCGCACTGCTGGCGCTGTCGGACGAGGGGGCGCCCGCCTACGACAGGCAACACGCGGCGGCGCTCGCGGCGCTCGGCGCGCCGGCCTTCGCCTGTACGCCCGACCTGTTCCCCGAGGTGATGGCGGCGGCCATCGAGAAGCGGCCGATACCGGTGCCGGACACGGTGTGAGGCCCGGCCCACCGGTCAACCGGTCTGGCGGTCCACCGGTCTGGCGGCCGGTGGGGAGCGGGTTCGGGCCGTGCCGGTCGGGGTTTTGGCAGGGTATCGGGGGTGATGTGCCGGCCCGGTGAGGGCCAGGTGTGGGGCAGCGGCTCGGAGTCGAGTGCCGATCGGCAGCGGGGACTTGCGCGGTCTCGGGAGGGGCGTGCAAGGATCGACGTCTTGTCAGCGGTGCGCCGACGCGCCGCTCGTGCGCACCGCGTCCGCTCGACGTGAGGCCCCTCGCCTGTACTTCGTTCCGCCGCACGGGAGGACCACCCCGCCTTGACCTGGTCAGCCGGCTTGCCCGGTGCCGCGGTGCCCGTGCCGCGCACCGCGGCGGCGCGGCGCGCGCTGCACCTGGCCCTGCTGCTGGGCGGGCTGGTCGCGGCCGGGGTCCTCTGCGGGGCGACGGCGTCCGCGGCGGACCGGGTTCCGGGAGCGCCGGCTGGTACGGCGGCCCTGACGTCGGACGGTCCGGGCGGCGCGGTAGGGGACGAGACGCCGGGCGGTGCCCCGCGGGCGCGGCTCGGCGGAGGAGTTCTCGCGGCGAGCGGTGACGCGGAGACGAGGCCCACGCAGCCGGTCGGACCCGTTGAGCCTGCCCGGCCCGCCGCGTCGGCCGAGCCGAGCGTGACGGCCAAGTCCGTGGCGCCGGTCAGCCTGACGTTGTCGGCCGAGCGGGCCGACGTCAGCACGTCCGCCGTGCGGGCCGGCCAGGCACAGTCCGCCCGGCCTGGAGGGTCGGCTCGGCCCGCTGAGTCTGTCGAGCCCGCGTGGTCAGCGAAACGGGTTGAGCCGGGAAAGGGCACCGGGCACGCCGTGCCGGACGACCCGAGCAGGTTTGCGGAGCTGAGGACTCCGGTCAAGCCCGGCGCGTCCGCGGGTCCGGGCGCGTCGGCCAAGCCCGCCGGGCGGACCGGCTCGGCGGAGTCCGTAGCGCTGGGCGGGCCGGCGGAAGGAGCCGCCCAGTCGGCTGCGACGCCCGCCCCCGGCTCGGGCTCCACCTCCGGGTCTGACTCCGCGGGTGCCCTCGGCCCGGCCGCCGGACCGATCCTCGGCCCCGCCCTCGCCCCGGCCGCCGGCTCGATCCTCGGCCCGGTCACCGGGCACGTCGTCTCCTCGGCCGTGGGCGAGCGCGTCGTACGGCAGGTCGGGGACGTGGTGCGGAAGGTGACCGAGGGACTGGCGGCGGTCCGGGCACAGGTGCCTCCGCCTCCGCTGGCGCCGCTCCCCGCGACCCCCGCACTTCCCGCTCTCCCAGCCCTCCCAGCCCTCCCAACTCTCCCAGCCCTCCCCGCGCCGCCCTCGCCGCCAGCCTCTCCCGAGGTGCCCGGGTGGCCGGGTGAGCCCGGGGGCGGGTTCCCCGGCTGGCCGGCACTGCCCGGAGGCGAAGCGCCCGCCCTGCCCGAGGCACCCGGGCTTCCCTCGCTGCCGGGGCCGTCCACCTCGGCGGGGGCGGCGCCGTCCGCCGGGACCGGGCAGCGTCCCGGGACGTCCGCTTCGGGAGAGGCGGTCCGGAGCGGGGGCGGTGCGGGCGCGCGCCTCGCGTTCGGTCCCCGTTCCACCGACGAGGTCACCGACGCCCCCTCGCGTGCCTCGGCCGGTGCGAGCCGGGTCGCGCCGTACGGTCACGGTCCCGTCCGACGGGCGCCCGGTGAGCACCCGGCCGGTGTGCGGGGCAGCCGTTCCGCGGGTGACAACGGCACGTCCCGGCACGTGGACGCGCACGCCGTCGCGTGGGGACAGCGCGCGTTGCCCGTGCCGATGACCGGCGCCGCCGTCCCGGCCGAGGTGGACGGGGTCCAGGACAGGCAGCAGGACATCCCGGTTTCCCCCGCTTAGGCGGCGGGCGCTGCCCCGGCCGTACGGGGTCGGTGCGGCACGGCTCCGCTCGACCGTCCGGAACGTCGGTTCTGCCGCCGGCCCCCTCCCGGGGCGTCCCTGGACGGACGCCGCCCGAGCCGGCACGCCCCCGCGGGTCCCACGTGTCCCGCACGCACCGTGCGCGACGGCACCGGACGTCCCCTGCACCCGGCCCCGCACGCACCGCGCTCCCAGCGTCCGCGGGACGCAGCCCACCGCGTCCCCCGACACTCCGCAGACCCGCCGCGCAGGGCGCGTCACCTGACGCAGCCCCCGCGCGCGGTGCGTCCCCCGGCGCCCGCACAGCGCCTCTGCGCGAGGCGTCTCCCGTATTCCGCGGGGCAGACGGACCCGGACGGTCGAAATCCGTCGGCCGAGCCGGTCCGGACCCGCGGACAGGCCGGGGCGGTCCCCATTGGGGTGGGGATCACTCCGGCCCGTGCCCGAAGGAGCGGCGCACTCGCGCCCTTCGGGTTGATCAGGGGCCTCACCGGGTCAACCCCAGCCCGGTGAGGCCCCTCCCTCGCGCGCACGCGCGCCTCCCCGTTCACGGACCCGGCAGCGGGCCACCGGGACGAGCCCCCGCGCACGCGCGCGCCCCGGGCCGCCGGGGCGGGTGCGACGACCCTGGTCCAGCGAGCCCCCGCGCACGCGCGCTCCCCGTGCCGTACTGGTCCCCGAACCGGTGTCAGGACCGCGAGCCCCCGCTCACGCGCGCGCCCTGCGGAGCTCCCGTCCACCCGGTGGAGATCCGTCCCCGAGCCCCCGCGCGAACGCGCGCCCCGCCCCAGTCCTGGCACGGGACCGACCCCGCTCACTCAAGTCCGAGCCCCCACGCGCCCCGCCGCGCTTGCCGGACCCGATGCACAGGACCGCCCGTCCGCCGTCCGCCGTCCGCCGTCCGCCGTCCGGCGTCCGCCGCTCGCCCGTCTGCCTGTCCCCCGCGCCCCCGCTCCCCCTGCGGCCCCGCCCCTCACCGCAACCGCTCGCGCAGGCGTCTCCCTCGACAGCCCGCGCCTACTCGCGCCCCGCCCGTCCCCCGCGCCCTCGCCCGCGGCCCAGCGCCATGACGGACGGTCGTGACGGTCATGGCCGTAGGGAGGGAACCCCTGCCCCACCCGTCCCCCACCCGTCCCCTGTACGTCCCTCGCGCGCCCGCGCGCGGCACGCCGTGCCAGTGGTATCCGCTGATCGCGGCATCATGTGACAGGTATCACCGCTCATGTGTGAGATGCGATTTAGAGAGGTCAGCCCGGCGGGGATAACCTGCGGGACGGACATGCCGCGCGCTCGGACACCGTGTGCGCCTCCCTTGTGACAGCGGACGTCACGTTGCCCTTCGCGGCACGCCCACGCATCCAACGAACCGCGAGATCACTGATAGGGACGGAAGCGCGTGGACCTGTTCGAGTACCAGGCGAGGGACCTCTTCGCCAAGCACGATGTACCGGTGCTGGCCGGTGAAGTCATCGACACGCCTGAGGCCGCCCGCGCAGCCACCGAGCGTCTCGGTGGCAAGTCCGTAGTCAAGGCCCAGGTGAAGGTCGGTGGCCGCGGCAAGGCCGGCGGCGTCAAGCTCGCCGCCTCCGCGGACGAGGCCGTCGCGCGGGCGACCGACATCCTCGGCATGGACATCAAGGGCCACACGGTCCACAAGGTGATGATCGCCGAGACGGCCCCGGAGATCCTGGAGGAGTACTACGTCTCCTTCCTCCTCGACCGTGCGAACCGCACCTTCCTCTCCATCGCGTCCGTCGAGGGCGGCATGGAGATCGAGGAGGTGGCCGCCACCCGCCCGGAGGCCGTCGCCAAGACCGCGATCGACGCCATCGACGGGGTGGACGAGGCCAAGGCCCGCGAGATCGTCGAGGCCGCGAAGTTCCCGGCCGAGGTCGCGGACAAGGTGGCCGACGTCCTGGTCAGGCTGTGGGACACCTTCATCAAGTCGGACGCCCTCCTCGTCGAGGTCAACCCGCTCGCGAAGGTCGCCTCCGGTGACGTCATCGCCCTCGACGGCAAGGTGTCGCTCGACGAGAACGCCGAGTTCCGCCACCCCGAGTACGAGGAACTCCACGACAAGGACGCGGCCAACCCCCTTGAGGCCGCCGCCAAGGCGAAGAACCTCAACTACGTCAAGCTCGACGGCGAGGTCGGCATCATCGGCAACGGCGCGGGGCTCGTCATGAGCACCCTGGACGTCGTCGCGTACGCCGGTGAGAAGCACGGCAACGTCAAGCCGGCCAACTTCCTGGACATCGGCGGTGGCGCCTCCGCCCAGGTCATGGCCAACGGCCTGGAGATCATCCTCGGCGACCCGGACGTCCGGTCCGTCTTCGTCAACGTCTTCGGCGGCATCACCGCCTGCGACGAGGTCGCCAACGGCATCGTCCAGGCCCTGAAGCTCCTGGAGGACCGCGGCGAGAACGTGAGCAAGCCGCTCGTCGTCCGCCTCGACGGCAACAACGCCGAGCTGGGCCGGCAGATCCTCACCGACGCCAACCACCCGCTGGTGCAGCGCGTCGACACCATGGACGGCGCGGCCGACAAGGCCGCCGAACTGGCTCACGCCGCCAAGTAAGCACTCAGGACGAGGACACAACACACCATGGCTATCTGGCTCAACAAGGACAGCAAGGTCATCGTCCAGGGCATGACCGGCGCCACGGGCATGAAGCACACCAAGCTCATGCTCGCTGACGGCACCGAGGTCGTGGGCGGCGTGAACCCGCGCAAGGCGGGCACCTCCGTGGACTTCGACGGCACCGAGGTACCGGTCTTCGGCACCGTCAAGGAGGCCATCGAGAAGACCGGCGCCGACGTCTCCGTCATCTTCGTGCCGGAGAAGTTCACCAAGGACGCCGTCGTCGAGGCCATCGACGCCGAGATCCCGCTTGCCGTCGTCATCACCGAGGGCATCGCCGTGCACGACACGGCCGCCTTCTGGGCGTACGCCGGCAAGAAGGGCAACAAGACCCGCATCATCGGCCCGAACTGCCCCGGCATCATCACCCCGGGCCAGTCGAACGTCGGCATCATCCCGGGCGACATCACCAAGCCGGGTCGTATCGGCCTGGTCTCGAAGTCCGGCACGCTGACGTACCAGATGATGTACGAGCTGCGCGACATCGGCTTCTCGACCGCCGTCGGCATCGGTGGCGACCCGATCATCGGCACCACGCACATCGACGCGCTCGCCGCGTTCCAGGCCGACCCCGACACCGACCTGATCGTCATGATCGGTGAGATCGGCGGCGACGCCGAGGAGCGGGCCGCGGCCTTCATCAAGGAGAACGTGACCAAGCCGGTCGTCGGCTACGTCGCGGGCTTCACCGCGCCCGAGGGCAAGACCATGGGCCACGCCGGCGCCATCGTCTCCGGTTCCTCCGGTACGGCGCAGGCCAAGAAGGAGGCCCTGGAGGCCGCCGGGGTCAAGGTCGGCAAGACGCCGACCGAGACGGCCGGGCTGGCGCGCGAGATCCTGGGCGGCTGACACCCCCACGGCATCCGGCGGGCCCGCCCCTCCCGGGGGGCGGGCCCGCCGCCGTGTCCGCGGCCGTGCCGCGGTCAGCCGGGCAGCGGGGCCAGCCGCTGCGGACCGTGCTGCATCTCCTCGCGCAGCTTGGCCCGCAGCCTCAGCTCCTTCTGCGACAGCGGGCCCGGCGCCACCCTCGGCGGCACACCGCGCACCGTCTCCCCGGGCGGCACCGGGGGCTCGTACTGGGTGGGAGCCGTGCGCAGCGTCAGTGCCGTGGTGCCGATGAGGGCGACCGTGAACGCGATGGCGGCCCGCGTCCAGAACCGGGCCCGCTTCTCGCTCCCGGTCCGTACCTCCGGCGCCTTGGCGGCCCGCAGGCGTTCGGCGCAGGAGAGTTCCGACAGCCGCCGGCCGAGCGCGGCCGGGTCGGACAGGTCCGGGAGCCGGGCGGCGACCGCGCCACGGGCGTCCAGCAGGCGGTTCGCGGTGGCCGGGGTGCTCGCCTCCGTCTCCGCCGCCGTCTCCGGCAGGTCGAGGCCCACACCGTCGTAGAGCAGCAGGGCGCGGCGCTGGGTCGGCGGGAGGCCCAGGAGCACGTCGAGCAGGACGCGGTCGGACGCGTCGGCCGGTGGCGGCTCCGGATGCCGGTAGCGGGGCCGGAACCGGTGCCAGGGGGAGAGCGCGACGTCGTACGCCGCCGCCCGCACCCAGCCCGCCGGGTCCCGGTCGCGGGCCACCTCCGGCCAGCGCTGCCAGGCCGCCTGGAAGGCCCGCTCGACGGACTCCCGCGCCAGCTCCCGCCGCCCGGTGAGCAGATAGGTCTGCCGTACGAGGGCGGGGGCGCAGAAGGCGTAGAGCGCGTCGAACGCCTGCGCGGGGGAGAGCGGGCGCCCCGAGCCCTCCCCGAGGACGTCCGGCGCCCCGGCCTCACCGTCCGGCGCCCTGGCCTCCTCTTCCCGGGCGGGCGCCCCGGCCTCACCGTCCGGCGCCCTGGCCTCCTCCTCCCGGGCGGGCGCCCCGGCCTCCTCCTCGTCCGGGACGGGCGCCACGCCGTCGCCGGTCTCGGCGGTGATGGTGCACACGCCCGGCTGACCGGCCGTCATGTCCGCCTCCTCCGTGCCGTCCTGCCGCTCCGTCTGCCGTGCCAGGGACAGGAGGAGTCGGGCGTACGCCTCCTTCCGGGGGCCGCTCGGTGTCGTGCGGCCGGCTTCCCACGCGCGCACCGTCCCGCGGCCGACGCCCACCCGTGCCGCGATCTGAGCCTGTGTCAGCGAGGCGGCCTCGCGCAGGCGTCGGCGTTCCGCGGGCGGGGGCAGCGTGTCTGCCGGGCTCTCCGTCACCGTGCGCCCCTCCGTGTGAAAAAGTACATAAACGTATATTGGGCGACACTTCGGAGGTTCGCCTGTTACGACGGGAAAGCGCGTGTCGTTGGGAGCATGGCGGCGTGATCGAGATGACCGCTCGCCGAACGCCTCTGTCGTCACTGCTCACACGCCTGCGCCACCGAACGCCCGGACTGGGCGCCAGCCTCCTGAACGGGGCGGTCGCGGCGGCGCTCGGCCTCGGCGCCCTCTCCGTGCTGGTGATGGCGCTGTGGATCGTCTCGCCCTACCCGGACAGCGGGCCCGGCGGTGCGCTGCGGATCGCCGCCGTGCTGTGGCTGCTGGCGCACGGCGCCGAACTCGTCCGCGTCGACACGCTCTCCGGGCTCGCCGCCCCGGTCGGCGTCACCCCGCTGCTGCTGCTCGCGCTGCCGGTCTGGCTGGTGCACCGGGCGGCCCGCGACGCGGCGGCGGACGGCGGCGACGGAACGCCGCCGGCGTCGGGGCGTACGGCCTGGGCGGGTGTCGTGCTCGGCTACCTCGCCGTCGCGACCTGCGCCGCGGTGTACGCGGGCGGCGGCGAGCCGCGGCCGTCCTGGCCGTGGACCGTGCTGTGCGTGCCGCTCCTCGCGATGGGCGCCGCCGCGGTGGGCGTGTGGACCGCGTGCGAGCGGCAGCCGGAGGCCGCTGACGGCCT
>NZ_AGBF01000172.1 GCF_000225525.1 Streptomyces zinciresistens K42 | reverse complement strand
CGGCCGGGCGGCGGGGCCGCGGCTCGCCGCCGGCCTGGCGGCGGGGGCGGTGGTGCTGTGGGCGTGGCCCTACTACGACTTCTTCGCGCTGTTCGGGGCGGGCGCGGACCTGGAGTCGGTGCACCGGAGCCTGTACCGGGACCTGGGGGGCCGCTACTGGCTGGCCCTGGCGGGCGTGGCCGCGCTGGTGCCGAGGTGGCGGCGCGACCACCGCGATCCGCTGGTGCTCTTCTTCGCGCTGGGGGCGCTCCTGGTCGCCGCGGGCTGGCTGACCGGCCGCTACTCGTGGGGCCGGGCACTGCCCGCCGCGCTGATCCCGGCGCAGCTCGCCGCCGCCCTGGAGGTGCTGCGGGCCGGGACCCGCCGGGCGCGCGCGGTGTGGACCGGCCTCGTTGCCGCCGCGCTCTGCGTGGGGGCGTGGACCCAGGCGGTGACCCTCGGCTACGTCGTGCCGCCCGACGCCCTGCCGCGCGCGGTGGCCGAGCGCTACCGCGAGCCCTGGACGGGCTACCAGTGGCTCACCCCGTGGGTGCGCTACGGGGACGTGGTCATGGCGCGCACCGCCGCGGCCCGGCAGATCCCGGCGTACGGCCCCTACACGGTGGCACCCGGCTACCCCGACTTCTTCCTGCCCGACGAGGGGCGCCGGACGGCGGCCGTACGGCGGTACTTCGCACCGGGCACCCCGCAGGACGTGCGGCGGGCCATCGTGCGGGAGTACCGGGTGCGCTGGGTGGTGGACCGGGGTGCGCCCGGCCCCGCCGCCGCGGCCGGACCGGGCGCCCGGCCCGGACTGCGGCTGGTGGCCCGCGGGCCGGACGGCCAG
Source organism: Streptomyces zinciresistens K42 (assembly GCF_000225525.1). Lineage (GTDB taxonomy): Bacteria > Actinomycetota > Actinomycetes > Streptomycetales > Streptomycetaceae > Streptomyces > Streptomyces zinciresistens. The sequence continues at coordinate 13,928 of NZ_AGBF01000172.1, read as the reverse complement.
GCCCTGTACGCGGTGACCCCGTGACCGGTCGGCCCGTCAGCGCAGCACGCTTCTGAGCAGCCGGGCCGCCCGTCTCACCCGCGGCCGGGCCACCCCGCGCACCACCGGGCGCACCAGGCGGGCGGTGACGCCGACCGGCTGCCAGCGCACCTGGAGACGGCCCGCGCCGCGGCCCTCCGGCTCGACGGTGACCCGGTGCGGGGAGACACCGGTGTGGTAGTCGATGCGGGTGCTGAGGGTGGGGAAGGACAGCGGCGCCAGGACCACGGCGGTGTGGGACACGCCCCGGTGCTCGATGCGCAGCAGCGGGTGGCGCACCCCCGCGAAGCCGTGCCGGGGCACGGGGGCCGACGCCAGATCCAGGTGCACCTGCCCCTCGAAGACTCCGGGGCGCACGGGGGTGAGCCGGAACGGGGCCCTGAGCCGGCGCCGCCCCGGGGTGAGCAGGAGGCTCGCGCGGTGCGGGCCCACCGGCAGGCGCAGCCCGGGGTCGTAGGTGCGCACCGTGAGGTCGACCGAGGCGCCGGGGCCCCGGGTGAGCTCGGTGATCTCGTGCCGGAACTGCGCGCTGCGCAACGGCCGCGTGTCCAGCTCCAGGTCGGTGACGTCCAGCTCGCGCCGGGACCACGCGCCGGCGGGAACGGCGCCGCCCCAGTAGGTACGCCCGTCGGCGTCCGGAGTCACGCGGCGCGGCGCGACCGCGCGGCCGAGCCCCCGCGCCGCCGACCGGGCCTCGGCGAACCGGTGCTCGCGGACCAGTTGCAGCACCACCCGCTCCGTTCGGGGCAGCCGTGCGTAGGCCGCGGGGGACAGGGTCTCCAGGTACGGCACCACGATGCCGGCGAAGGAGCCGAGCCAGCGTTCGTCGCGGTAGGGCAGGTCGCCCGCGTACATGCGGAAGTCGTGCTTGAGGAACTTGTAGTCCTTGTCCTCGCGCAGCCCGCCGTGCCCGCTCTCGGTCAGGAAGCCGTCGATCAGGCGCTGGACGCGCACCCGGTCGCGGACGTTGCCGAGCCGGTCGCGCTGGTTGGAGATCGACGCCGCGCCGGCGGCGGCGTAGGGCGCGATGTACCAGCGGTACACGGGCTCCGGGATGATCGTGAACTCCTTGGCCAGGCAGTACGCCTGCGCCGTGAACAGCTGGTCCTCGTAGTGGATGCCCTCGGGGAAGCGCAGGTCGTGGCGGTCCAGGAAGGCGCGCGCGTACATCTTGCTCGTCGCCAGGTGCTCGAAGAGCAGCCGGGGCTCGGACTCGATGCCGAGCACCGTGCGGCGTTCGGCGACCAGGTGCCCCATCCACCGCGAGCGCCGTCCGCCGTCCTCGCGGATGCGGACCACCGCCCCCATCGCGAAGTCGATCTCGCGCTCGCGGTGGGCCGCCAGCAGCAGCTCGACCGCGTCGTCGGTGAGCTCGTCGTCGCTGTCCAGGAACATCACGTACGGCGCCCGTGCGATGTCGAGCGCGCGGTTGCGGGGCGCGCTGCACCCGCCGCTGTTCTCCGGCAGCCGCAGGCAGCGGATGCGCGGATCCCGCGCCGCCAGCCGCCGCGCCACCTGCGGGGTCGCGTCCGTGGAGTGGTCGTCGCTGATGACGATCTCCAGGGCGCGATGGGTCTGCCGGCGCACCGACTCCACCGCCCGGGGCAGCCGTTCGGCGTCGTTGTGGACGATGACGGTCACCGTGACGTCCGGTGTCATACCGCCTCCCGGGGGCTCGGCGCGGGGGTGCGTTCCTCCAGCGGGACCACCGGGGGCAGGGCGTCCTCGCTCTCCCCGAGGAAGACGCGGCGCACGACGCGCTCGGCGGCCCGGCCGTCGTCGTACTCGCAGAACCGGCGGCGGAACGCCGTGCGCGCCTTCGCCGCGGCCTCGTCCTGCCAGGCGTCGGTGGTCAGGATCTCGGTCAGTTCCCGCTGGGTGCGGGCGACCTGGCCGGGCGGCTCGGCCGGCAGGTCGAAGTAGACGCCCCGGGTGGAGCGGTAGGTCTCCCAGTCGTCGGCGTACACGACGACGGGCCGGTCGAGGTTGGCGTAGTCGAACATGATGGACGAGTAGTCCGTGACGAGCGCGTCCGCCGCCAGGCAGAGGTCCTCGACGGGGTCGTAGGCGGAGACGTCGACGACCCGGCCGGAGCGGCGCAGGGCGGTCAGCGGGGACGGGGCGCCGTCGTAGAAGTAGTGGCCGCGCACCAGCAGGACCGTGTCCTCGCCCAGCTGTTCGGCCAGCGCGGCGAGGTCCAGGCGCGGGGTCCAGACCGCCTCGTAGTCGCGGTGGGTGGGGGCGTAGAGGATCGCGCGCCGGCCCGGGGGGACGCCGAGCCGGTCCCGCACGGCCCGGACGTCGGCCGCCGTCGCCCGGTAGAAGACGTCGTTGCGCGGATAACCGTGGTCGAGGGAGACGAACCGGGCCGGATAGGCCCGCTCCCACATCCGGGTGGTGTGGCTGTTCGCCGAGACGCTGAAGTCCCACTTGTCGACCCGGGCCAGCAGCGCCCGGAAGTCCAGGCCCTTGGCGGCGGCCGGGAACTCCAGCTGGTCCAGGCCCATGCGCTTGAGGGGGGTGCCGTGATGGGTCTGCAGATGGACCGCGTCGGGCCGTTTGACCGTGTCGTCGGGGAAGTTGACGTTGTTGACGAGGTACTTCGCCGTCGCCATGACCTCGCGGTAGCGGCGGGTGCCCGGCAGGACGTGGTCGGTGTGGGGCGGCAGCAGCGCGGCGTTCTGCGGGGTCACCACCCACACCGGGTGGATCTGCGGGGCGAGTTCGGTGAGCTCGGCCGCGATCGCCGCCGGGTTGCAGGCGGCCCCGCGGTTCCAGTACGCCGAGAAGACCGCGAGGCCCGGGTCGACCGGGCGGGACAGGGCCGTGCGGTAGTGGCGGTCGCCGAGCGCGGCGGTGACCCGGCGGCGCTGGGTCCGCACGGCCGACCTCGTGGCGCGGCGGGCCCGGTTGGCGGCCTGGAAGGCGCGGTAGCGGGCGTAGGCGTTCTCCTCCAGCAGGCCGCGGCGGATGCCCTCGGGGCCGGCGGGGCGGCGGTACCCGGGCGGACGGTGGCGCACGGCCGCCTGCGACGCCCGGCGGAAGAACTCCCGGGCGACGGGCTCCGGCAGGGCGGTGCGGGCGAAGGCGCGCAGACAGTCGCGGACCATCACGTCGTACAGGACGGCGTGCGGCACCCGGCCCGCGGCACCGGGGTGCCCGGCCCCGCGCTCCTCGGCGAGGGCGAGCAGCGCCTCGTAGCGGTCGACGAGCGCGTACGTCTCCCGCGGGCCGGCCGGCGGCAGGCTCTCGGGCCGCAACTCCCTTACCTCGTAGGCGACTTGGTTCAGAGCCGCGATCCGGTCGGCGAGCAGCAGGGCGGCGTACGCGGCGAACGGCTCGTCGGGGGTGGCGAACCGCTGTTCGTGCGCCCGCCAGAAGGCGGTGCGCAGGGCGCGGTTGCCGAGCAGGGGGGTGACGCGCAGCGCGCCGCGGGCGAGGTCGTCGAGCTGCCGGGGCGCGCGGCCGGCACGGGCGAGGAGCGGGCCGTCCCGGGAGGGGAGCCCGGCGCTCTCCCAGGTGGAGCGGACGTGGTCGAGCAGGAGGACGTCGACCTCGTCGGGGAGTTCGGCGGTGCGCTCGGCCACCGTGCGCGGGGCGCCGGCGGGCAGGCCGTCCCGGGAGTGCACGAACTGCAGGAACCGGCCCGAGGCGCGGGCCGCCCCGGCGGAGCGGGCGGCCGCGGCCCCGGTGCCCTCCGGCAGGGGCAGCACCAGCATGTCAGGGGCGTGGCGGGCCGCCGTCTCCTGCGCCCAGTCGCCGACGGCCGCCACGACGACCTCGACGCCGGGCTGCGGACGGGCGGCGAGCGAGGCGAGGAGTCCGGTCAGTCGGTCCCGGGTGTTCGGCCCGTGGACGACGACGCTGAGCTCGGGCATCGCGCAGACTCCTTCACCTTCGCCGACGCTACGGGGCCACCCCGCTTGGCCATAGTGGCACTAATAGGATGAAAGGGTGACCCCGGAGGGTGCCGTACGGCCCCGGATTGCGCCTCACGAGGGAACGCGGCCGGCGCCCTCCCCGGGCCGCACCTCAGGCGTCGGCTTCGGCCCGGCCGCGGGCTTCGGCCCGGCCCCCTTGCCGCCCGTGAAGCTCTCGTACTCCTTCAGGACGTCGTCCGTGGGGCCGTCCATGCGCAGCTCCCCGCGCTCCAGCCACAGCACCCGCTCGCAGGTGTCGCGGATCGACTTGTTGTTGTGGCTGACCAGGAACACCGTGCCCGCGTGCTTGCGCAGTTCCCGGATCCGCGCCTCGGAGCGCTTCTGGAAGGACCGGTCGCCGGTCGCCAGCGCCTCGTCGACGAGCAGGACGTCGTGGTCCTTGGCGGCGGCGATGGAGAAGCGCAGCCGGGCCGCCATGCCGGAGGAGTAGGTGCGCATCGGCAGGGTGATGAAGTCGCCCTTCTCGTTGATGCCGGAGAAGTCGACGATCTCCTGGTGGCGGGCCCTGATCTGCTCGCGGGACATCCCCATGGCGAGCCCGCCGAGATGGACGTTGCGCTCGCCGGTGAGGTCGTTCATCAGGGCCGCGTTCACGCCGAGCAGGGAGGGCTGGCCGTCGGTGAAGATCCGGCCCCGCTCCACCGGCAGCAGCCCCGCGACCGCCTTCAGCAGCGTCGACTTGCCGGAGCCGTTGGTGCCGACGAGCCCGATGGCCTCGCCCTTGTACGCCACGAAGGAGACGTCCCGGACGGCGTGCACCGTGCGCACGCCCGCCGTCCGCTCGGCCGGCCCGCGCCGCAGGATGCGGTGGAGGGCGGCGGTGGCGGACCCCCGCCCGGCGCCCGTGCCGTTGACGCGGTAGACGACGTCGACGCCGTCGGCGACGACGGTCGGGATCGCGCCGCCGCCGCTCGCGGGGGCGGGGTGCTGCGGGTTCGGGTGCTCAGCCACGGCCGTAGGTCTCCTCAGCCTTCCAGAAGTAGACGAAGCCGCCCGCGCCGGCGAGCAGCGCCCAGCCCGCGGCGAGCGCCCACACGTGCTGCGGGAGCCGGTCCGCGCCGAAGCTGTCGATCAGCGCGAAGCGCATCAGGTCGATGTAGACGGCGGCCGGGTTGGCCTGGAGGACCGGCAGGACCCAGGAGGGCCAGCCGGTGTGCTTGCCCGCCAGGTTGTCGATGCTCCACATCACCCCGGAGACGTACATCCAGGTGCGCAGGACGAACGGCATCAGCTGCGCGATGTCCGGAGTCCTCGCGCCCATCCTCGCCATGACCATCGACACGCCCGCGTTGAACGTGAACTGCAAGGCCAGGGCCGGCAGCGCCAGCGCCCAGGAGAAGGCGACCGGGACGCCGAAGGCGAGCAGGATGACGACCAGGGCGCACATCGAGAACAGCAGCTGCTGCAACTGCTGGAGGCAGAAGGAGATCGGCAGCGCCGCCCGCGGGAAGTGCAGGGCCCGCACCAGGCCGAGGTTGCCGGATATCGCCCGGGTGCCCGCCAGGATCGAGCTCTGGGTGAACGTCCACACGAACACGCCCGTCACGAGGAACGGCACGTAGTCCGGGACGCCCCTCCTGGTGCCCAGCAGCACCCCGAAGATCAGGTAGTAGACGGCCGCGTTCAGCAGCGGGGTCATCACCTGCCAGACCTGGCCGAGCCTGGCCTGGCTGTACTGGGCCGTGAGCTTGGCGGTCGAGAACGCCGCGATGAAGTGCCGCCGCGCCCAGAGCAGGCGGACGTACGCGGCGAGCGGGGGACGGGCGCCGCTGACCGTGAGGCCGTGCCGGGCGGCGAGGGCGGCGAGGTCGCCGTGCCCGGGTGGGGCGGAGCCCGTCGGGGGCGGGGGGTGCGGGGCCTGGGTCACATCCGCTGCTTTCGCTCGGGATCTCGGTCGGGATTTCGCTGGGGAGGGGCGCCCGGGAGGGGCGCCCGGACGGGCGGGCACCGGCGGTGGCCGTCGGCTTCCTACGGTTCTCCTCACGGATTCTTCCGTCGGGACGGGACCGTATCGTCGCAACGTGAGCGTAGGGCGCTCGGACGTCGGGACGCAACCGTTCCGTCGTCACGTGGGGCAGGCGTCACCCGGCCGTCGCCCCGCGGCCACCCCGGTGTCCCGCCGGTGTCGCCGGGGTGCCGCCGCCGGGCGGGCCGCGAAGGGACGGGACCGTATCGTCGCAACGCCCTATGCTGGGCGGTATGACGACGAACGCCGACGAGCCCGCCACGCGTCCGCGCCGCAGGACCCCCGCCGGGGCCGCCGTCCTGCGCGAGGACGTGACGGAGGCGATCCGGGCGGCCGTCTTCGAGGAACTGGCCGCCGTCGGCTACGCGCGCATGTCGATCGAGGGCATCGCGCGCCGGGCGGGCGTCGGCAAGACCGCGGTGTACCGGCGCTGGCGCTCCAAGCTGCACCTGGTGCTCGACGTGGTGTCGGCGGTCGCGGTCGGGGGCCTGCCCGTGCCGGACACCGGTTCGCTGGAGCAGGACCTGCGACTGCTGTACGAGGTGACCGCCCGTGCCCTGCGGCACCCGCTGGCCTCGCAGATCCTCCCCGACCTCCAGGCCGAGGCCGCCCGCAGCCCCGAGATCGCCGAGGCCGTGCAGCAGGCCCTGCGGGACGGTCAGGCGGGCGTGGCGAGCGGCATCGTCGCGGCGGCGGAGCGGCGCGGGGAGATCCGCCCCGGCGCCGACCGGGACCTGGCCCTGGACCTGATCTCCGGCCCGCTGTACTGGCGTTCGGTGGTGATCCGCGCCCCCGGGCTCCCCAAGGACCACCTGGAGACCCTGTCCCGCGCGACGGCGCAGGCGCTCAGGGCGCTGTGACGCGGACGGCGCCGGACCCGGCCCGAGCCGGACCGGCGCCGCGCCCCCGCGCTCCGGGCCGGGGCGGCGTCAGTCCCGTGCCGCCCCCGGGTGCCTGCGGATCCAGCCGGCCCAGGCCGAGGTGACCATGTCGCGGAGGTCGTGCTTGGCCTTCCAGCCGAGCTCGGTGGCCGCCCGGTCGGCCGAGGCGACCACGCGGGCGGGGTCGCCGGGGCGGCGGGGGGTGACCGCCGGGGGGTGGTCGTGGCCCGTGACCGCGTTGATCGTGTCGATCATCTCGCGGACCGAGACCCCTTCGCCGCGGCCGATGTTCAGGGTGAGCGAGCGGCCGGGGGAGCTGTGCAGCACGCGGGCCGCGGCCACATGGGCCTCGGCCAGGTCCACCACATGGATGTAGTCGCGCACGCAGGTGCCGTCGGGTGTCGGGTAGTCGTCGCCGAAGATGCGCGGGGCCGCGTCGCGCGTCAGCCTCTCGAAGACCATGGGGACGAGGTTGAAGACCCCGGTGTCGGCGATCTCGGGGGCGGCCGCGCCCGCCACGTTGAAGTAGCGCAGCGACGCCGTGGACAGCCCGGTGGCCCGGCCCGTCGCCCGCACCAGCCACTCGCCCGCGAGCTTGGTCTCGCCGTACGGCGACATCGGCACGCACGGTGTCTCCTCCGTCACGAGGTCGACGTCGGGCATGCCGTAGACCGCGGCGGACGAGGAGAAGACGAACGACGGCACCTTCGCCGCCGTCACCGCCTCCAGCAGCACCCGCAGGCCCTCCAGGTTCTCCCGGTAGTAGAGCAGGGGCAGCTCCACCGACTCGCCGACCTGCTTCTTCGCCGCGAGATGGACGACACCGGTGATGCGGTGCGCCGCGAGGGCGCGGGCGACGCGCTCCCGGTCCAGCGTCGAGCCGACGACCAGCGGGACGCCGTCGGGCACCCGGTCGGGGACGCCGGTGGACAGGTCGTCGTAGACCACGGCGCGCTCGCCCGCCCCGGTCATCGCCCGTACGACGTGCGCGCCGATGTAGCCGGCGCCGCCGGTGATCAGCCAGGTCATGTGCGGCCGTCCCCTCGTGTGTGGCCTGTGGTCGGCCGGTTGTCGTGCCGATTGCGCCGGCCGTGCCGGTCCGGGAGTGCGCGCGGGCGGTCCCGGAGCCGGTGGAGCAGGCGGCGGAACCGTGCGCGGAGCACCGACAGCACGCCCCGCGCGCCCGGAGCGACGCGCAGTGCCAGTGAGCCGGAGTGTGTGGCGTACGGCTGCACCAGCGCGAGGGCGTACCGGTGCCCGAGCACGGCGCGGCGGCGCAGGGCACCGGCGCCCGTCCCGGCGTGCGCCGTCATCTCGCGGTGCGAGCCGTCCGTGAAGCGGACCCGCAGCCGCAGGTCCCAGGTGCCGGCCGGGAAGTCCGCCCAGCGCAGGGTCGTCGCGGCCCGCCAGACGCCCCCGTCCGCGGCCGTGAGGTCCAGCACCGCGGCGGCCCCGGCCGCCCGGCCCGTGCCGCGGTCGCGCCACTGCGCCTCCAGCGCCTGCGGACCCGCCTGCGCCACCCGGCCGTACAGCTCGTGCAGGCACAGCCGGAGTCCGGCGGTGCGCGTGCGCGGCCGCAGCCGCGCCTCCACGGCGAGCGGGAGTTCGCGCACGGGCCGGGTGAGCAGCGCGTCGAGCGGGACCTGGGGGAGCGCGGCCGACCAGGCGGGGGTGCCGTCGGGGGCGTGCGCGTAGGGCGGGAGCAGCCGCGCGGGGCGGGAGGCCAGGTCCCGCAGCCGGGGCAGGTCGCAGGGCTCGGCGGAGGCCAGGACGACGCGGCCGACGAGACGGCCCGGCGCGGTGGGGTTGGCCGCCCAGTCGGCGGCGTCGAACTCCGCGAGGTGGGCGCGGGTGTGCGCCCACCACGCGCGCTGGTAGTCCGCGTCGCGCAGCCCCAGCTCGCGGGCGTACATCCGCAGCTCGTGGTCGAGGAACTTGGCGCGGGCCGCCCGCGCCAGCTCCTTCTGCCCGGCGCCGAGCAGGATCTCGTACGCCAGCCGGCCCGCCTCCGTGCGCGCCCGCCAGTTGCCGATGCCCGCGCGGTCCAGGGAGATCGAGAGCCGGCCGGCCGAGCGGCGCACGTGCCAGACGTACACCGGGTCGGGGACGAGGGCGATACGCGGGCCGGCGGCGAGCACGCGCGCGGTGAAGACGAGGTCCTCGTAGGGGAAGCGGCCTTCGGGGAAGCGGATGCCGTGCTCGCGCAGAAAGCCGGTGCGGTACAGCTTGTTGACGCAGAGCGTGTCGTGCACCAGGCGCGGGCGCAGCGCGGGGCGCTCGATGACGGCGTGCGCGGCGTAGAGCGCGGGCTCCCACGGCACGTCGCGCCCGCCGGGCAGCTCCCGCCGTACGCACCTGCCGCCCGCCACCTCCGCTTCCGCACCCGTGGCTGCCGCCAGGAGCGCGCCCGCCGCGCCCGCCGGGAGGACGTCGTCGCTGTCCAGGAACATCACGTAGGGCGCGCTCACCCGGTCGAGGCCGGTGTTGCGGGGGCTGCCGCAGCCGCCGCTGTTGACCCGGCGCCGGACGGCCACGACCCGCGGTTCGGCCGCCGCGAGCCGGGTGAGCAGGGCCGCGCTGCCGTCGGTCGAGCAGTCGTCGACCGCGATCACCTCGCGCACCACGGGCCCCTGCGCGAGCGCCGAGCGCACGGCCGCCGTCACGTGCGCGGCGTCGTTGTAGCCGATGACGACCACGGCGACCTGGGCGTCGCCTGCGGGGGGCGGGGGGTCAGGGTGCATGAGGGCCACGGTCCGGGGTCGAGGGGAAGGGGGTGACAGCCCGTCAGGCGGGACGCGCGGCCCGGTCCGGAAGACGGCCGGACCCGGCGGCCGGTTCAGCGCGGCGCGGCGGTGTTTCGGGGACGGGGGGCGTGCGCAGGCGGGGCGTGGGGCTGCGTCACTGCGGATCGTAGGCCGGGGGACGCCGTATTCGGCGTGATACGCCGTGGAGTGGGAGTAAATGTCAGGTAATACGACAATTTGGCTCAAGGGTGATGCGGGCCGGGTGCCGCGCGACCGGGCCGCCGCCCGCACCCCTGGCGCCTGCCGCCCCTGCCTCTGTTCCTGTTCCTGTCGTCGCCCGCCGCCCGCCGCCCTTCGCCCTTCGCCCTTCGCCCGCCGCCCCCGCCCCCGCCCCCGCCCCCGCCTACGCCCCGCGTCCCGGCGTCCCCGCGAGGGCCGCCGCGTCCAGGGCGGTGGTGAGCTGGTCCAGCCTCGCCCGCAGTGCGCCGATCTCCGCCACGTCGAAGCCCGTCGCCGCCGCGATCCGGCGCGGCACCTCCGCGGCCCGCTCGCGCAGCGCGGTCCCCTCGGCGGTCGGCCGCACCTCCACCGAGCGCTCGTCGCGGGTGCTGCGCTCCCGGCGGACCAGGCCGGCCGCCTCCAGCCGCTTGAGCAGCGGCGACAGCGTGCCGGAGTCCAGGCGCAGATGCTCGCCCAGCCGCTTCACCGGCAGTTCGCCGTGCTCCCAGAGCACCAGCATCACCAGGTACTGCGGATAGGTCAGGCCCAGGTCCTTCAGGATCACGCGGTAGACGCCGCCGAAGGCGCGCGAGGCGGCGTGCAGGGAGAAGCAGATCTGCTGGTCGAGGCGGAGCCAGTCCTCGGCCTTCGGCGGGGTCGTCATGTCCCCCAGGGTAGCGCGTGCCCCTCATTTAGTTGTGCACAATTAAATTGTGTGCTCTACTTCTGGTCGTGCGGCGGTCCCAGGACGGAACGGGGCCGCGACGACTTCCGAGAGGGATGGTTTTCCATGGACGCGCTCTACACCGCTGTCGCCACCGCCACCCACGGCCGTGAGGGCCGCACCGTCTCCAACGACGGCAAGATCGACCTCGCCCTGAGCCTGCCGGTCGCGATGGGCGGCGACGGTCAGGGCACCAACCCGGAGCAGCTCTTCGCCGCCGGGTACGCCGCCTGCTTCGGCAGCGCCCTCGGCCTCGTCGGCCGCCAGGCCAAGGTCGACGTCTCCGACGCCGCCGTGACCGCCGAGGTCGGCATCGGCAAGCAGGGCGAGGGCTTCGCCCTGGCCGTCACCCTCCGCGTCGAACTGCCCGACGGTCTCGACGAGGCCACCGGACGCAAGCTGGTCGAGCAGGCCCACCAGGTCTGCCCCTACTCCCACGCCACCCGCGGCAACATCCCGGTCGACCTCGTCATCGAGTAACCCGCGCCGCCGGTCAGCCGATCCGCGCCAGCACCTCGCCCGTCTCCCGGCTCCACGCCACCACCACCGCCTCCTCCGGCACCTTCTTCCACCGCGTCAGCAGCAGCCAGCGCGCGTGGTACCGCCGGGCGACGGCCGTGCGCTCGGCCCGCGTGGACGCCGGGGCGAGGTAGGCGCGGACATCGGCCAGCCGGCGCAGGCGCTCCCGCTCGTCCAGCGCGGGATCGGGCCAGATCGGCGCCGCCAGGGCGGGCCCGTACCCCGGGATCGAGCGCGGCGCGAAGTGCCCGTCGGAGATCACCACCTCGCCCTTGCCGACATGACGCGCCACCCAGGCGTACGACGGCCAGCGCGAGGGCTGTTCGAGCCCGATCGGGTCCAGCGCGCGCGGCACCACCGCCCCGCCCTGCACGGTGAGGAACCCGACGCACGCCCCGACCGCCGCGGCCCACCCCAGCGCCCGGCACGCCAGGTGCCACGGCCGGGGCGCCGCCAGCTCCACCGCCAGCGCGAACTGCGGCGGCACCAGGGTGAGCCCGAGAATCCTGCCGTAGGTGTAGCGGCCGCTCACCCAGCCGTACGCCACCAGCAGGCAGTCCAGGGCGAACAGCAGCACCAGCGGATCGCGCCAGGACGCCCTGCGCCACCGCAGCCACAGTGCCGGCAGGCCCAGCAGCGCCAGCCAGAACTGCCCCGGCAGCCGCTCGTACAGCCGCCGGTGCATCGCGTCCACGCTGCCGTCGCCGGCCAGCGCGAACACGTCGAAGTACGGCCAGGCCCCGGCGAGCACCAGGGCCGTGGCCCCCGCCACCGCCCACCGCGCGGCCACCGCCGCGCTCCAGTGCCGCTGCGAGCCGACGACGAAGGCCACCGCGCCCAGCGCCGCCGCCACCGCGGTGATCGGGTGGATCAGCAGGATCAGCCCGTACAGCGCGCCCAGCCCGGCGTACCCGGCGAACCCCGGCTGCCCGCTCGGGCCGACGTAGCGGACCGGCCCCCGCGCCGGACCCCTGGCCCGCGACCCCGTCCACGCCCAGGCCCAGAAGGTGAGCCCGATCGCGAACGCCGACGGGTAGCCGAGGTTGCCCGTCATCGACATCAGGTTCAGATACCCGCTCCACCAGGCCCGCTCGGTCCCCCACAGCAGCGTCATCGCGCCCAGCGCGAGCACCGGCGCCCACGGCCTCGGGGTGAGCACCCGTACCAGCCGGCCGATACCGGTCAGCAGGACGGCCAGGTTCAGCACACCCGCGAGCCGCACGACCTCCCAGCCGCCCAGCCCCGTCAGCAGCGCGAACGCGCCCTGCGCCACCGCGTACGGCGAGTAGTAGGGGCTGCCCGCGCCCGGCAGGTCCGCCATCGGATGGCGCGGGTGCAGCAGATCCGCCTTCAGCCGCTCCACCACCGCCGCGTGCTGGCCCGCGTCGCAGCACAGCGGCACGGCCCAGTACGCCAGCAGCATCACCAGGAAGAACGCGAGACCGAAGACCTGGTACGGCGTCGGACGCGGGCCGCGGCCGCCGCGCAGGGCGCTCGCGCCGCGCACGGCCCGCCGGACGGGGGAACCGACGTCGGCGCCCGCGGCTCCGAGCGTGGAGGTGCTGGGGGTTCGAGGCATTTGGCGAGTGTTCCCGGAGGCATCCACGGCCTTGCCTCATCTCACCGCATCGGATGAGCCCATCCGTGTCCGCGCCGCGCTCAGCGGGCGTCCAGCAGCGCAGGCGCGCCCGCCGGACCGGGCACGCGCTGCGCCCCGGACCCGCGCTCCGGCATCCGCTCGCCCAGCATCAGCGTGCGCACCACCCGCTCGGCGGCCCGCCCGTCGTCGAACTCGCAGAACCGCTCGCGGAACCCCTGCCGCAGCCGCGCCGACTCCCCGTCCCGCCAGGCCCCCGACGTGAACAGCGCCGCCAACTCCCCGTACGCGCGCGTGACATGCCCCGGCGCCTGCGCCGTGATGTCGAAGTAGGCACCGCGGCTCGCGGTGTACGCCGCCCAGTCGTCGGCGTGGATCACGATCGGCCGGTCCAGAAGCGCGTAGTCGAACATCAGCGCGGAGTAGTCCGTCACGAGGACGTCGGCGGCCAGCAGCACGTCCTCGACGTGCGGCACGTCCGTCGCGTCCACGAGCAGGCCCCGGCGGTGCAGATCGGCCAGGCCCATGCCCCGGGCCGTGCCCTTGGCCAGCGACGGGTGCAGCCGCACCACCAGCGTGTGGTCCGGGCCGAGGTCGCGGGCGAAGCGCGCCAGGTCGATCCGGTCCACATGGCCGCCCCGCCGGTACTCCCGCCGGGTCGGCGCGTACAGCACCACCGCGCGCCCGGCCGGCACCCCGAGCCGGGCCCGCGCCGCCTCCGTCTCCCGGGGACCGGCGCCGACCAGCACGTCGTTGCGCGGGCTGCCGGTGCGCACCGAGGCGAAGTGGCACGGGTACGCCCGCTCCCACACCAGCTCCGAGTGCCGGTTGGCCACCAGGCTGTAGTCCCAGCGGTCCGCCCGCCACAGCATCTTCGGCACGTCGAACCCGTGCCGGGCCCCGGGCTTCGCCAGCAGATCGGCGGCCATGTACTTGAGCGGGGTGCCCTGATGGGTGTGGATGTGGACGCTGCCCGGCCGCTTGGCCAGCGTGCCGGGCCAGTTGACGTTGTTCACCCAGTACGTCGCCCGCGCCATGACCTCGTGGTAGCGCCGCGAGCCAGGCGTCACGAAGTCCGTCCCCGGCGGCAGCCCCTCCACCGCGTCCTCCCGCACCACCCAGACGCCCTCCAACTGCGGGGCGATCTCACGGGCCTTGGCGAACACCGCAGCCGGATCGCCCAGCACACCGCGGTGCGAGAACGCCGAGTAGACGGCGAGCCGCGGATCGAGCGGACGCCGCGACTGGGCCGCGTACCAGAGCCGCCGGCCGCGCTGCCCGGCCGCGCGGCCCGCCCG
>NZ_AGBF01000173.1 GCF_000225525.1 Streptomyces zinciresistens K42 | reverse complement strand
GGTCGCCGGGGACGTACGGCGCGGGGTCGCCGGGGACGTACGGCGGCCGGGTCAGGAGGGCGGCGCCGGCGGGGACCGGGGCGGGGGAGCGGGCGAGCAGGACGGGTTCGGCGCCGGGCGGCGGGTGCGGGCGGGCGGCTCCGGGAGGGGGCGGTGGCGCGGGGGCGGCGGAGGTACCCGGATCGCCGGACGGAGGTGAGAGGGAGTCGCCGGCGGGGGCCGGCGGGGCTGGCGGGGCCGGCGGGTGGGGCTGGTCCCAGGGGCAGGGCACGGGCGGGGTCATCGGGGGGCTCCCTCGGCCGGGGGCGCGGGCGCGGCCGAGGGGCCCGCCGTCACCCACTTCCTGTCCTCGCCCGGCACGAGCAGTTCCGCCACGTCCAGGACGTGGTGCCCGCGCATGGACGGCAGGCAGCTGCCGCGCGCGGGGCCGATCGCCGCCGCCCAGTGCGCCGGGATCGCCGACTCGCCTTGGGTCGCGCCCGCCAGCGCCCCCGCCACGGCCGCCGTGGTGTCCGCGTCGCGGCCCATGTTCACGGCCGTCAGCACCGCCTGCACGAAGGCGCCGTCGGCCGCCGCGTACGCCCCGAAGGCCAGCGCCACCGCCTCGGGGGCGAGGTCGGTCCAGGGGTAGCCGCCGATGACGACGGCCGAGCGGACCGCCCGTTCGCCGAGGGGGGCGGCCGTCACGGCGCGGCGCAGGGAGCGGGCCGTCCAGGAGTCGTCCGGCACGACCGCGAGCGCCGCGGCGACCACGGCCGTCGTGGGCGCCCCCGCCATCGCCGCCGCCACGCCCGCCGCCACCGCCCGGCCGCCGTGGATGCCCTCGCCGTCGTGGCTCACCGAGCCGTCGATCGCGACCAGCCGGGCGGCCTCGGCGGGGCGGCCCGCCGCGAACACGCCGAACGGGGCCGCCCGCATGGCGAGTCCGTCGCTCCAGGCGTGGCGGTGCTGTGCGGAGATCGGGGCCGCGAGACCCCGGCGGAGGTTCTCCAGGGTGCCGCGCTCGCTGAACCCGGCGCCCCGGAACGGGCCCTCGGCCCGGTCGGCGATCCACTGGTGCCAGGCCCCCTCCGCATGCGCCGGGGTGAGCGCGGAGCCGTGCCGGGCCAGCAGCAGGCCCGAGAAGATCGCGTACTCGGTGTCGTCGGTGCCGCAGGGGTTGTCGCTGACGAAACCGGTGATACGGCCCCAGCGCGCGCGGATCTCGGAGGGCTTCATGTTCTCCGCGGGGGCGCCCAGCGCGTCGCCGACCGCCAGGCCCAGCAGCGCGCCGCGCGCCCGGTCCCGTGGTCCGACGGCGTCCCCGGGGGCCGGGACCGGTTCGGTGCAGGCGATCGATGGCATGCGCGGCCTCTCCTCGGGGGGCTCCGCCCAGGGCGCGGAGCCCTTTGCGGATGTGTCCCACCGTCGGCGGTTGACCTGAGCCTCGAAAGCCCCACTGTCACCCGGTCGACATTTGTGCGGCACTCGGCACGTATGAGCGATCTCGACAAAACCGCAGGTAAGCGCAGCCTTTCCTTGCTGGCGAAGGGGAATCTCCCGGCGTAGGTTATGAGTTGTCGAAGAATAGAATGTGTCTAAAGACAACCGTGTCCAGCTTCTGGGGGATGCCTGATGGCGATCATCGAGACCGAGGCCGCGCTGCACGAGGCGCACCGCGACAACCACACGCACCGGGACGTGACCGGCGGCTGGCTGCGCCCCGCCGTGTTCGGCGCGATGGACGGCCTGGTCTCCAACCTCGCGCTGATGACCGGAGTCGCGGGCGGCGACGCCGGCCACCGCACCCTCGTCCTGAGCGGGCTCGCGGGGCTCGCGGCGGGCGCCTTCTCCATGGCGGCGGGCGAGTACACCTCCGTCGCCTCGCAGCGCGAGATGGTCGAGGCCGAGCTCGACGTCGAGCGGCGCCAGCTGCGCAGGCACCCCGAGGACGAGGAGGCCGAACTCGCGGCGCTCTACGAGGCCCGGGGCGTCGATCGCGACCTGGCGCGGGCCGTCGCCGGCCAGCTCTCCCGCGATCCGGAGCTGGCCCTGGAGATCCACGCCCGCGAGGAGCTCGGCGTCGACCCCGGCGACCTGCCCTCGCCCCTGGTCGCGGCCGTGTCGTCGTTCGGTTCGTTCGCGCTGGGCGCCCTGCTGCCCGTCCTGCCGTACCTGCTCGGCGCGACGGCGCTGTGGCCGGCCCTGCTGCTGGCCTTCCTCGGCCTGTTCCTGTGCGGTGCTGTCGTGGCCAGGGTGACCGCGCGGACCTGGTGGTACAGCGGACTGCGGCAGCTCGCCCTCGGTGGCGCCGCGGCCGGTGTGACGTACGCCCTGGGCACTCTGTTCGGAACGGCCGTAGGATGACCTGGCCGCTGGACTATGCGTCGGGACGCATAGGTAGCCGTTACCCGCTGGTTTCGGATGTGTGACCACCGGGCATGAGCCGTAAGCGCTGTGGGCAATGACGCCTGCGGAGCACTCGCGAGGCGGGACGACACCCCTCCTCGCCCCGGGCCGACGGACACCGGTCTGATCGATCTCGCTCCCGCGGCCCCCTACCTTCCACCGCCGTGCGCGGTACCCCCGCCGCGACCGCGGCGTCCACATGCTGGAACGGAATATCCCGCTTTCCGAGAACCGCCCCATCATGTAACCTGCACGAAATTTTGCACTCACGCAGAGGGCCAACGTCGTCCCTCGGCACTTGCACATGCCAGATGACGACGACGGGAGAGCCGATGCGTACGCCGCGCCAGCCGTCCCAGCACTCCGCGAACGGCCAGAACTGGTCCTTCATGGATGCTCGCCCTGCCGCGCAGGGTATGTACGACCCCCGCGACGAGCACGACGCCTGCGGCGTCGGCTTCGTGGCCACCCTCACCGGTGAGGCGAGCCACACGCTGGTCGAGCAGGCGCTGACCGTTCTGCGCAACCTCGAACACCGCGGCGCCACCGGCTCCGAGCCCGACTCGGGCGACGGCGCCGGCATCCTCTCCCAGGTGCCCGACGCCTTCTTCCGCGAGGTGGCCGGATTCGAGCTGCCCGAGGCCGGTGCCTACGCCGTCGGCATCGCCTTCCTGCCGGTGGACGGCACCCAGGACGCCGTCTCGCGGATCGAGACGATCGCCGCCGAGGAGGGCCTCACCGTCCTCGGCTGGCGCGAGGTCCCCGTCGCGCCCGAGCTGCTCGGCGCCACCGCCCGCTCGACGATGCCCGCCTTCCGCCAGATCTTCGTCGAGGACGGCGTGTCCACGGGCATCGCCCTGGACCGCAAGTCCTTCGTGCTGCGCAAGCGCGCCGAGCGCGAGGCCGGTGTCTACTTCCCGTCGCTGTCGGCCCGCACCATCGTGCACAAGGGCATGCTGACCACCGGCCAGCTGGAGCCCTTCTTCCCGGACCTGTCCGACCGCCGCTTCGCCTCGGCCGTCGCCCTCGTCCACTCGCGCTTCTCCACGAACACCTTCCCGTCGTGGCCGCTGGCCCACCCCTACCGGTTCGTCGCCCACAACGGCGAGATCAACACCGTCCGCGGCAACCGCAACTGGATGCGGGCCCGTGAGTCGCAGCTGGTCTCCGACCTGTTCGGCGCCGACGACCGGGCCCTGGAGCGCGTCTTCCCCGTCTGCACCCCCGACGCCTCCGACTCGGCGTCCTTCGACGAGGTGCTGGAACTGCTCCACCTGGGCGGCCGTTCGCTGCCCCACTCCGTGCTGATGATGATTCCGGAGGCGTGGGAGAACCACGACTCCATGGACCCGGACCGGCGCGCCTTCTACCAGTACCACTCCACGATGATGGAGCCCTGGGACGGCCCCGCCTGTGTCACCTTCACCGACGGCACCCAGGTCGGCGCCGTCCTCGACCGCAACGGCCTGCGCCCCGGCCGCTACTGGGTCACCGACGACGGACTCGTCGTCCTCGGCTCCGAGGTCGGCGTCCTCGACATCGACCCCGCCAGGGTCGTCCGCAAGGGCCGCCTCCAGCCCGGCCGGATGTTCCTCGTCGACACCGCCGAGCACCGCATCATCGAGGACGACGAGATCAAGGCCGGCCTCGCCGCCCAGCAGCCGTACGCCGAGTGGCTGGAAGCCGGCGAGATCGAGCTGTCGGACCTGCCCGAGCGCGAGCACATCGTGCACACCCACGCCTCGGTCACCCGCCGCCAGCAGACCTTCGGCTACACCGAGGAAGAGCTGCGCATCCTCCTCGCACCGATGGCCAAGGCCGGCGCCGAGCCGATCGGCTCCATGGGCACCGACTCGCCCATCGCCGCCCTCAGCGAGCGCCCGCGCCTGCTCTTCGACTACTTCACCCAGCTGTTCGCGCAGGTCACCAACCCGCCGCTGGACGCCATCCGGGAAGAGCTCGTCACCTCGCTGCGCTCCTCCCTGGGCCCGGCCGGCAACCTGCTCGACCCGACCGCCGCGTCCTGCCGCAGCGTCACCCTGCCCTTCCCGGTGATCGACAACGACGAGCTGGCCAAGCTCATCCACATCAACGCCGACGGCGACATGCCCGGCTTCAAGGCCGCCACCCTGTCCGGCCTGTACCGGGTGCACGGCGGCGGCGACTCCCTCGCCGCGCGCATCGAGGAGATCTGCGCCGAGGCCGACGCCGCCATCGGCAACGGCGCCCGGCTGATCGTCCTGTCCGACCGCCACTCCGACGCCGAGCACGCGCCGATCCCCTCGCTGCTGCTCACCGCGGCCGTCCACCACCACCTCATCCGCACCAAGCAGCGCACCCACGTGGGGCTGCTGGTCGAGGCCGGCGACGTCCGCGAGGTCCACCACGTCGCGCTGCTCATCGGCTACGGCGCCGCCGCCGTCAACCCGTACCTGGCGATGGAGTCCGTCGAGGACCTGGTCCGCGCGGGCACCTTCCTGCCCGGCGTCGAGGCCGAGCGGGCGATCCGCAACCTCATCCACGCCCTCGGCAAGGGCGTCCTGAAGGTCATGTCCAAGATGGGCATCTCGACCGTCGCCTCCTACCGCGGCGCCCAGGTCTTCGAGGCCGTCGGCCTCGAAGCGGCCTTCGTCGAGAAGTACTTCAACGGCACCACCTCCAAGATCGGCGGCATCGGCGTCGACGTCGTCGCCCAGGAGGTCGCCGCCCGCCACGCCAAGGCGTACCCCGCCTCCGGCATCGCCCCGGCGCACCGCGCGCTGGAGATCGGCGGCGAGTACCAGTGGCGCCGCGAGGGCGAGCCGCACCTGTTCGACCCGGACACCGTCTTCCGCCTCCAGCACTCCACGCGCACCGGCCGCTACGACATCTTCAAGAAGTACACGGACCGGGTGAACGAGCAGTCCGAGCGCCTGATGACGCTGCGCGGCCTGTTCGGCTTCACCTCCGGCCGGCAGCCGATCCCCGTGGACGAGGTCGAGCCGGTGAGCGAGATCGTCAAGCGCTTCTCCACCGGCGCCATGTCGTACGGCTCCATCTCCAAGGAGGCGCACGAGACCCTCGCCATCGCCATGAACCAGCTGGGCGGCAAGTCCAACACCGGTGAGGGCGGCGAGGACCCGGACCGGCTGTACGACCCCGCGCGCCGCTCGTCGATCAAGCAGGTCGCCTCCGGCCGCTTCGGTGTGACCTCGGAGTACCTGGTCAACGCCGACGACATCCAGATCAAGATGGCCCAGGGCGCCAAGCCCGGCGAGGGCGGCCAGCTGCCCGGCCACAAGGTCTACCCGTGGGTCGCGAAGACGCGTCACTCGACGCCGGGCGTGGGCCTGATCTCCCCGCCGCCGCACCACGACATCTACTCCATCGAGGATCTGGCCCAGCTGATCCACGACCTGAAGAACGCGAACCCGCAGGCCCGCATCCACGTCAAGCTGGTCTCCGAGGTCGGCGTCGGCACGGTCGCCGCGGGCGTGTCCAAGGCGCACGCGGACGTCGTGCTCATCTCCGGCCACGACGGCGGCACCGGCGCCTCCCCGCTCACCTCGCTCAAGCACGCGGGCGGCCCCTGGGAGCTCGGCCTCGCCGAGACCCAGCAGACCCTGCTGCTCAACGGCCTGCGCGACCGTATCGTCGTACAGACCGACGGCCAGCTGAAGACCGGGCGCGACGTCGTCATCGCCGCGCTGCTCGGCGCCGAGGAGTTCGGTTTCGCCACCGCGCCGCTCGTCGTCTCCGGCTGCGTCATGATGCGCGTCTGCCACCTGGACACCTGCCCGGTGGGCATCGCCACCCAGAACCCGGTCCTGCGGGACCGGTTCTCCGGCAAGGCCGAGTACGTCGTGAACTTCTTCCGCTTCATCGCCGAAGAGGTCCGCGAACTCCTCGCCGAGCTGGGCTTCCGCTCCATCAAGGAGGCCGTCGGCCACGCCGAGGCCCTCGACGTGACCCGCGCGGTCGACCACTGGAAGGCCCAGGGCCTGGACCTGGAGCCGCTGTTCCACGTGCCCGAGCTGCCCGAGGGGGCCGTGCGCCACCAGCTGACCGAGCAGGACCACGGCCTGGAGAAGGCGCTCGACAACGAGCTGATCAAGCTCGCCGCCGACGCGCTCGCCGCGGACTCCGCGACCGACGCGCAGCCCGTGCGCGCCCAGGTCAAGGTGCGCAACATCAACCGCACGGTCGGCACCATGCTCGGCCACGAGGTGACCAAGAAGTTCGGCGGCGCCGGCCTGCCCGACGACACCGTCGACATCACCTTCACCGGCTCGGCCGGCCAGTCCTTCGGCGCCTTCCTCCCGCGCGGCATCACCCTGCGCCTGGAGGGCGACGCCAACGACTACGTCGGCAAGGGCCTGTCCGGCGGCCGTGTCGTCGTCCGCCCGGACCGCGGCGCCGACCACCTCGCCGAGTACTCCACGATCGCGGGCAACACCATCGCCTACGGCGCGACCGGCGGCGAGCTGTTCCTGCGCGGCCGCACCGGCGAGCGGTTCTGCGTGCGCAACTCCGGCGCGCTCGTCGTCTCCGAAGGAGTGGGCGACCACGGCTGCGAGTACATGACCGGCGGCCACGCCGTGGTCCTCGGCGAGACCGGCCGCAACTTCGCGGCCGGCATGTCCGGCGGTGTCGCCTACGTCGTCGACCTCGACCGCGACAACGTCAACGCCGGCAACGTGGACGCCGTCGAGGCCCTGGACGCGGCCGACAAGCAGTGGCTGCACGACACCGTGCGCCGCCACCAGGAGGAGACGGGCTCCACGGTCGCCGGGAAGCTGCTCGCCGAGTGGGACACCGCGGTGGAGCGCTTCAGCAAGATCATCCCCAGCACCTACAAGGCAGTGCTCGCCGCCAAGGACGCCGCCGAGCGAGCCGGTCTCTCCGAGACCGAGATCACCGAGAAGATGATGGAGGCGGCGACCAATGGCTGATCCCAAGGGCTTTCTGCACCACGGCCGCGAGGTCGCCCGGTCCCGCCCGGTCGATGTGCGCCTGAAGGACTGGAACGAGGTCTACGTCCCCGGCTCCCTGCTGCCGATCATCAGCAAGCAGGCCAGCCGCTGCATGGACTGCGGCATCCCCTTCTGCCACAACGGCTGTCCCCTCGGGAACCTCATCCCCGAGTGGAACGACTACGCCTACCGCGAGGACTGGGCGGCCGCCTCCGAGCGCCTGCACGCGACCAACAACTTCCCGGAGTTCACCGGCCGCCTGTGCCCCGCGCCCTGCGAGTCGGCGTGCGTGCTCGGCATCAACCAGCCGCCGGTCACCATCAAGAACGTCGAGGTCTCGATCATCGACAAGGCGTGGGAGACCGGGGACGTCGCCCCGCAGGCGCCCGAGCGCCTGTCCGGCAAGACGGTCGCGGTCATCGGCTCGGGCCCGGCGGGCCTGGCCGCCGCCCAGCAGCTGACCCGGGCGGGCCACACGGTCGCCGTCTACGAGCGCGCCGACCGCGTCGGCGGCCTGCTGCGCTACGGCATCCCCGAGTTCAAGATGGAGAAGCGGCACATCAACCGCCGTATCGAGCAGATGCGCGCGGAGGGCACCCGCTTCCGTACCGGCATCGAGATCGGCCGCGACCTCAAGGCGACCGACCTGAAGAAGCGCTACGACGCCGTCGTCATCGCCGCCGGTGCCACCACCGCCCGCGACCTGCCGGTCCCCGGCCGCGAACTCACCGGCATCCACCAGGCGATGGAGTACCTGCCGCTGGCCAACAAGGTCCAGGAGGGCGACTTCGTCAGCCCGCCGATCTCGGCCGAGGGCAAGCACGTCGTCGTCATCGGCGGCGGCGACACCGGCGCCGACTGCGTGGGCACCGCCCACCGCCAGGGCGCCGCCTCCGTCACCCAGCTGGAGATCATGCCCCGGCCGGGCGAGGACCGCGCCGAGCACCAGCCGTGGCCGACCTTCCCCATGCTCTACAAGGTGACCTCCGCGCACGAGGAGGGCGGCGAGCGGGTCTACTCCGTCTCCACCACCCACTTCGAGGGCGACGAGGACGGCAACGTCCAGTGGCTGCACCTGGCCGAGGTCGAGTTCGCCGACGGCAGGCTCACCCAGAAGCCGGGCAGCGAGCGCAAGATCCCCGCCCAGCTGGTCACCCTCGCCATGGGCTTCACCGGCACCGACCGGGACAACGGCCTGGTCGAGCAGTTCGGACTGGAGCTCGACGAGCGCGGCAACATCGCCCGTGACGCGGACTTCGCGACCAACGTGCCCGGCGTGTTCGTCGCCGGTGACGCCGGCCGCGGCCAGTCGCTCATCGTGTGGGCCATCGCGGAGGGCCGCTCGGCCGCCCACGGCTGCGACCGCTTCCTGACCGGCGCCAGCGACCTGCCGGCCCCCATCCGCCCGACGGACCGCTCCCTGACGGTCTGATCACCGCGCGTCCCGTACAACGGCGTACGGAACACCGGCGGCGCCTGCCCCCTGTCCCCGACCGGACGACCGGGCAGGCGCCGCCGTCTTTCCCCGGCGCGCCCTCGCGGGGTGCCGACTCCTCGGCTGCCCGGGGCGACGTGCGAGGGGGACACCGGATGCCGCCGATCGGTCCCGACACGGTGCGCGAGCGCGCGCCCGCGCTGGTCGACCTCCACAAGAGCGCCGGCGTCTCGCAGCGCAAGCACCGGCTCGACGGGGCGCGGGCCGCGGTCTGCGGCCGGCTGGCGGCGGCGCGGGCCCGGGGCATCGTGCCGCCCGCCCGAGAACGCCACCGCGCACACCGCACCGGCTCGCGCGGGCGCCGAGCGGGCCGCGGGCGCCGAGCGGGCCGCGGGCCCGGATCGTGACGCGGGCCCGGATCGTGACGCCGGCCCGGGAGGAGCGCCGGAACTCACCGGCGGTCACCCGCGCCGAGCAGGACCTCGGCGCGGCACTGCGCCGGGGCGCCCCAGGCGTTCAGCAGGGCGCGCGCCTTGGTCAGCCACAGCGACAGGTCGTCCTCCGCGGTGTAGCCGATCGCGCCGTGCAGCTGGAGCGCGGCGCGGGCGGTGCCGTACGCGGCCTCGCAGGCGGCGACCTTCGCGGCGGCGACGTCGCGGCGGTCCAGGGTCAGCGCGGCGCCCAGGACCAGCGGCCGGGCGAACTCCAGGGCGATCCGCGCGTCGGCCAGCCGGTGCTTGACGGCCTGGAAGGAACCCACGGGCACGCCGAACTGGGTGCGCCGCCCGACATGGGCCACGGTCCGCGCCAGGAGGGCCTGCCCCACGCCGAGCGCCTGCGCGGCGGTGACGAGCCGGGCGTGGCCGAGGGCCCGCGCGGTGGGCGGGTCGGCGCACAGCAGCGCGCCGCCGGGCTCCAGGGCGGCGAGCCTGCGGGCCGGGTCCAGGGAGGGGCGCACCCGGCCGGGACCGGGAGACAGCCGCAGGCCGTCCGGCCCGAGGGCGAGGCGCACGGTGGCGGCGTCGCCGTCCGGCGCGAACCCGCCCCGCCACGCCACCGACGCCATCGCCGCACCCGAGGCCAGCGCGGGCAGCAGCCGTTCGGCCGGGCCCGGCTCGGGCAGGTCGGCGAGCAGCACGGCCGCGGCGACCGTCTCCGCCAGCGGCCCCGGCACCGCGTGCCGGCCCAACTCCACGAAGGCCGCGACGAGTTCCACCGGCCGCGGGCCGAGCCCCCCGTGCTTCTCGGGCACCGCCAGCGCGAACACGCCCGCCCCGGCCAGCCGGGACCACAGGGCACACCCGCGCGTACGCTCGCCCCGGCCCCACTCCCGGGCCACCGACGGGGTGTCCGCGGCCGTGAGCATCGCGTCCAGCGAGGCGGCGAAGGCGCGCTGCTCGGCGTCGAGGAGGAACCGCATCAGCGCCGCCCCCTCGGCAGGCCCAGCAGGCGCTCGGCGATGATGTCGCGCTGGATCTCGTTCGTCCCGGCGTAGAGGGGGCCGGCCAGGGAGAAGACATAGCGCTCGGCCCAGTCCGTGTCGGCCGCCTCGCCGTCCGCGCCCAGCACGTCCAGGGCCGTCTCGTGCAGGGCGACGTCGTACTCCGACCAGAACACCTTGTTCAGGCTGGACTCCGGGCCGAGCCGCTCGCCGTCCAGGACACGGGCCGCCGCGGCGTAGGTGAACAACTGGTAGGCGCGCGCGCCGATCAGCGCGTCGGCCACCCCGTCCCGGGCGGCGCGGGGGCGGCCCCGCTCCCGCCACAGCCGGTGCAGCCGCTCCGCGCCCGCGAGGAAGCGGCCGGGGGAGCGCAGCATCAGCCCGCGTTCGTTGCCCGCCGTCGACATCGCGATCCGCCAGCCCTGGCCGCACTCCCCGATCACGTCCTCGTCCGGCACGAACACCTCGTCCAGGAACAGTTCGGCGAAGGCCGGCAGGCCGTCGAGCCGGGCGATCGGGCGGACCGTGACACCGGGCGCCCGCAGGTCGAACATCAGATACGTCAGCCCTTCGTGGGGCCGGTCCGTGTCCGGGCCGGTGCGGAACAGCCCGAACGCGCGGTCCGCGAAGGCCGCCCGCGACGACCACGTCTTGTGGCCGGACAGCAGCCAGCCGCCGTCCGCGCGCACCGCCCGCGCGCGCAGGGCGGCCAGGTCCGAGCCCGCCTCCGGCTCCGACCACGCCTGCGCCCAGACGACCTCGCCGGTGGCCATCGACGGCAGCACCCGCGCGCGCTGGTGTGCGGTGCCGTGGTCGAAGAGGGTCGGGGCCAGCAGGCTGATGCCGTTCTGGTTGACGCGGCCGGGCGCGCCCGCCGCCCAGTACTCCTCCTCGAACAGCAGCCAGCGCACCAGGGACGCGCCCCGGCCGCCGTACTCCTCGGGCCAGTGGACGGCCGACCAGCGCGCCCCGGCCAGCTCCGCCTCCCAGCGCCGGTGCGCGGCGAAGCCCTCCCCGGTCTCCAGGGAGGGCAGCGGATCCCGCGGCACACGCGCGCGCAGCCAGGCGCGGGCCTCGGCGCGGAACGCCTCGTCGGCGGCGGTGTGGGTGAGGTCCACGGTCGCGCTCCCTTGCTCCCCTTGCTTGCTGCTCCCCGGCACCGCCCAGG
This sequence comes from Streptomyces zinciresistens K42, assembly GCF_000225525.1. Lineage (GTDB taxonomy): Bacteria > Actinomycetota > Actinomycetes > Streptomycetales > Streptomycetaceae > Streptomyces > Streptomyces zinciresistens. The sequence goes on along the minus strand of NZ_AGBF01000173.1, from coordinate 3,180 downwards.
GCGCCCTGCCCCGGGACGCCCTGCCCCGGGACGCCCTGCCCCGGCCGTCGTTCTCCGGCGGCTCTTCTCCGGTCACTTCTTCCCTAACAAGTGTTTGGTAGGTTAGCGTGCTGCCATGACACACGTCGAGGTGCCGGCGTACGTTCCCGGGCACGGGCTGCTCCGCGGGCGCACGGCCGTCGTCACCGCCGCCGCCGGCACGGGCATCGGCGGAGCGTGCGCGCGCCGCTTCCTCGAAGAGGGCGCCCGCGTGCTGATCAGCGACGCCCACGCCCGGCGCCTGAAGGAGCACGAGGCCGCACTGGCACGGGAGTTCACGGGGCGGGTGAGCGCCGCCGTGTGCGACGTCACCGACGAGGCGCAGGTCCAGGACCTGTTCGACACCGCCGAACAGGAGCACGGCCGGCTCGACGTGGTCGTCAACAACGCCGGGCTCGGCGGGACCGCCCCCCTCGCCGACATGTCCGACGCCCAGTGGTCCGCCGTCCTCGACGTCACGCTGAACGGCACCTTCCGCTGCACCCGCGCCGCCCTGCGCCGGATGCGCGGCACGGGCTCCGGAGTGATCGTCAACAACGCCTCCGTGGTGGGCTGGCGCGCCCAGGCCGGGCAGGCGCACTACGCCGCCGCCAAGGCCGGCGTGATGGCGCTGACCCGCTGCGCCGCCATGGAGGCGGCCGAGTACGGCGTCCGGGTCAACGCGGTCTCCCCGAGCCTCGCCGTGCATCCGCACCTGGCCAAGGTCACCACCCCCGGCCTGCTCCGGGAACTGACCGCGCGCGAGGCCCTCGGACGGTACGCCGAGCCCTGGGAGGTCGCCAACGTGATCGTGTTCCTGGCGTCGGACTACTCCTCGTACATGACCGGCGAGATCGTCGCCGTCAGCAGCCAGCACGCCTAGTGCTGTGGCCGGGAGGGTGCGCCGCAGGCTCGCGGCGTCCAAGGCGGAGCGTCACCCGTGTACGGGACGTACTCGGGCGAGGCGGCAACGCCGCGAGGTGCCGTGCCGGACGTCGCGGACCGGGAACCCTCCCGGCCACAGCACCGGCGAGACGTGCGAGGACGACAATGGACCGGTGCCGACCAAGAAGAAGCCCCAGGTGACCGCGGCAGCCGCGCGGCGCCGCGAACTCCTCGACACCGCAGCCGAGGTCTTCGCCGAGCAGGGCTACAACGCCACCACCGTCCGCAAGATCGCCGACCACGCCGGGATGCTCGCGGGCAGTCTCTACTACCACTTCGACTCGAAGGAGTCGATGCTCGAGGAGATCCTGCGCGGTTTCCTCGACGAGCTCTGGGCCGGCTACGACGCCGTCCTGGCGGCCGGACTCGGCCCGCGCGGGACGCTGGAGGCGCTGGTCACCGAGTCCTTCCGGGAGATCGACCGGCACCGGGCCGCCGTCGCCATCTACCAGAAGGAGAACCGCCGACTCGTCGCGCAGGACCGCTTCGCGTTCCTCGCCGACTCGCAGCGCAGGTTCGAGAAGGCGTGGCTCGCGACGCTGGAACGCGGCGTCGCGGCCGAGGTGTTCCGGGCCGACCTCGACGTCCGGCTCACCTACCGGTTCGTCCGGGACACGGTGTGGGTCGCCGCGTCCTGGTACCGGCCCGGCGGACAGCACAGCCCCGAGGAGATCGCCCGGCAGTACCTGTCGATGGTGCTGGACGGGATCGCCCTGCGCGAGAGAGCCGTTGACGTGCCCTGACGGATGAGGGAGTTGCCATGGCCGAGGCCTACATCGTCGAAGCGGTCCGGACGCCCGTGGGGCGGCGGGGAGGCGGGCTCGGCGCCGTCCACCCGGCCGACCTGGGCGCCCATGTGCTGCGGGCGCTCGTGGAGCGCGCGGACATCGACCCGGCAGCCGTCGAGGACGTCGTCCTCGGCTGCCTGGACGCGGTCGGGCCGCAGGCCGGCGACATCGCGCGGACCTCATGGCTGGCGGCCGGACTGCCCGAGGAGGTGCCCGGTGTGACCGTGGACCGGCAGTGCGGGTCCTCGCAGCAGGCCGTGCACTTCGCGGCGCAGGCCGTGCTCTCCGGCACCCAGGACCTGGTGGTGGCCGGCGGGGTGCAGAACATGTCGATGATCCCCATCGCCTTCGCCACCCGGCAGGCCGCCGCGCCGCTCGGGCTCACCGCCGGGCCGTTCGCGGGCAGCGAGGGCTGGCGGGCCCGGTACGGCGAGAAGCCCGTCAACCAGTTCGCCGGCGCGGAGATGATCGCCGCGAAGTGGGGGATCGGCCGCCGGGACCAGGAGGAGTATGCGCTGCGCTCCCACCGCAGGGCGCTGCGGGCCGTCGACGAGGGCCGCTTCGAGCGGGAGATCGTGCCCTACGGGCCGGTCGCCGTGGACGAGGGCCCGCGCCGGGACACCTCCCTGGAGAAGATGGCCGCCCTCAAGCCGGTCCTGGACGGCGGCACGGTCACCGCGGCCTGCTCCTCGCAGGTGTCCGACGGGGCGGCGGCGATGCTGCTCGCCTCGGAGCGGGCGGTGCGCGAGCACGGGCTGACGCCCCGGGCGCGGGTGCACCACCTCTCGGTGCGCGGCGAGGACCCCGTCCGCATGCTCACCGCCCCCATACCCGCCACCGCCCACGCCCTGAAGAAGACCGGCCTCTCGCTCGACGCCATCGACCTGGTCGAGATCAACGAGGCGTTCGCGCCGGTCGTCCTGGCCTGGCTGAAGGAGACCGGCGCCGACCCCGCCAAGGTCAACGTCAACGGCGGGGCCATCGCCCTCGGGCATCCGCTCGGGGCGACCGGCGTGCGGCTGATGACGACCCTGCTGCACGAACTGGAGCGCCGCGGGGGACGGTTCGGACTCCAGACGATGTGCGAGGGCGGCGGCCAGGCGAACGTGACGATCATCGAGAGACTCTGAGCGTGGCCGGGCGCGAGCGGACGGGCGCGCGGGAGCGGGGCGCGTCTCTGACGGGCGTACGGGGACCGGGCGCGCCTTACAGGTGTGCCCCGACGGACCCGCCCCCGACGGACGCGCCCCGACGGACGCGCCCACGCGCCCTGCTGGGCCGGGCGGGCAGGCGGGGCCTGCCGGGGACTGGCTCGCCCCGCGTCCGCCGGGGCCGGTTGGGCCGTCCCGCGTCCGCCGGGGCCGGTTGGGCCGTCCCGCCACCGCCGGGGCCGGTTGGGCCGTCCCGCCACCGCCGGGACCGGTTGGGC
>NZ_AGBF01000174.1 GCF_000225525.1 Streptomyces zinciresistens K42 | reverse complement strand
GACGGCGTGCGTCCTCGGCGCGGCGCTCGCCGCCGGGGGCGCCATGGGCTGGGCGCAGGTCGCCCTCGGCGCCCACTACCCGACCGACGTCCTCGGCGGCTGGTGCACCGCGCTGGCCGTGACACCGGCCGGCGCCCGGCTCGTCGACCGCGCCGCCGGCGCCCGCCGGCGCGGGCGCCGCTGACCCCGCCTCACGCCCGCCGGCGGAAGACGGGCCGCACCGCGCGTCCCCCCGTCCAGGGAGCCGGGTCACCGGCGTCCAGCGCCTTGCGGTACACCGCGCACGCCTCGGCCACCACGGCGACGGTCCGGTCGACGTCGTCCTCGCTCAGCGCGCTGCTCACCACGAACGACGGCGCCAGCACCCCGCCCGCCAGCAGCCTGCGCAGGAACAGCGTGCGGTACGGCTGCGAGGGCTGCCCCCGCTCGTCGAGCGTGACGAAGACCAGGTTGCTGGACCGGCCCCGGACCAGGACGTGGTCGCCCACGCCCATGCCGGACGCCGCCTCGCGGACCCCGGCGGCCAGCCGGTCGCCCAGCGCGTGCAGCCGCGCGGTGACCCCTTCCTCCGCGTACACCGCCTGCACGGCCATCGCCGCGGCCAGCGCGTGCGTCTCCGCGCCGTGCGTGGTCGACAGCAGGAACACCCGCTCGCCGCGGTGCCGCAGCCCGCCCCGCTCCATCAGCTCACGGCGCCCGGCCAGCGCCGACACGGCGAAACCGTTGCCCAGCGCCTTGCCGAACGTGGAGAGGTCGGGGACCACGCCGTACAGGCCCTGGGCGCCCGCCTCGGACCAGCGGAACCCGGTGATCATCTCGTCGAAGACCAGGACGCAGCCGTGCCGGTCCGCGAGGGCGCGCAGACCCGCGAGATACCCGGGCGGCGGCTCGGTGTGGGTGGCGGGCTCCAGGACCAGGCAGGCGATCTCGTCCCCCAGGGAGCCGAGCAGCTCCGCCGCGGCGGCCAGATCCCCGTACGGGAACGTCACGGTGAGGTCGCCGGTGACCGGCGGAACGCCCGCCGGCATCGGCGTGGTGCCGATGAACCAGTCGTCGACGGAGAAGAACGGCTGGTCCGCGCAGACCGCCACCCGCTGACGTCCCGTGGCCGCGCGCGCCAGGCGGACCGCGGCGGTGGTGGCGTCGGAGCCGTTCTTCGCGAACTTCACCATCTGCGCGGTCGGCACCGTCGCCAGGAAGCGTTCGGCGGCCTCGATCTCCACGACCGACGGCCGGACGAAGTTGCCGCCCCGGTCGAGCTGACGGCGCACGGCCTCCGTCACACGGGGGTGGGCGTGGCCGAGGCTGACCGACCGCAGCCCGGAGCCGTACTCGATGTACCGGTTGCCGTCGACGTCCCACACGTGGGCGCCGTGACCGCGGCTGATGACCGGCGCCAGGTCCTGCGGGTACTGGTCGTCGCCCTTGGCGTAGGTGTGCGCGCCGCCGGGCACCAGCTCGTGCAGCCGCTCGTTCGCGGCCCGCGAGCGGGGGAGGGAGAACTCTTCCGTCGCCACGCCCGCCTCACCCTTCCCGGTGCTTCAGTACCTCGGCGAGGCTCGGCGCCTCCCGGTCCCGCGGGGACATCGCCCTCGCCGGCAGCGGCCAGCGGATCGCCAGTTCGGGATCGTCGAAGGCGATCGTCACGTCCTCGGCCGGATCGTGCGCCCGGTCGATCCGGTACGCGGTGTCGGCGCTCTCCGTCAGCGCCTGGAAGCCGTGCGCGCAGCCCGCCGGGACGTACAGGCTCACCTGCGTCTCGCCGGACAGCTCGAAGACGGCCGTGGTGCGGTACGTCGGCGAGTCCGGCCGCAGATCGACCACGACGTCGAAGATCCGCCCGTGCGAGCACCGCACCAGCTTGGCCTCCCCGGCCCCCGACCGCAGGTGCAGTCCGCGCACCACGCCCCGCGCCGAGCGCGACACGCTGTCCTGGACGAAGGCGTCCGGGTCGATGCCCGCCGAGCGGACCACGTCGGCGTCGAACGTCCGGCAGAAGAAGCCGCGTTCGTCGGCGTACGGCGTCGGTTCGAACAGGTGGGCGCCGGTGATCGCCGGCACCTCGGTCGCCTTCATGGGGCCTCCCGCGTGGCATGGGCGTGTGTCGGTCCGGCCGCCGGGAAGAGGGCGGCGCTCAGGGCGGCGAACTGGTCCCGGAGCTGGCCGGCGACGAGCAGGTTCCGTTCGGCGAGGGTGCGCCGCACCTGCGCGGACCGGCTCTCCAGCGACCGGAACTGGTCGAGCAGCCGGTCGGCGTCGAGCGCGGCGGCCGGATGGCAGAAGGCGGCCAGCCCCATCCGCGCCATGAGCGCGTCGCTCTTGGCCGCGTAGCTGACGGCGAGCGTCGGGGTGCCGGCCTTCAGCGCGCAGACCAGGTTGTGGTACCGGGTGGCGACCACGGCCTCGGCGGCGGCAGCCTCCTTCGTCAGCTCGGCGAGCGAGGCCGCCCCGGCCGCCGTGACCAGCGGCGACCGCACCGCGTCGAGGATCTCGGCGACCACGCGCGCGTCGCAGTCGTCGCCGGTGAGCAGCCGCACCGACCTGCCGTCCCCGGCCAGCGCCCGCACGAAGCGGATCGTCCCGTCGACATAGCGCCGGTGGATCTCCCCGGCCCGCGGGCGGTCGTCGTCGCCGCCGTGGAAGTCCATCACGCCCACGCACACCCGGCCCGGCGTCACCGGCACGGGCCCGCCCGCCGGCAGGGCGAACGCCAGGTCCGGGTGGACCCCGTCACGTGCCGTGTCCACGCCCATCGCGCGCAGCGCGTCACGGGACGGGGCGTCCCGGTACGAGCGGTACGCGGCCAGCCGTGCCGACCAGCGCACCAGTGCCCGGGTCGGCCGCGCGCGGACCGCCCCCGCGCCGACCCCGACCAGCGCCACCGGGGTCCCGCACAGCCGCCCCGCCGCGCAGAGCAGGAACAGGGCGTAGGGAAAGCCCCACGGCCGCAGCGGCAGCGTGGCCTCCAGGACGCCCATGCCCGGCACGATCACCACGTCGTGCCGGCGCACCCAGGAGGCGGTGCGGACGACGTCGACGGCCTTGCCCAGCGCCTTCCCCGCGACCGCGCCCGCCCGTGACGCGGTCCGGTACTCCCCGCGGTACCAGTGCAGCCGCCGCGCGGGAATCCCGTACCGGGCCGCCACGACCTCGGGCCCGCCGCACAGCGCGTCCACGGACGCCTGCGGATGCGCGGCGCGCAGATACTCCAGTACGGCCTCCAGCGAGCCGTCGTTGCCGAGGTTGCCCGAGCCGAGCAGCCCGAACACCCCCACCCGGACCGGCGGCCGGTGCGCGGACGTCATCCCCGCCTCCCCTCCCGGCCCGCCACCAGGGCGTCCACGCAGAACGCGGCCCCGTCCTCGGCGACCGGCGCCCGGTCCTCGACCCGCTCGCCCGCCCCCGGCCGGGCCCGGCTCGCCAGCCACGCCGCCAGATGCCCGTAGCAGGCGCGCCGGTCGGCCGAGGACAGCGGCGCCCGGCGGATCGCCGCGACGAAACCCGCCACGTACTCGGCGAGCAGCCGGGGCGTCGGATGCAGCGGGCCCGCCCGGCGCGGGTCCAGATTGACGCACCGCGCGCGCCTGGAGGGGTTCGCCCGCTCGGCCCGGGTGGGGTGGTCGCGGCGGAAGTACAGCAGCTCCGGCACCTGGTGGAACGGCCCGTGCAGGGTGAGTTCGGCGACGAAGGCGCGGTCCGCGTGGTGGTAGCTGTCGTGCGGCTTGACCCGCCGCAGCACGTCGGCCCGCATCACGCCGTAGAAATCGTCACCGCCGGGCTCGAACAGCAGACTGCGGAAGCGCTCCGGCGCGCGCGGCGAGTCGGTGGCGAGCCCGTACGCGTAGGGCACCTTCACCCGGCCGTCGCCGTCGACGACCGCCTGGCCGGAGTGCGCGAGGATCACCTCCGGCATCGCGTCCAGCGCCTCGACGCAGCGCGCCAGCAGGTCACGGGCGTACAGGTCGTCGTGCGAGGCCCACTTGAACAGCTCGCCGCGGCACTGCGTGAACACGTAGTTGTGGTTCGGGGCGGCGCCGATGTTCCGGGCCAGCCGGATGTAGCGGATGCGCGAGTCCTGCGCGGCGTACTTGCGGCAGATCTGCGCGGTCCCGTCCGCCGAGTCGTTGTCGCACAGGACCAGCTCGAAGTCCTCGTAGGTCTGTCCGAGCAGGGCGTCGAGCGATTCGGCCAGGTACTCCTCGCCGTTGTAGACGGGCAGTCCGACGCTCAGCCGGGGTTGGGCGGTCATGGTGTCCTCACTTCGGGGAGGGGTTCGAGACGGTGCTCGCGCAGCGCGGCGCGCAGCTGGAGCCACCACAGGGCGGAGCCGGCGAGGGTCGCGGCGGCGACGCCCCAGGCGGAGCCCACGGTGCCGCCGAGGGCGGCACCCCCGAGCCCGCCGCCGACGTAGCAGGTGGAGGCGAACAGCTGGCAGCGCAGACTGCGCCGGGCCGCGCCGAGCGCGCGCAGCCCGGCCGCCGCGCCGGTGCCCAGACCGGAGCCCGCGACACCGAGGGTGGCCGGGACGATGAGCTGTGCCGCCGCGTGCCACACGCCGCCGAGCACGAACTCGCCCGTCCGGCCCGGCACCAGCAGCAGGGCCGCGCCCCACAGCAGCGCGGCCAGGGCCTGCCCGCCGCTCAGCAGCAGACAGAACGCGCCCAGCCGGTGCGGGGCCCGCCGCAGGACCCGCGCGGACTCCGCGACGGTGACCAGCGACAGGCCCATCAGCACGGCGAGGAACGGGCCGAGGAGCAGTTCCGCGCCCCGGACCACCCCCACCGCGCCGACCCCGACGATCACACCGAGCCCGTACGCCCGCAGCTGGGCCGCGCCGCTCACACAGGTGTTCTCGACCAGGTACCGGCAGCCGAGGTCGCGGTGCTCGCGCACCCAGGCGCGCGCCCCGCCCACCCGGGGCCGGATGCCCGCCTGGAAGCAGCCGTACAGGGCGGCGACCGCGGCGGAGGCGCCCCAGGCGAGCACGAAGGAGGACACGCTGCCGACCCGGGCCGCGACCACCATGGCCGGGACCAGCGCGAGGCCCCACACGACGTCGTTGACGAACGCCTTCCGTCCGGCGCCGGCAGCGAAGAACGCGTACCGCCAGGCGTCCTGGAGCAGCAGCCCCGGCAGCACGAGGCCGAGCCGGGCGAACGCGGCGCCCACGTCGCCGCCGGCGAGCGGCCCGGCGACCAGGCAGACGGCGCCGACGGCGGCGCCGACCGCGAGCGCGGTGCCCGCGGACCGGGTCACCGCCGCCCGCCAGGCCGCCTCCGGCACCCCGCTGAAGCGGACCACGAGCGGGTCGGTGGCCAGCCCCCGGGAGACGCTGAGCACCACGCCGTACGTCACCCAGGCCAGGCTGAACACGCCGAACGCGGTCACGCCGAGCTCGCGCGCCACGTAGATGCCCACCGCGAAGTTGCTGATGCTGGAGGCCGCCTGGTCGGCCAGCCCCCAGGACAGCCGCCCGACGAAGGCGCGGCGGGTGGAGCCGCCCGGCGCCGTCGCCCGCTCCTTCTCGGTGGTCATCGGTGTCACGCCCCGATCAGCCCGGCGCCGTGCAGGGCGTCGGCCGCGGCGGCGACGGCGTCGAACGGCAGCCCGGACCGCTCGGCCACGTCCAGCAGGGCGTGCCCGCCGTCGGAGAGGCTGAGCACCCACAGCATGGCCAGCTGCGCCTGCCGGGTGTCGCTGCGGCCGCCGAGCGCGTCGTACAGCCCGCGCCGGCCCAGCTGCGGTTCGCCGCGGGGGCTGAGATTGACGTAGCGCCGGTTGCGGTCCAGGACGCGGAACGCCTCCCGGCAGACGGCGAGGGTGTCCTCCATCGCCTCGGGGGAGACGAAGTCCGGGTCGTCCGCCGAGGTGTGGTACTCCGGGTAGGCCGCGTACGGGGTGCGGCTGAGCGAGCCGACGCCGAGGTCGAACCCGGGCGAGCAGTACTGCCGCTCGTCGTAGCCGTACGGCGTGAACTCGTCGATCCGGTGCGGCCGTTCGGAGGCGGCCAGCACATACCGCATCACCCGGTCGATCTCGGCGTCGCCCCGCCTGCTCTTCTTGTACGTCAGCCGGCCCCGGTCCCCGGCGCAGGCGAGCACCAGACCGTGCCTGACCTTCCCCGGACCGCCCGCCGCCGCGGGCCCCCCGCTCACCCGCTCCGCGTTGCGGGCCAGCCAGGTGATCGCCCCGATGGTGCCGGGAGCGAAGATGAACCGGTAGGTGTGGTAAGGCTGTTGAGCCGCCAGCGCCCGCGCCAGGAACGCCGCCACCGCGACGCCGGCCAGATTGTCGTTGGCCAGCGACGGATGGCAGACATGGCAGGAGACGATCACCTCGTCGGCCGTCCGGCCGGGCACCACGTGCTCGGCGTAGGTGAGGTGCCCGTCGGCGAGCGTGGAGTCGATCCGCACCTCGTACTCGCCCTCGGGCAGCGCGTCCAGGGCGTCCTGGGACAGGCAGAACCCCCAGTCGGGCCGGTAGTAGCTGGTGCGGTACGGCACCCAGGACGGATGCTCCGGCAGCGTGTGCAGACGGGGCCGCAGCTCGGCCAGCGGCAGCGTCGCCGACACCGGCACGCTGTAGCCGAGCACATGCAGGCTGGACGCGGCGAAGTCGACGACCCGCCGGCCGGCGGAGTCCGCGACGTAGGCGTCGCGGATGTTCCACTCCTGGGGCACCGTCCAGTCCAGCACCTGCGTCCCGGTCGGCACCTCGTGCACCGTCAGCGGGATCAACTCGCCGACGATGTCCAGCGTGGCGCGCACACCGTCGCCGGTGATGCTCCGGCACAGCGGGTACAACCGCCGCACCAGGTCGTGCATCTCCTCGCCGGGCGTCGTCATCCGCGCCTGCGCAGGGTGCCGTCGACCGTGCCCGCGCCGGAGGCCGCGCGCAGCACCGCGAGCCGGGTGAAACGCCGCTCGAAGGCGTCCTGGGTCAGGCCGTGCGCGCGGTAGGCGTCGGCGAGTTCGCGTGCGCCGCGCCGCACCGTCCACGCGCAGTCGAAACCCGGCACGGCGGCCCGGAAGCGGGAGAAGTCCACCCGGTAGGAGCGCGGATCGGCCCCCGTCTCCCCGGTGACGACCACCTTCGACCCCGGCACCGCCTCGGCGACCTCCTCCGCGATCTCGGCGACCGTCACGTTGTTGAACTCGGCGCCGATGTTGAACGCCCGGTCGTGCACCGCCTCGCGCGGCGCGTCCAGCGCCGCCGTGAAGGCCCGCGCGATGTCCGCGGCGTGCACCAGCGGGCGCCACGGCGTGCCGTCGGAGAGCACCCGCACCTCCCCGGACAGCACGGCGTGCCCCACCAGGTTGTTCAGCACGATGTCGGCGCGCAGCCGGGGGGAGTGGCCGAAGGCGGTCGCGTTGCGCAGGTACACCGGGCTGAAGTCCCCGTCGCACAGCGCGTGCAGGTCGTCCTCCACCCGCACCTTCGACTCCGCGTACGGCGTCACCGGGCGCAACGGGGCGTCCTCGGCGACGAGTTCGTCACCGCCCGCGGCCCCGTAGACCGAGCACGTCGAGGCGTACAGGAAGCGCTGCGCGCCGACGTCCCGGGCCAGCCGCGCGAGCCGCACGGACGCGTGGTGGTTGATGGCGTAGGTCAGCTCCGGCGCCAGCGATCCCAGCGGGTCGTTGGACAGCGCCGCGAGGTGGATCACCGCGTCCACCCCGGCGACGTGCTCGGCCGTGACGTCCCGCAGGTCCACGCGGTGCCCCCCGGGGTCCGCGGGCGGCGGGCCCAGGACGCAGTCGGCGAACAGCCCGGCGTCGAGGCCGACGACCTCGTGTCCGGCGGCCGCGAGGACCGGGGCCATCACGGTGCCCAGGTAGCCCTGGTGTCCGGTCAGCAGTACGCGCAAGGTTCAGTCCCCCAGGTCGAGAGTGAGTTTGGTGACGTGGAACGCCTCGGCGTAGCGGGCGTGGCATTCGATGCCGCGGATCCGGGCCAGCCCGAGGAACGCCTCGCGGTCGTACCAGGGCCGGTGCCGCTGCGAGGGGTAGTGCTCCTGCAGCAGCCGGACCTTCCGCTCGGCCCTGCCGTCCGCCAGCGGCTGGTAGGCGGTGGGGCGGGCGAGGTCCCCGTCCCACTTGGCGATCTCGTAGCCGAGCACGAGGTGGTCGCGGAACGCCGTCGGCACCAGCTTCGCCAGGACACGGTGGTCCTGGTGCGCGTCGTCGGCGCGCGGGGCGAGCACCAGGTCCGGCTCGGTGCGCGCGCGCAGTTCCTCGACGGCGCCCTTGGCCTCCTCCCAGCGGGCGGGCAGCCGGCCGTCCGGCAGCTTGTGCACGTCCAGCCGCAGGTCGGCCCCCGGGCAGAAGGCGCCGAGCGCGGCCCGCTCCTCGCGCTCGCGCTCGCCGCCACCGCCGGTGAGGACCAGCGCGTCCACGCGCAGGCCCGGCCGGGCCAGGCACATCGTCAGGAGCGTGCCCCCGGCGCCGATGGCGATGTCGTCGCAGTGCGCGCCCACCGCGACGACCCGCTCCAGACGTCCGTGGCCGAGCCGGATCACGCGGTCCCCACCCCGGCCCCCGCCCCGGCGTCCGCGTGCTCCCACACGGCCCAGGGCCGCTCGCCGCGGGCGTACGCCTCGTCGAGGGCGGCCCGCTCCTTCACGGTGTCGGTCGGCTTCCAGAAACCGCGGTGCCGGTGCGCCACCAGCCGCCCCCGCTTGGCCAGCCGGGCGCAGCCGTCGGCGACCAGGTCCCCGTTCTCCGGGATGTGGTCGAAGACCTCCTGGCGCAGCACGAAGTAGCCGCCGTTCTCCCACAGCGGCAGCTCGCTCACCGCCGTGATGCCGCCCACCAGGCCGTCCTCGCCGAGCTCCACGCAGTGGAACGACGACTGCGGCGGCACCACCATCATCGACGCCCCCGCGTCGCGGCGGGCGAAGCGCTCGACCATCTGCGGCAGCGGGGCGTCGGTCAGCACGTCCGCGTAGTTGGCGAGGAACATCTCGTCGCCGTCCAGGTGGTGGCGCACCCGCCGCAGCCGCTCCCCGATGGGCGACTCGATGCCGGTCTGCGCGAACGTGATCGTCCAGTCCGAGATGTCGGTGGACAGCAGCTCGGTCCGGCCGCCGCGCAGCACGAAGTCGTTGGACGCCGTCTCCTCGTAGCTGAGGAAGAACTCCTTGATGTGGTGGGCGCCGTAGCCCAGGCACAGGATGAACTCCCGGTGCCCGTAGTGCGCGTAGTAGCGCATCACGTGCCAGATCAGCGGTCTGGGCCCGACCATCGCCATCGGCTTGGGCACGTCGTCGGAGGCGCCGCTGCGCATCCGCATCCCGTAACCGCCGCAGAACAGGACGACCTTCATCGCGCGACCTCGACAATGCTCAGTTCCGGAATCGGGAAGACCAGCCGGCCGCCCCACTCGTGGACGAAGGACAACTGCTCGGTCAGCTCGGCCCGCAGGTTCCACGGCAGGACGAGGACGTAGTCCGGCCGGTCGGCGGCCAACCGGTCGGGCGGCAGGACGGGGATGCGGGTGCCCGGCGTGAACCTGCCGTGCTTGTACGGGTTGCGGTCCACGGTGTAGGCGAGCAGGTCGGGCCGTATCCCGCAGTGGTTGAGCAGCGTGCTGCCCTTGCCCGGGGCGCCGTAGCCGACGACGCTCTGCCCGCGCTCGGCCGCCCCGATGAGGAACGCGAGCAGGTCCCGGCGCACCTTGGCCACCCGGGCGGAGAACTCCGCGTAGCCGGACAGTTCCCGCAGACCCGCGGCCTTCTCCCGGGCCAGCACGTCGGCGACGCTCCCGGCCGGCTCGCCGGCCGCCTCGGCGGGCCGCGCCCACAGCCGCACCGAGCCGCCGTGCGTGGGCAGCAGCTCGACGTCCACCAGCGTCAGTCCGCCGCTCGCCAGCGCCCGCATCGCGGAGGCGACCGTGTAGTACTGGAAGTGCTCGTGGTAGATCGTGTCGTACTGGTTCTCCTCGATCAGCGTCAGCAGGTGCTGCACCTCGACGGAGACCCAGCCGTCGTCGGCGACCAGCGCCCGCAGCCCCCGGGTGAAGCCGACGACGTCGGGGATGTGCGCGTACACGTTGTTGGCGACGACCAGGCCGGCCGGACCGTGCTCCGCGCGGACGGCCGCCCCGCTCTCCTCGCTCAGGAACTCCGTGCGGGTGGGCACCCCGGCCTCCCGGGCCGCCGCGCCGACGTTCACCGAGGGCTCGATGCCCAGGCAGCGGACGCCCCGCTCCACCACGTGCCTGAGCAGATAGCCGTCGTTGCTCGCGACCTCGACCACGAACGCGCCGGGGCCCAGCCCCACCCGGCGCGCCGCCTCGTCGACGAAGGCGCGCGCGTGCTCCACCCATGAGGTCGAGTAGGAGGAGAAGTACGCGTACTGCGTGAACGTCTCCCGCGGTGAGATCAGCGGCGGGATCTGCGCCAGCCAGCAGTCGGTGCACACCCGCAGGTGCAGCGGGTACGCCGGTTCCGGCAGGTCCAGTTGGTCCGCGGCGAGGAAGCTCTCGCACGGCGGCGTCGCCCCGAGGTCGACGACGCTGGCCATCGCCTGCGAGCCGCAGAGTCGGCATCGAGTCATGTGCTGTCCCCATTCCCCCCGCCCGCGCGGGTGTGCCCGCCGAGGTCCGGTGCTCGCCGACCCGCGATCGCGGTGCGGTACTCCTCCAGCAGCCGCTCCAGCCCGACGGCCGGAGCGAAACCCCGCTCGTAGGCGCGCCGTGCGGCCTCGCCCATCTCCCGGTTGCGGGCCGGGCCGTTCGTGATCCGGCGGAGCGCGGCCGCGAGGGCGGCGGCGTCGCCCGGCTCGTGCAGCAGCCCCGTCACGCCGTCCTCGACCAGCTCGACGAAGGCCCCGTGGCCCGCGGCGACGACGGGGACGCCCGCCGCCATCGCCTCCACCACCACCAGCCCGAACGCCTCCAGCCAGGTCGACGGGGCGACCACGGCGACCGCCCTTTCGACCGCCTCGCGGCACCGCGGCCCGTCCAGCAGGCCCGTCAGGCGCACGTCGGCACGGCCCGCCGCCCAGGCCGTCACCTCCTCCTCCAGCGGCCCCGTCCCGGCGATCACCAGGGGCACGCCCGCCCCGCCGCCCGCCGCGACCTCGTCCCACGCCGCCATCAGCAGCCGCACCCCCTTGGCCTCGGCGAGACGGCCGAGGAACAGCAGATGCTCCCCCCCGCCCGTCCGGCGCACCCCCGGGTCCGGCACGAAGTTGTGCTTCACCGCCAGCCGTTCGCCCGGCAGACCGGCCCGCACCAGGACCTCGCGCTGGGCGGCGGAGATGCACAGGAACCGCTCCACACCCGACCACCACCGCCGCCGGTTGACCGACAGGCTGAGCGCCAGCGGGACCGTCGCCAGACGGGAGCCGCGGTAGCAGCCGTGCCGGACGGCCGGCAGCGGCGCCGACCCGACGCACTCGGTGCAGGCCCGGCCCTCCCGCCGGAGCGTGCCGGGCGGGCAGACCTGGGTGTAGTTGTGCAGCGTGGCGACGGCCGGCACCGCTGCGTCGGCGCAGGCCGCCAGCACCGCGGGCGACAGCAGCGGGAAGACGTTGTGGACGTGCACCACGTCCGGCCGCTCGGCCCGCAGCCGGGCCGTCAACTCCGCGCGGACCACCGGGTTCCACGGCACGAGGAACGGCAGCGCCGCCTTGCCCAGCAGCGACTTGGCGCCGATGTCGTCGCTGCGCCGCTCGAACACCCCGACCCGGTGGCCGGCTTCCCGCAGCAGCGCGACCTCCTGGTCGACGACCTTGTTCTCGCCGCTCGGCTGCGCCGAGCCGTAGCGGTTGTGCACCACGAGCACGTGCATGCTCAGCTCACCTCCGATCTGCGGGCCCAGCGCGGCACGCGCCGCAGGGGCCGCTCGGGCACCGGCAGGACGGGAGCCGCGACGGGCGTCGCGAGCAGGGAGGCGGCCACCGCCAGATGCAGCAGATACGGCGAGGCGTCGCCGAGTCCGGCCTCGGTGTACGACGCGATCGCGCAGTAGCTGATCAGGAAGATCGCGCAGGCCCGCGCCAGCGACGGCGGACGCAGCAGCGCCACCGTGCCCAGCACCAGGACGATCGCGGCGACCAGGGACACGCCGATCAGGCCCTGCTCGTGGTAGACGGCCAGCCAGCTGTTGTCGATCGGCAGCCCGCCGAAGGACTTGTCGCCCAGCCCCACCCCGAACAACCGCTGGGAGAGCGACCGGGGTTCGGCCAGCAGCGCGTCCCACACCTTGGCCCGGCCGGTCAGGTTGGAGAAGTTCTCCCGGCTCTGCCCGCGCAGGAACCACGACTGCAGCGCGGAGGCGAACCCCACGGCCGCCACCGCGGCGCACACCACCGCCCACACGAAGAACCGGCGGGCCGCGGCACTGGTGAGGACGAGCGAACCGATCGCCAGGGCCAGGGCGGCCAGCAGGCCGACCGTGGCCGTCCGGGTGTGGGTCAGCGCCAGCAGGACCAGCGAGGGCACGATGACGAACGCCGCACCGGCCCGGTCGATCCTGCGCCCCAGCAGGAGCAGCACGGTGAGTCCGGTGATCACCGCGGCGTACTGGCCGATCTGCGGCGGGGTCAGCGGCCACAGCGCGCCCACCAGCCGCCCGCCGTAGAGGTCGGGCAGGGCCGCGCCCGGCGAGATCAGCAGCCCGGCGGCCACCGACCCGAGCACCGCGAAGTACATCCGGACGTGCTGCCGGACGAACGCCGTACCGCCGTCCCACCAGCGGCTCAGCAGCCACAGGGTGCCGATGAACAGGGCCAGCCGGGCGCACCGGAACAGCGCCCCGAACCCGGACTCCAGGTTCGCGCTGGAGACGACGCTCAGCACCAGCAGCAGGCTCAGCAGGAACAGGAAGGCACCGGCCCGGATGCGCAGCCGGACGTTGACGGCGAGCGCCAGCGCGAAGGCGAGGACCAGCGCCCCCATGGTGACCATCTGGATCAGGGAGCGGGGCAGCGGCACGATGGTCCGCGCCCCGGCGGAGCCGAGCGTGTTGAGGACCAGCAGCCCCCAGACCGTCGCGACGGCCTTCGGCGTGCGCTCCGCGGTCATCTCAACCACCGCCCCGTGCACGGAAGGTGCTGCCCGCGTCCTGCCGGTACGGCGTGCCCTGCCACTGCCCCCGGTCCAGGACGCGGCTCGGGTCGTAGGCGACGAACCTCCACGGCCCGACGTAGACGTTGTCGTACCAGCGGTTGCGCTGCCTGCGGGTGATCGCCTCGGCGACCCGCTCGCCCTGGTACGGCGACCAGTCGGGATACGTGCCGTAGTTGGCCAGCACCGCCATCCGGTCGCACCGCACCGCGCAGTCCATCGCCGACTTGTCCAGCGTGAAGCGGTTGTCGTGGATCAGCACCCGCTGCGTCTTCCAGCGGCAGTCCCCGTACAGGGGTGCGGAGGCGATCGCCGGCCGGGCGCAGCGGGCGGTCTCCTTCACCAGCAGCGTGCAGCTCCCGGAGGAGGTGTTGGCCGGGCTGTTGCAGAACCGGTCGGCGTTCTCCCACAGGGTGATCCCGGACCAGTTGTCCTCCAGCACGTTGCGGTAGATCTCGATCCGGTCCGTGCGCGCGGGGACACGCGGCTCGCCGCCCGACTCGGAGACGTACACCGTCGCGTAGGGGAAGGTGTCGCCGCGGTCGGCGTACGTGCGGCCCTCCACCCAGTTGTTGCGCCGTATCGTGTTCCGCCGGATCACCGCGTTGTAGCTGGTCTCGTAGATCAGCGCGGCACCGTCGTTGGCCTCCAGGACGTTGCCCTCGATGAGGAAGTCGTTGTTGTTGGTGTCCGCCCACAGCCCGGTGCCGCGGTTGTCGTGCACCCAGTTGCCCCGGACGTCGGCGCCGTCGACGGCCCAGAACTTGACGCCCCCGGTGCAGCCGCAGTCCGGCCGCCGCCGCTCCCAGTCACCCGTGTTGTTGCCGACGATCTCGTTGCCCTGGACCACCAGGTCCCGCAGCGGACCGCTGCCCTTGTAGGCGTTCATCCCGTACTGGCCGTTGGCGCGCAGGCAGTTGCCGAGCACCCGCTGTCCGGTACCCGCCATCAGCCCGGCCCCGGAGTTGTTCTGGATCCTCGACCGCTCGATCACCCAGCCGTCCGCCGAGTCGTGGTTGACCACGCCCTCGTCCTGCGGGGCGGCGAAGCGCTGCACCGTCAGCGAGCCGATGGTGACGCCGCGCGCGCGGCCGCCGAACGCGTACTGGTTGGTCCCGCGGCCGTCGAGCACGGCGCCCGGCGCCCCGAGGTAGCGGTTGCCCGCCTTGGGGATCACCTGGGCGTAGCGGTCCGGTGCGAGCCGGTGCGTGCCCGGCCGCAGCCAGAACGTGGTGCCCGGCGGGCTGCTCCTGGTCTTCGCCGCCAGGTCGCCGACCACCGAGGGGTCCACCGGCACCGCGCCGGGCGGCGCCTTCGCGGG
>NZ_AGBF01000175.1 GCF_000225525.1 Streptomyces zinciresistens K42 | reverse complement strand
CGCGCAGGACGGCCACATCGGCGGCGGCGGCCCGGTGCTCGGCCGTGAAGGCGGCGTCCGCGCGGTCCTCCGGCGACAGCGGCTCGCCCGTGATCGCGGCCATCAGCGGGTCGGTCCCGCCGTGTTCGGCGCCCATGTCACACCACCTCGTCCTCGTGCAGGCGGGAGCGCAGGGCGCGGACCGCCGCGTGCAGCCTGCTCTTGACCGTGCCCTCGGGGATGCCGAGTTCGTCGGCGATCCCGCGCACGGAGAGATCGGCGTAGAAGCGCAGCACCAGGACCTGGCGCTGGGTGGCGGGCAGCTCGTCCAGGCCCTGGGCCACGGCGAGGGAGAGCACGCTGGTCTCCTCCCCCGAGGGGTGCGCCTGCTGGCGCAGCGAGGCGAGGCGCGCGCCGATCCGCTCCTGGCGCTTCTTGGCCCGGTGCCAGTCCATGGCCAGCCGGGACGCGACGACCGCCGCCCACGCCGACACGTCCCGCGGCGGCTCGTGGCCGTCCGCGGCCCGCTCCAGCAGCCTCAGGCGGACCTGCTGCACCCCGTCCGGCAGGTCCGCCTGCGGCACCCCGCCCAGGGCGAGCACCGCCCGCACCCGGCGTTCCTGGGCCGCGTCCAGCGGATCGTCCGCGACACCCCGGACGGCGCCGCCCACCTGGCCGCGGCGGGCCGTTCTGCGCAGCACAGCCACCCCTCCCCTCGCCGTGTCGTGACTGTGACGCCGGGGCGGGCCGAAAGGTTCGGCCGGGGGTCCCCCGATCTCGCGGACCGGGACGGAGGCGTACGTCACACCTTCGCGTGGCCGGGGGGCGGTGGGGCAGGCGAGCTTGCGGCGCGGGGCCCGCGCGGGGCCGGTTTCTCCAGCCCGTCCCGGGTACGGGCGGCAGATCCGGAGCCGCGCGGGTCCGGGCGGCGTCCCAGGGTTCGGGCATCGCGGTCAAACAATTGGACAGGCGGCCCGAGGCTGACCGCATGATGGAAAGACCTCGGCCATGCCGCAGACACAGACAAGCCACACAGAAGGAGTCGCCGTGAGGGTCGGAATCGTCGGAGCCACCGGTCAGGTCGGCACGGTCATGCGCAGGATCCTCACCGAGCGCGCCTTCCCGGTCACGGAGCTGCGGCTGTTCGCCTCCGCGCGCTCGGCGGGCTCGGTCCTGGACGGCGTCACGGTGGAGGACGCCTCGGCGGCCGACTACTCCGGCCTGGACATCGTGCTGTTCTCGGCGGGCGGTTCGACCTCCCGGGAGCTGGCGCCGAAGGTCGCCGCGCAGGGCGCCGTGGTGATCGACAACTCCTCCGCCTGGCGCCGCGACCCCGAGGTCCCGCTGGTCGTCTCCGAGGTGAACCCGCACGCGATCGCCGACCGCCCCAAGGGCATCGTCGCCAACCCCAACTGCACGACGATGGCCGCGATGCCGGTGCTGAAGCCGCTGCACGCCGAGGCCGGCCTCGAAGCGCTCGTGGTCGCCACCTACCAGGCCGTCTCCGGCTCCGGCCTGGCCGGTGTGGACGAGCTGTTCGAGCAGGTGAAGAAGGTCGGGGACGACGCGCCGAAGCTGACGCACGACGGCTCGGCGGCCCCGTTCCCCGCCCCGCACACGTACGTCGCGCCGATCGCGTACAACGTCCTGCCGATGGCCGGCTCGCTCGTGGACGACGGCCTGAACGAGACCGACGAGGAGCAGAAGCTCCGCCACGAGTCCCGCAAGATCCTGGAGATCCCCGGTCTGAAGGTCTCGGGCACCTGTGTGCGCGTGCCCGTCTTCTCGGGCCACTCGCTCCAGGTCAACGCCCGCTTCGCGCGCCCGATCAGCGCGGAGCGCGCCAAGGAGCTGCTGGCCGGCGCCCCCGGCGTGGCCCTCTCCGACGTCCCGAACCCGCTCCAGGCGGCCGGCCAGGACCCGTCGTACGTCGGCCGCATCCGCGCCGACGAGACGGTCGAGCACGGTCTCGCGCTGTTCCTGTCCAACGACAACCTCCGCAAGGGCGCCGCGCTGAACGCGGTGCAGATCGCGGAGCTGGTGGCCGCCGAGCTGAAGGGCTGACGGCCCGAGGACACCGCTGAGGGGCGCCGCCGGGCAGGGCGGCGCCCCTCACGCGTGCCGCGCCCGCCGCCTCCTCCTCCTCGACGGCGGTGGTGCCGGCGGGAACCATGTGGCGGGATCGGCGGGGAGGGAACCGATCGGCGCCCGGCACCGTCTGCACTGCGCAGGTCCTTCCGGCCGCCGGTCCGACGGCGTGCGCTCGGCGGTCCGTCAGGGCGCCGGGCGCACGCGCGCGTGCGCCGCCCACCGGCGGTAAACGGACATCGCGTTCCGGTCAGGTCCCGTGGAAGGATGGCGCAACCGACACATATCGAGGAGATGACCGCGTGCCTGGCACAAACCTGACTCGCGAAGAGGCGCGGCAGCGGGCGAAGCTGCTCACCGTTGACTCGTACGAGATCGATCTGGACCTCTCCGGCGCGCAGGACGGCGGTACGTACCGGTCCGTGACGACGGTGCGCTTCGACGTCGCGGAGAACGGCGCCGACTCCTTCATCGACCTCGTGGCACCGACCGTCCACGAGGTGACCCTGAACGGCGACCAGCTCGACGCGGGCGCCGCCTTCAAGGACTCCCGGATCGCCCTGACCGGGCTGCTCCAGGGCCCCAACGTCCTGCGGGTGGTGGCCGACTGCGCCTACACCAACACCGGCGAGGGCCTGCACCGCTTCGTCGACCCGGTCGACCAGCAGGCGTACCTGTACACGCAGTTCGAGGTGCCCGACGCGCGGCGCGTGTTCGCGTCGTTCGAGCAGCCCGACCTGAAGGCCACCTTCCGGTTCACCGTGAAGGCGCCCGAGGGCTGGACGGTCGTCTCCAACTCCCCCACGCCGGAGCCCCAGGACAACGTCTGGTCCTTCGCGCCGACGCCGCGCATCTCGACGTACATCACCGCGCTCATCGCGGGCCCGTACCACTCCGTGCACAGCGTGTACGAGAAGGACGGCCAGTCCGTGCCGCTGGGCATCTACTGCCGTCCGTCGCTGGCGGAGTTCCTGGACTCGGACGCGATCTTCGAGGTGACCCGGCAGGGCTTCGACTGGTTCCAGGAGAAGTTCGACTACGCCTACCCGTTCGAGAAGTACGACCAGCTGTTCGTGCCGGAGTTCAACGCAGGCGCGATGGAGAACGCGGGCGCGGTGACCATCCGCGACCAGTACGTCTTCCGCTCGAAGGTGACGGACGCGGCGTACCTGGGCCGCGCCGAGACCATCCTGCACGAGCTGGCGCACATGTGGTTCGGCGACCTGGTCACCATGGAGTGGTGGAACGACCTGTGGCTGAACGAGTCGTTCGCCACGTACACCTCCATCGCCTGCCAGGCGCACGCCCCGGGGACGCGCTGGCCGCACGCGTGGACGACGTTCGCGAACCAGATGAAGACGTGGGCCTACCGGCAGGACCAACTGCCGTCCACGCACCCGATCATGGCGGAGATCCGCGACCTGGACGACGTCCTCGTCAACTTCGACGGCATCACCTACGCCAAGGGCGCCTCCGTCCTCAAGCAGCTCGTGGCCTACGTCGGCCAGGACGAGTTCTTCCGGGGCGTGCAGACGTACTTCAAGCGGCACGCGTTCGGCAACACGCGCCTGTCCGATCTGCTCGGCGCGCTGGAGGAGACCTCGGGCCGCGATCTGAAGGCGTGGTCGAAGCAGTGGCTGGAGACGGCCGGCATCAACGTGCTGCGGCCCGAGATCACGACGGACGCCGACGGCGTGATCACGTCGTTCGCGATCCGCCAGGAGGCCCCGGCGCTTCCGGCGGGCGCGCAGGGCGAGCCGGTGCTGCGCCCGCACCGCATCGCGGTGGGCCTCTACAACCGGGACGCGGCCTCGGGCAAGCTGGTGCGCGTCGAGCGCGTCGAGCTCGACGTCGACGGTGACCTGACGGCCGTGCCCGAGCTCGCGGGCCGGACCCGCCCGGACGTGATCCTGCTCAACGACGACGACCTGTCCTACGCCAAGGTGCGGCTGGACGAGGCGTCGCTCGCCTTCGTCACCGAGCACCTCGGCGACTTCGAGTCCTCGCTGCCCCGCGCCCTGTGCTGGGCGTCGTCCTGGGACATGACCCGCGACGCGGAACTCGCCACCCGCGACTACCTCTCGCTGGTGCTGTCGGGCATCGGCAAGGAGTCCGACATCGGTGTCGTGCAGTCGCTCCACCGGCAGGTGAAGCTGGCGATCGAGCTGTACGCCGCGCCCGCCGCCCGCGAGGCGCTGCTGACCCGCTGGACGGACGCCACGCTCGCGCACCTGCGCGCGTCGGAGCCGGGCAGCGACCACCAGCTGGCGTGGGCGCGGGCGTTCGCGGCGACGGCCCGTACACCGGAGCAGCTGGACGTGCTGGAGGCCCTGCTGGACGGCTCGCAGTCGGTCGAGGGCCTGGCCGTCGACACCGAGCTGCGCTGGGCGTTCGTGCAGCGGCTCGCGGCGGTCGGCCGCTTCGACGAGCAGGAGATCGCGAGCGAGTACGAGCGCGACCGTACGGCCGCCGGTGAGCGGCACGCCGCCACGGCCCGCGCCGGCCGTCCGACGGCGGAGGCCAAGGCCGAGGCGTGGGCGTCGGTCATCGAGTCCGACAAGCTCCCGAACGCCGTGCAGGAGGCGGTGATCGCGGGCTTCGTGCAGACCGACCAGCGGGAGCTGCTCGCCGCGTACACGGACCCGTTCTTCGAGGTGGTCAAGGACGTCTGGGACAGCCGCTCGCACGAGATCGCCCAGCAGATCGCGGTCGGCCTGTACCCGGTGCTGCAGATCTCGGAGGAGACCCTGCGCACCACGGACGCCTGGCTGGAGTCGGCCCGGCCGAACGCGTCACTGCGCCGGCTGATCTCCGAGTCCCGCGCGGGCGTGGAGCGCGCGCTGCGGGCCCAGGAGGCGGACGCCGCCGCGGCGGAGTAGACCCGCCGTACCGGACGCGGGGCGCGGGCGCCCGGGGGTCCCCCGGGCGCCCGCGCCGTCTCCGGGAGCCTCCCGCACCGTCCGTCAGGCCCGGCCGGCCTCGCCGGCGGCCTCCCGCAGGGCGCTCGGCACCTGTGCCGCGGCACTTCCTTGCGGGCGGGCGTGCGGCCCCAGATACTCGCGCCATGAGCGAACCCCCGCGGCGCCCGGACCCGGTCGACGCAGCCCTCGACGACTGGGCGGCGGTACGGCCCGACCTCGACACCCGGGCGCTGGAGGTCTTCGGGCGGATCTTCCGGCTGGCCCGCACGGTGGGCGACCGGATGGAGGAGGCGTTCGCGCCCTTCGGCATCTCGCGCGGCGAGTTCGACGTGCTGGCGACCCTGCGCCGGGCGGGCGAACCGTACACGCTCTCCCCGCGCCGGCTCTCGGCGACGCTCATGCTCACCACCGGCGGTATGACCGGCCGGCTGGACAAGCTGGAGCGCGCCGGTCTGCTGCGCCGCTCGCCGGACCCGCACGACCGCCGAAGCCTTGAGGTCAGCCTGACCGGGGAGGGCCTGGCCCTGGTGGACCGGGCGATCGACGCCGGTCTGGCCACCCAGGCGCAGGCCCTGTCCGCCCTGGACGACGAGGAGGCCGGCCGACTGGCGGACCTGCTGCGCGCGTTGACGTCCGGGACGCCCGGCTGACCGGGCCCGCCCGTGCGCCCGCGAACGGCCGGACGCGTCGTACCGGCGACGCTCCTCCCGGGAGCAGCCCGCCCGTGCGCCCGCGAAGGCCGGAGGCGGGCCGCGGGAAGCCGGGCCGCACGCGCGCAGGGCGCCGCCCTCGCGGTCCGTGGGCGTCAGCGCGTACGGACGGCGAGGGCGGCGCCCTGTGGGGCGGCCGGGAACGGGCGGGGCGGGCCCGGGGCGGACCTCCGGTCCGTCAGACCTTCGCCTTGGCCTTGGCCTTCGGCTTGGGCTGCCGGTCCGTGGAGCGGTCGAAGACCATCACGAGACCCGCGATGACGGCGAAGATCACGATCGGGGCGATCACGAACTGGGCCAGCGTCTCCATGACGCTCAGGCCCTGACCGGGGTCGTCGCCGTCGTCGCGCGTGACCGCGAGCGCAGGTGACGACATCAGCAGCATCATCAGCGTCGTACCGGAGGCCAGGGCGCCGGCGCGCAGGGCGTTCTTCATGTCCACGGGGCCAAAAATATCGAACCGCGGGAGGCGGCGCGCGCCCGGGGTGCCGTAAGAGGCACACCGGGGGCGCCGCGACCGCTTCCCGGGCGCCTACTCCCGCGCCCTCAGCACCTCCATGAGGGCCCGCATCCGGGGGGAGCGCGCCAGTTCCTCCAGGGTCACCGGCCTGCCCCGGGCGTCCGCGACGGGCAGCCGCCAGTTCGGGTACTGGTCCCAGGTCCCGGGCAGGTTCTGCGGGCGGCGGTCGCCGACGCCGTCCGGGAGCCACACCCCCACCATGCGCGCCGGGGTGCGCAGCAGGAACCGGTGGACGGCCTGGATCTCCGCCTCCTCCTCGCCGGCGCCGTGCCCGCCGTGGGAGCCCCGCGTCAGCCCCAGCCGGGACAGCAGCTCCAGCCACTCGCCGGTGTCGGCGGCGGCCTCCGCGCGCTCCTGCTCCAGCGGGCGGGTCAACAGGCCGAGGCCGTGGCGCAGTTCGACGTGCTCACCGGTGAGACGGGCGGCGGTGGAGGGCAGGTCGTGGGTGGTGGCGGTGGCGAGGCAGCCGGCGCGCCAGGACTCCGGCGGCAGCGGGCGGCCGTCGCCGTCCCAGTCCCGCTCGAACCACAGCACCGAGGTGCCGAGCACGCCGTGCGAGCGCAGCCGCTCCCGCACGCCGGGCTCCACCGTGCCGAGGTCCTCGCCGATGACCAGGGCACCGGCCCGGGAAGCCTCCAGCACCAGGACGGCGAGCATGGCCTCGGCGTCGTAGCGGACGTAGGCGCCCTGTGTCGGCGCGTGGCCGCGCGGCACCCACCACAGCCGGAACAGCCCCATGACGTGGTCGATGCGCAGGGCGCCCGCGAACCGGAAGAGCGCCCGCAGCAGGCGGCGGTACGGCGCGTAGCCGGACTCGGCCAGCCGGTCGGGGCGCCAGGGCGGCAGGCCCCAGTCCTGCCCGCGCGCGTTGAAGGCGTCCGGGGGTGCGCCGACCGACATCCCGGCGGCGAAGTGCTCCTGCTGGGCCCAGGCGTCGGCGCCGTCGGGGTGCACCCCCACGGCGAGGTCGTGCACGATCCCGATCGGCATCCCGGACTCCCGCGCGGCCCGCTGGGCGGCCGTCAGCTGGGTGTCGGTGAGCCAGGCGAGCCGGCAGTGGAAGTCGACGCGGTCCATCAGCTCGCGCCGCGCGCGGGCCGTCTCGGGCGACCGGGGGTCGCGCAGCCCGGCGGGCCACCGCCGCCAGTCGGGGCCGTGCGCCTCGGCCAGGGCGCACCAGGTGGCGTGGTCCTCCAGCGCCTCGCCCTCCCGGGCGAGGAAGTCGGCGTACGCGGCCTGCCGGCCGGGCCCGAGCGGCACCTCGCGCACCAGTTCCAGGGCGGCGCGCTTGGCCTCCCACACCGCGTCCCGGTCGATCAACGCCCCTTCCTCCAGGACCGCTTCGCGCAGCCGGGCGGCCTGCGCGAGGAGCGCGCCCAGCCGCTCGCGGTCCTCCACGTGGGCGTACTCGGGGACGTCCTCGATCCGCAGGTGGACCGGGTCGGGGAAGCGGCGGGAGGAGGGCCGGTAGGGGGAGGGGTCGGTCGGGGTGCCGGGTACGGCCGCGTGCAGCGGGTTGACCTGGACGAACCCGGCGCCGAGGGCGCGGCCCGCCCACGTGGCGAGTTCGGTGAGGTCGCCGAGGTCCCCCATGCCCCAGGAGCGCCGGGACAGCAGGGAGTAGAGCTGGACGAGCAGTCCGAAGGAGCGCTCGCCCGGCGCGGGCAGCGCGGGCGGGGCCACGACGAGATGGCTGGTGGCGCTGCGCCCGTCGGGGGCGGTCGCGGTCAGCCGGTGGACGCCGGGCGGGAGTCCGGCGGTGCCGGTGCGTGTCTCGCCCTGCTCGGTCTCGACGCGCAGCCGGGTGCCGGGGGGCAGCACGGCCGTCGCGTCGGGCCCGCCGCCGCTCCAGCACACCACGGTCGGCGGCAGCAGCCGGGCGCCGAGTTCGTGTTCCCGGGCGGCGAGGGCGGCGGCGACGGCGGCGGGCGTGCGCGCGTCGACGCCGAGCGCGGCCAGGACGAGGGTGAGGGCGGTGACCGAGGCCGCGACGGTGCGGTCGGCGGACGGCTGGTAGGAGGGGACGACGCCGTAGAGCTCGGCGAGCCGGCGCAGGTCCTCGGGAGGCGGGTCCTCGGGAGGCGGGGCGCCGGGAGGCGGGGCGCCGGGAGGCGGGTCCTCGGAGGTGCCGGAGCCTTCGGCGGGGTCGTCGGCCGACCGCGGTCGTGTCATCTACGGCCTCATGACGCTGATGTCCAAGTCCATACCGGTGTCCATACCCGTATCCGCGCCCATGTCCCAGACGGCCGTCTCGCTCGTCAGCGGCGCCGCGTCGGCGAGCGGCGGCTCGCTGGTGAGCGGCTCGGTGTCGGGCAGCGGCGGCTCACTGGTGAGCGGGGCCTCCGTGCAGGCGCCCTCGGCGGTGAAGACACAGTCGTGCATCTCGAACTCGAAGGGCGCCTCGGGTTTGGACGGGGCCGACGCGGTGGCCATGGGATCCTCCTCGGTCGGGTACGGGGGCGGGTCATGGCAGCCCTACCCAGAAGCGGCTGGAACAGACGCGGCGAGAACGGCGAGGTGTCCCTCGTCACAAGGTCTCCTTCCAGCAGGCGGGTCCGGAGAGTGGACTCCCGCCTCCAGGGCGCGACGTCGACGACAGGAAGGCACGGGCACGTCCCCGGGTCCGTGCGATCTGCCCTCAATGACGAAGAATGCCCTGCCCCTTTAGCCACAACTTGCGGCTTTTCGTGAGCCAAAACAAGTCAATCGTGAAAACGCGGTGACGGAGTCGCGACCGTACGGCCAACAAAAAGTTGACCCCGCACAAACCCTGCTGATAAATTCCCGCTTGGCTAACTAGCATGAGCCACACGAGGGATGGGGGAACACGGGGGGATCTTTTCTTCATCTGATCCTGTCCCGCCTTCACAGGGGAAGGGAACAGGAAAGATGAAGCGTCTTGCACGCATTTCCATGATTGCAGGCACGACCGCAGTCATCACCCTGGCGCTGGCACCGATAGCCGAGGCCAGCTGGAACAGTTCCACAAGTGCCGCCAGCGTCGGCTTCGAGTCCCGACGCTGGCAGGACGAGCCGTACTCGCAGATCCTCTTCACCGGCTGCGCGACGGACGGGTCGAAGAGCACTGACGTGCAGGTCTGGAACGACATCCCGCTCCAGCCGGACGAGTCCTACGACAACAAGACGTTCACCGCATGCTTCGGCGGAGGCACCGGCAACGGCGAGTGGACCGACCTGCCGTCGGGGATGAGGGACTACTACTTCAAGATCACGAAGATCGGGGGGTCCACGTTCGGCCCGCAACTGAGCGTCCGCTCGGTCTCCGTGGACACCACGAAGGCCGACTGACGATTCAATCCAGAGGGGTGCCCCGGCAGGGCACCCCTCTTCTCTTCGGGCGAGAGTGGCTCGGTGACATCTCATGAAATTCAGTACCGCTTTCCGCAGCGGCAGCGCACGGTGGGCCTCACCCATCGTCCTGCTGATGACAGCTCTTTATTACATGGCGGGAGAAAAGGCCCCTCTTTCCAGCTATTACAATTATGCACCGACTATAGTCGCAGAACCATTGATGACGCTGTACGCACTCGCTTACGCCGTAGCGGCCGCTCTCGCGTGCTGGGAAAGCGGAGGACTTAAGAACGCGCGGGTCTGGGCCCTGGCCCCCGCCCGCTCGCGCTACCGGATTGCAGCCAACGTGCTCATTCCCGTCGTTCTTCTGTCATGGCTCGTGCTGATCCTCCCGCCGGCGATCTCGCTCGTGCGGTCAGGCACCTTTCCCACCCTTGACAGCTTGCGACTGCCGGCCGCCGCGATGTTGATCTCCGTCGCCCACGCGGTCCTCGGCTTCGCAGTCGGTTGCCGACTTCCGCGGGTCATCGCGACACCGATCCTGGCTGTGACCGTCTGGATCACTGTCGCCTTCACCCGGGCGGTTCAGCCCTACTGGCCCCGCCATGTCTCCGGACAGTTCGGCACTTACGGATTCGGGGAGGTCCCCGACCTGATCACCGTCGCGGTGCCCGTGATGCTGGCCGGCGGCATCGCCCTCGGGCTCATGGCCCTCTGGCTTCCTCGAGGATGGGTAGCGCTACGTGTCGCGCTGGCGTGCACCGTGGGCGTGAGCGGCGCGCTCGGCGCTTACCGCGTCGCGGCGGACTGGTCCGCCGCACCCCCGCTGTCGACGGGGAACGTCGCCATGGTGTGCACCGGCAGTGCACCGCGCATGTGCGTGCCGGACTTCAACGCCCGCTACCTGCCCAAGGTCCAGCGCGACACCGCCAAGGCGTTGACGGTACTGCGCGACGCCGGCGCCACACGAGCCCGTCCCGGCATGATCACCGACGGTTACGTGGACGGCCGCTTCCAGCGGCCGTCCACGGATGAAGTCTGGCGGATGATCCTCACGCGCCCCGTGCAGAGAGGCGACGCCGTGTACCAGGTCGTGGTGAAGAGTCTGAAGTTCCAGTGCAAGCAGGTTGACGTGCGCACCGCCCGCGCAGCCTGGCTGTGGGCCGCGGTCAGGACTGGTCAGGAGGGGGCCTATCGCATGCGACGGGAGCAAGAGGGCGTGGACCCCGTGGCCCGGCAGGTGGAGAAGCAGGTGCGGGCCGACGTCGAACGAGTCCTGGCCCAGCCGAAGACCGCCCAGACCAGGTGGATCGACCAGACGCTCCGCACGTGCAAGGCGTCGGCGCGGTGAGGTGGTGGTTCAAGGCCCGCAAGGGTCACACGCTGCTGCCTCTGGCTCTGGCCGTCTTCCTCGGCGCTCTGTACGCGGTCCAGGACACCACGGTCCTGTTGCCGTCCATCGTCGGCAGCCCCCGCGTCGCCCTCTCGTTGTTCGTGCCTGTTCCCCTGCTGGCCTTCCTGATGGCCGCACTGGAGTCTCGTCTGCCCGCAGCCGAGAGTTCCGGGGTGCGGTCACTGGCACGGTTGGACAACAGCCTCATCACCGCGGTAATGGCCGCCGCGGTCCTGTGCGGCGTACTGGTGGCCGCCGTGCAAGGGACGGCGGCAGCCACCACCGGGGGCCGCAACGCCCTGTTCCTGACCGGCCTGATGCTCATAGGACGAGCCTGGGTCGGACAGGCGGCAGTGATGGTCCCGGTGGGCTGGCTGGTCACGATCGCGGTCGTCGGCTTCCGCGGGAACCTGCCCTACGCCTGGACGGTCATCGCGCTCCCCGCGGACCACGTATTCGCCGCAGCCGCCTCGCTGATCGTCTTCGCCATCGGCCTCGTCTCCCACACCCGCTCTTCGAGGAGATCAGCGTGACGCTCGAACTCACCAACTGCACATACGGGTACCGGCGCTGGAAGCCACCGGTCCTGCGTGACTTCTCGTACACCCTGCCGGAGGGACTCACCATCCTCCTGGGGCCCAACGGCGCCGGCAAGTCCACCCTGCTGAAGCTCGGGGCCTCGGTCACCCGACCCCAGCGGGGACGGGTGACGCTCGATGGCTCGCCGGCAGGTACGGCTCCCTACCGGCGAGCGGTGGCGTGGATGCCTCAGGACATCACTCCCATGCCGACTCTCACAGCCCGCGAATACGTCGCCTACATCGGCTGGCTCAAGGGCATGAACCGCACAGACGCCTGGAAGCAGGCCCGCAAGGCTCTGGTGCGCGTGAACCTCGCCGACCAGGTGGACTCCCGCACCAACCGCCTCTCCGGCGGTCAGCTGCGCCGTGTGGGTGTGGCGGGTGCGCTCGTGCACGGCGCGCGCATCCTGCTCCTGGACGAGCCCACCGCCGGCATGGACCCGTACCAGCGCCGGGTGTTCCGGGACATTCTCCGCGGACTGACCGAAGACGTACGCGTCCTTCTCTCCACGCACGACGTGGCCGACCTCGCGGAGGAGGCCGATCACGTCACGGTCATGCACGGAGGCGGCGTCATCCATCACGGCAACACGGGAACCTTCCTGCGCCACACCCCTCCCGGGACCCTGGAAGGGCGCGCCGCCGAGGCCGCGTACACCGAACTGCTGAGAAGTCGGGGCGTGGCCGCCTGATCCCTCGCCGGACCGGTGAGCGGCGTGCGGCCCCGGAGGGCCCGCCGAGCCCTGCATGCAGGCATCGGCGCGCACGCCGTCCACGCGAAAGCCCGGACCGTCAGGCCGATATGCCGTCGATCCGGGCCAGGGCGTCGTCCGCGCCGAACGGCTGCAAGTACGGCAGCCAGCGCGGGTCCCGATGCCCCGTGCCGATGATGCGCCAGGCCAGCCCGGTGGGCGGAGCGGGTTTGTGGCGCAGGCGCCAGCCGATCTCGAACAGGTGCCGGTCGGCCTTGACGTGGTTGCAGCGGCGGCAGGACGCCACCACGTTGTCCCAGACGTGCTTGCCCCCGCGGCTGCGCGGGATGACGTGGTCGACGCTGGTTGCGACGCCACCGCAGTACATGCACCGGCCCCCGTCGCGCGCGAAGAGCGCCCGGCGGGTCAGAGGAACGGGCCCCCGATAGGGGACCCGGACGAATCGCTTGAGCCGGACCACGCTGGGTGCGGGGACTGTGACGGTCGCGCTGTGCAGGTAGGCGCCGGACTCCTCGAGGCAGACGGCCTTGTTCTCGAGGACGAGGACGAGCGCGCGGCGGAGCGGTACGACGCCGAGTGGCTCGTACGACGCGTTGAGGACCAGGACATGCGGCACGGATGCCTCCTTGTGCGTCGGCGGCGCGTGGCTCGCGCCGGGACGATCTGTAGTCAGTCTCTCCTCATGCCTGGTGAAAGCGCCACCATGTCCCGGTAACGGGCTGGGAGTGTTTTCGACCACATCCGATTCCCGCCGCGGGCGGTGAACCGCTCGTCCCACCAGTTCATCCCCAGGTGGGCACCGTTCCTCCCTCGAACAGTGCGGCGATCCGCACATGATGCCCCGATAGTGTGGTGAGCCTGCCCCATCGGTGACCTCTTCGTGACCTTGACCGCCTGCCGGTG
The DNA here is from genome assembly GCF_000225525.1 of Streptomyces zinciresistens K42. Taxonomy (GTDB): domain Bacteria; phylum Actinomycetota; class Actinomycetes; order Streptomycetales; family Streptomycetaceae; genus Streptomyces; species Streptomyces zinciresistens. The sequence continues at coordinate 1,231 of NZ_AGBF01000175.1, read as the reverse complement.
GGGCGGGCCGCTGCACTGGAGGTACCTGCCGTGTCCTTGCCCGCCGTCCTGCCGGCCGCCGGACCCACGCCGTCGCCGTCCCCCTCGGGGACCGCCCCGGCCGTCCCCTCGATCCAGGACGCCCAGGAGAGCGCGTCCCAGGCCGCCAGCTGGGTCCAGCAGAACTGGTCGACCTGGCTCGCGATAGGTCTCAGGGTCGTGCTGATCCTGGCCATCGCGGCGGTGCTGAGAGTGGTGGTGCGGCGCGCGATCACCAAGCTCATCGACCGGATGAACCGCAGCGCCCAGTCCGCGGACGGCTCGACCCTCGGCGGGCTGCTCGTCAACATCGAGCGGCGCCGCCAGCGCTCGCAGGCGATCGGCTCGGTGCTGCGCTCGGTGGCCAGCTTCATGATCATGGGCACGGCCGCGCTGATGGTCCTGTCCGCCTTCCAGATCAACCTGGCCCCGCTGCTGGCGTCCGCCGGTGTCGCGGGCGTGGCGATCGGCTTCGGCGCCCGCAACCTGGTGACCGACTTCCTGTCGGGCGTCTTCATGATCCTGGAGGACCAGTACGGCGTCGGCGACACGATCGACGCGGGTGTGGCCGCCGGCGAGGTCATCGAGGTCGGCCTGCGCGTGACCAAGCTGCGCGGCGACAACGGCGAGATCTGGTACGTCCGCAACGGCGAGGTCAAGCGCATCGGCAACCTCTCGCAGGGCTGGTCGACCGCCGCCGTGGACGTCACCGTCAGCCCCTCCGAGGACCTGGACAAGGTCAAGGGGACCATCGGCGAGGTCGCCGAGAAGATGAGCAAGGAGGAGCCCTGGAACGAGCTCCTCTGGGGCCCGATCGAGATCCTCGGCCTGGACAGCGTGATGCTGGACTCGATGGTGGTGGGGGTCACCGCCAAGACCATGCCCAACCAGTCCCTCACCGTGGAGCGCGAGCTGCGCTGGCGCATCAAGCGGGCCTTCGACGCGGCCGGCATCCGTATCGTCGGCCGCCCGCTGCACGCGGTCGAGGCGGACGTCGCCGGCGACCCGACGGCCGGCATGGCCGCCCCCTCGGCGTACGCCAGCGCCACCTCCCCCCAGTCGTTGGCGGCCACGCCCCTGACACCGCCGAACATCACGAAGTAGCCGCCCCCGGCCCCGCGGCCGTCACGAGCCCTCCCCCGTGGTCCGCGGGTCGTCGCGAGACGGCTGCCGGGGCGCGCGCACGGCTGGCACGCCCTCGCGCCCCCGACCG
>NZ_AGBF01000176.1 GCF_000225525.1 Streptomyces zinciresistens K42 | reverse complement strand
GCCGGTCAGCCCCCGGCCGCCGCGGTGACCGTCGCCGGGTCCACCCCGGTCAGTTCGACGACGCGGTGCGGCGGCACGCCGGCCGCGAGCGCGCGCCCGATCAGGTCGTCCCGGCCGTCGGAGCTGTCGCGGTAGGCGAGGAGTTCCTCCTCGATCCGGGCGAGCGGCTCCGGTGCCATCCCGCGACGCAGCCGGTTCACCTCCTCGCCGCTCAGCGGCACCGGGAGCCGCTCCGCTCCCTCGGGCACGGCGGCGTTCTCCTCCGGCGGCAGCAGCCGCAGCCTCGGGGAGGACGCCGCGACGTTCTGGGCGTCCAGCCAGGCGCGGACGGCGGGAGTCTCCATGCACGCGAGGTCGCCGACGGCGGCGAGCGGCACGCCGGTCGGCGCGGCGGCGTCGCCCACCAGGAACAGGTAGGTCTCGTCGGTCATGGTCGGCTCCTTCAGTGCGGTGCTGTCCTGATGGACCTCCCCTTACCCCGCCGCGCCCGGATTACCGCCGCCGCGTCACCCACCACCCCTCCCGTTCGACCCGTCCGTGCGAACGCGGCGCCTGCGCCGATCGGACCGGGACCCGGCGCGCCTCGGCGGCCCCCGCGGCGGCCGGTGCAGGATCGACGCGACGGCATCCCGGTGACGTGCCCCGACCCGGGCGACACCCCCACGCGAAGAGGTTCCGCCATGACCCCCTCGGACCATCCCCTCCCACCCGCGCGGCCCCGGAGCCGCGCGCTCACGGGACGCACCCGGGAAGGCGGGGCCGCGTGAGCGCGGCCGGGGAGCGCGGACGCTACGGCGAGGCAGCCTTCCGCCCCGAACAGCCGGGTGAGGGCGAGCGCGTCGACTTCGGCGCCCTCGCCTACGACGACGTCACCCTGGCCCGGCTGCGCGCCCTCGGGGCGGGTCCGGGCTGGCGCTGCCTCGACGTGGGGGCCGGCACCGGAACCGTCGCCCGCCGCCTGCTGACCGAGGCCGCGGTGACGAGCGTCCTCGCCGTGGACCGGGACGTCCGCTTCCTCGCCGCGCGGCCCCTGCCCGGTCTCCGCGTACGGGAAGCCGACATCACGGCAGCGCCGGACCTGGGCGGCCGATTCCACCTGGTGCACGCGCGGTTCGTCCTGATGCACCTGCCCGAGTACGGCCGGCTCGTCACGGACCTGGCCGGACTCCTCGCACCCGGCGGCGTGCTGGTCCTCGGCGACGCCGTCGACCTGACGAGCGACCGCACGCCCGCGACGCCGTACACCACCGCGATGCGGGCCATGTGGCAGGGACTTCGGGCCGCCATCGGAACCGATGTCTCCCGGGTCGTGTCGTATCCGCACCTGCTGCGCCGGGCAGGTCTCACCGGCGTCGCCGCCGAGATCCATGTGCCGCCGCTGCTGCCCGGCAGCCCCGTCAACCGCTTCTGGGCGGACACTTGGCAGCGCAGCAGGTCGGCCATGGCCGCCACCGGGCTGATCGACGAGGCGGGCATCGACGCGGCGCTCGCGTACCTGGACTCCGGGGTGTGCACCGACCTGTCGGCCGGCCTGCTCACCGCATGGGGCCGCAGGCCCGGCTGACGGAGGCCGGCCGCCCGGCGGGGCACGGGATCCGGCCGCCGCGCGGGACGCGCACAGACTCGTCGCATAACCTCGGCACCGGGCCACCGGACGACCGCCGTCCGCGTCCACCCCGAGGAGGCGGCTGTGAGCGGACGGCGTGCGTGGTTGCTCGTGGGCTCCTTGCTGGCGGCCTGCATGATGCTCGTCGGCCCCAGCGCGCCGGACGGCACCTCCGCGAAGACCGTCGAGGCCGTCCGGGACATCGTGCCCAACCGCGCCATGACCTGGAACATCTGCAACCCCTGCGACACCGGCAACGCCGGCCGGGCCGCGGAGATCGCCGCCTACGCCCCGCAGGTCGTCGGTCTCCAGGAGGCGTGCGTGCGCGACGTCGAGCAGATCCGGCAGTACCTGGAGAACCTGTACGGCCTGGTGTACCGCGTCGAGTACGGCTCGGTGCTGCGGAGTTGGGGGCGCTGCGGCGGAGCGCCGTGGAGGCCCGGGGGATTCGGCCAGGCGATCCTCTCGGCGGCCCCGATGACCGACCGCGTCCTGGTCGAGTACCCCGACGGCGGCTCCGAGGACCGCGGGTACATGGCCGTCACCACCGAGGTGGGCGGCCGGCCCGTCCGCGTCTACAACACGCATCTGGCTGAACGGCGCCAGGAGGACGTCCGCGCGCGCCAGATCGGCGTGCTCTCCGCCGAAGTGGGCCGCAACGACCGCGCGATCGTCCTCGGCGACTTCAACGCCGTGCCCTACGCGCCCGAACTCACCCGGATGTGGACGGTGGCCGCGGACGCCGACCCGCAGTGCCGCCCCGCCGCCTCGGGGGTCTGCGAGACGACCACCGACTGGCAGAGCAAGTTCGACTACGTCTTCCTGCGGGGCATCGCACCGCTCGGCCACCGCGTGCCGCCCACGCCGTACTCGGACCACGATCCGCTCTACACGGACCTGAAGACGACCTGACCCGGCGGGTCCGGGCCCGATGTGTGCGGCCCGGCGTGTCCGGGGCGCGGCCCCGGCAGGTCCCGGTCCGGCCGGGACCGCGCCGGGACCGCTTGCCCTCAGTCGACGAAGTCCGCGACGAGCGCCGCGAACTCCTCCGGTGCCGCCAGACGGACGCCGAGGGCCTCGGCCTTGGCGCGCTTGGAGCCGGCCCCCTCGCCGGCCACGACGAGCGAGGTCTTCCCGGAGACGCTGGAGGAGGCACGGCCCCCGGCGCGCTCGACGAGTTCGTTCATCTGGTTGCGGCTCAGCTTCTCCAGGGCGCCCGTCATCGCGCCCGTCACCACGACGGTCATCCCGGCCAGCGGGCCGCCCGGGGCCCCGGACGCCTCCGGCCCGGCGGGGGCGGCACCCTCGGCCGTGCCGTCCGCGGCGGGGGAGTAGGGCGCGGCCCCGGGCTCGGTCATGTTCACCCCGGCGGCGGCCAGCTTGTCGATGAGCGGGGCGAGTTCGGCGAGTTCGGCGACGATCGACGGCGCCTTCTCGACGCCGATGCCCTCCACGCGCTGCATCGCCGCGGCGTCCGCGCCGCGGATGTCGTCCATGGTGGCGAAGTGGCGGGCGATGCGCCGGGACATGGACCGGCCGGTGCCGCGCACCCCGAGCGCGCACAGGACCCGGGACAGCGGCCGGGTCCGGGCGGTGGCGAGCGCGCCGAGGAGGTTGTCGGTACTGGTGGCGCCCATCCGCTCCAGGCCCAGAAGCTGCTCGCGGGTCAGCGAGAACAGATCCGCGAGGTCGCTCACCAGGCCGGCCCCGACGAGCTGCACGACACGGGTGTGGCCCAGTCCCTCGATGTCGAGCTGGTCGCGGCCGGCGGCGTAGGTGAGGGAGGCGACCAGGTGGCAGTCGCGGCCGCTCTCGCAGCGCCAGCGCTGCTCACCGGTGTCGATGCCCGCGCCGCAGCGAGGACACACCTCGGGGAAGACGACGGCCTGTTCCCCGCCGGTGCGCAGATGGGCGACGGGGGCCTCGACACGGGGGATGACGTCGCCCGCCCGGTACACCATGACGTGGTCGCCGACGCGCAGGTCGCGCCGGGTGATGTCGGCGGGGTTGTGCAGGGTGGCGTAGGTGATGGTGGAGCCGTCGATCTCGACGGGTTCGAGGACGGCGCGCGGGGCGATGATGCCGGTACGGCCCACGTTCCACTCCACGGCGAGCAGCCGGGTGATCTTCTCGACGGCGGGCAGCTTGTAGGCGATGGCCCAGCGCGGGGCGCGCGAGCCCGACCCGGCGGCCCGCTGGTCGGCGGCCAGATCGGCCTTGACGACGATCCCGTCGATACCGAAGGGCAGCCGGGCACGCAGCGCGGCGATCTCCGCCACCCGGGTCAGCACCTCCTCGGCCGTGCCGGCGGTGGTTCCGGGCACGGCCGTACCCGCCGTCGTGTTCACCCCGTACGCGGCCGTCCACGTCATCAGTTCGCTGTGCGGGGCCTCGTCCAGGCGGGCGGCGAGGCCGGGGTCCGTCCCGGGCAGCGGGATCAGCGCGTAGCCGAAGAACGTCATGGGCACCGTGTACCGGCGCTCCCTGGCGCGCAGGGTGCCCGCCGCGGCGTTGCGCGGGTTGGCGAACGGCTGGCCCCCGTGCCCGGTGCGCACCTCGTTGGCGTGCTCGAACTGGGCCGTCGTCATGAGGACTTCGCCGCGCACCTCCGCGGTGACCGGTTCCGCGAGCCGCTCCGGCAGCCCCTCGATCGTGCCGATCGCGTGCGAGACGTCCTCCCCGGCCGTCCCGTCGCCGCGCGTGACCAGCTGTCTGAGCCGGCCGTCCTGGTAGCGGGCGGCTATGGCGAGGCCGTCCAGCTTCGGCTCGACACTGAAGCGCCCCGCCGCGCGGCCGATCCGGCGCTCCAGCGAGGCGGTCCACGCCGTGAACTCCTCGGGCGAGAAGACGTTGTCGAGGCTCAGCATCGCCCTGGTGTGCGGCACGTCGCCCTCGACGGCCCCGCCGGCGACCTTCCCGGTCGGGGAGTCGGCCAGCACCTGGTCCGGGTGCTCGGCCTCCCAGGCCGCGATCCCGCGGACCAGCCGGTCGTAGGCGGCGTCGTCGAGCGGCGACGTGCCGCCCGTGTAGTAGGCGGCCGAGGCCCGCACGGCGTCCAGGACCGCCTGCGCGTAGGCGGCGGCGTCCACGATCTCTGCAACTGCTGTCGTCATGCCCGTCATCCTGCCTGCCACCACTGACAACGCCCCCGGCGAGAACCCGGCCGCAGGCCGCGGCCTGCGCGCCGCCCGGTCGCCGAGGCGCGGTGGCGGGGTGTGACGGCGGGGTGTGGGGGAGAGCACCGGCACCCGGCTGGCCCCCGGCCCCGGACATCGTCTAAGGTGGCCGGAGCGAAGGGGAGTAGTCCCGCGATACCGCTGGTCGACACGCTGGACAGGTTTCCTGTCCCGGCCACCGGGCCCCGATCTCCTGTCGGGGTGGACGAGACCTTCGGCCATGCATGACCCGTCCGCGCACCACCGTGCGCGGGCTCAGTCGTGCCGTGCCGAGTGGTTTCCCGTCGCCCCCTGGGTGCCGTACGAGCCCGCGGCCCGGCCCCAGCAGAAAGCACTTCGATGACCTTCGACCCCGTGGCGCTCGTCACCGCCTTCGGGCTGATCTTCCTCGCGGAGCTCCCCGACAAGACGATGTTCGCCTCGCTGGCCATGGGCACCCGTATGCGGCCCCTGTATGTGTGGCTGGGCACCTCCACGGCGTTCATCGTCCACGTCACCATCGCCGTCGGCGCGGGAAGCCTCCTCGGCCTGCTGCCGGAGATCGCCGTCAAACTGGTGTCGGCGTCGCTGTTCGCCCTGGGCGCGTTCCTGCTGCTGCGCGGAGGGGCCGGAGAGGAGGACGGCGCCGGGGCGAAGACCGTCACCGGCTTCTGGCCCGTCTACACCACCGCCTTCATGGCCGTCTTCATCGGCGAATGGGGCGACCTCACGCAGATCACCACGGCCAACCTGGCCGCCACGAACGGCTGGCTGCCCACGGCCATCGGCGCCGCCGCCGCCCTGATGACGGTCTCGGCCCTCGCGCTGCTCGTCGGGAAGTTCATCGCCAACCGCGTCCCGCTGAAGACCGTGCAGCGCATCGGCGCCCTGTGCATGGCCGCCCTGGCGGTCTGGACGCTGATCGAGGCCCTCACCCTCTGAACCGGCGGGAGGCAACGGCCGTGGGCGGGGAGGAGCCATCAGCGCTCCTCCCCGCCCACGGCCGTGCCGGCCTACCGTCCCCGCGCCACCGCGATCGCCCCGGAGAGGCGCTCCCCCGCCTCGTACACCATGTACGGCACGCCGCCGTCGGTGCCGAACGACGGGGACGCGGCACGGCCGTTCTCGGGGGCCGTCGTGCGCGAGTCGTAGAAGACCCCCAGGTGGTCGCGGCGCGAGAAGTCCGTCCCCACCTCGGTGATCATGAGGTTGCCGCCGCTCCCCTTGTCGGTGTTGTAGACGACGTACGCCGATCCGCCGCGCGTCAGCAGGTGCGGACCGCCCACGTTGACCGCGCCGACGTCGGAGGGGCGGACCAGCGGGGCCTGGTCGAAGGTCCAGTTCCTGGCGTCGGCCGACCAGCCCCAGCAGATGGCGCGGCGGTTGCCGGCGTTGTTCATCATGAACAGCATCACGTAGCGGGCGCCGCGGGCCGGCAGGTCGTGGCGGAAGACGCGCGCGTACGACGTCTCGCTGGTGCCGGCGGGCATCATCGACGTGGACAGCACGACCTTGTCGTAGGTGAAGCGGACGCCGTCCTTGGAGCGGGCCAGCCGGGTCGTGGTGTTCCCGCCGTGGAAGTACAGCCAGAACTCCCGTACGTCCGCGTTCCACAGCACGTGCGGGGAGGAGACGTGGCTGACCGAGTAGTGCGGGCTCCAGACGTTGGAGACGATCGGGTTGCCGGGGTACTCCGTGAACGGCCCCTCCAGCGAGTCCCCGTACGCCAGGCAGACACCGCCGGGCGCGTCGTGCGGGGCGTAGTAGAGGTGGTAGCGGCCCAGCGGGTTCGACAGCTTGTCGTAGACGCCGCGCACACAGGGGAAGATGATCTCCCCGGTCGGGTTGTACTTCAGCCGGGACGGGGTCAGCAGGGTGCGGACGGGGGTGTAGTCGGGGAATCCGCCCGGGGCGGCCTGCGCCGCCGTCACGGACGGTCCCGTGGGCCCGCCGAGGGCGACCGCGGCGCCGGTGACGGCGGCGGTGCGCAGGAACATGCGGCGGTCCGGGCGGGACGAGGGCTCATGCATGATCGGCTCCTGGGATCCGGGGTCGGGAGTTGCGGGCCGGCGGGGTCGGTGCCGGCCCGGGTGTGCCCGGCGCTGTGCTCTCGGGGACGGCCGGCGGGTGGCCGGCCGGCGGTCAGAGGTAGGTGGCGGCCGTGACGCACAGGCCGCCCAGCGCCACCGCCCACACATAGGGCAGCGTCCGCACCATCACCTGCTGCGGCGAGACGCCCGCGTACTGCGCGCTCCACACCGTCTGGGTGCTCGTCGGGTCGGCGACGCCGAAGACCTGGTTGTACGAGGTGGCCATGCCGAGCACGGCCGTGGCCGGGTAGATCCCGGTGGCGATGAGGACGCCCGCGATACCGGCGCCCAGACCGAACACGTTCAGCGGTCCCCGGTACAGGCACAGCGGCACCAGCAGCGTGAAGACCAGTACGAACACCACCGCGTTCTGCGGGCTGACCGCCTTGACCAGCGGCTCCAGCGCCTCGACGGCCCCGGGCAGCTTGACCGCCGCCAGCAGGATGCCGATCGCCACGAACAGGGTGAGCGGCGGGGCGGCCACCTCGAAACCGCCGTACAGCGTGCGCAGCAGCCGCTTGTTCATCTCCCGCGGGCGGGTGGTCGTGAACAGCGCGAACAGCACGCCCGCCAGCAGCGACGGGATGATGGCCAGTTCGAAGCCGAGCGCCAGGACGAGCGGTACCACCGGCGTCAGCAGGGCGTACCAGGGGGCGTCGCCCAGCCGCTTGCGCCGGCTCTCGGCCCGGGGCGGGCCGTCGACCGATCTCAGCGACCAGGCGTGCTCCACACCCCGCCGCCGCGACTCGACCAGGACATAGGCCAGCGCGGCCACGAGGGCGAACGGGAACAGCTTGACCATGAAGCCGCGCACCGTCTCCACCGGCAGTTCCAGCGCGGTGGAGAAGAACTGCCACAGCGGCAGCTCGAACGGGATGCCCACCGCGATGCCCATGAGGATCGTGCCCGCGGCCGTCACCTTGGGGATGCCCACCGCGATCATCGCGGGGATGCCGATCAGCCCGGCGAGCATCGCCGCGGGCGCCGACCCGGTCACCGTGCCCACCAGCGCCGACACACCGAGCACCCCCAGCGCCACGAACACCGGCCGGTCACCGCCGAATTCGACGATCTTGCGCACCAGCGTGCCCGCGATGCCGGTCTCCTCCAGGAGCTTGCCCAGCCACGAGCCCAGCAGGATCGCGATCATCGTCGCGGCCAGGGCCGGCGCACCCTCCTGGAGCACCGTGTCCAGCACACTGCCCTTGCCGGTCAGCGGCGCACCGGCGACGAAGGCGATGACGACGGCCAGCAGCACCAGCGCGAACGCCGTGGGCAGCTTGCGGCTGAGCATGGCGGCGACTCCGGCCGCCATGACGAGCAGGATGACGACACCCATGGGGTCACTTCTCGCTTCCATCGGTCTGTGCGGCGGCGGCCAGGGCCTCCGTCAGGAGCAGGGGGCTGCGGCCCAGGCCGCAGGCGACGCGGGCGTAGGCGTGCGCCGCGAGTTCGTCGGCGCCCGCCACATGCCCGTACAGGCGGCGGCGCCCGAGGCGCAGCGCCGTGTGGCCGAGCGCCCGTTTGAACGCCCTGCGCACCGGGGGGTGATCGAGCCAGGCGTGCGCCTCCTCGTGCGCGAGCGCCGCGGCCCGCACCGATCCCGCGGGGAACCAGTGCCGCCAGCCGCGCTCGCCGACCAGCAGCTCGGCGCGCTCGATCGTGTCGACGTACAGTTCGACGACCGGCGGCCGCGAGCGGTAGCGGGCCAGGAGCCCCGCCGCGAGCCCGTCGTCACGCTCGACCACCCGCGCCCGCGTCGGCGGCGGGGTCAGGCCGGCACCGAACTCCTCGGCTGCCAAAGCCCACTGACGGAGTGTCAGCGGGTCCCGGTCCTCGTGGGTGGGAGTGCCCGCGAGGAGCCGTACGGCGAGATCCAGGTCGTGGGAGGCGGTCATGCCCGCGACTCCACGACCGCGACGACCGGTTCGTCGGCCGCGCGCGCCCGCAGTTCGCTGCGGGCCAGCGCGAGCAGCGCCTCGGGGTCGAGCACCCCCGACAGATCCGCGATCCGCCCGCCCACCAGGAGCCGGACCGCGGGCGCGCGGACGCCCCCGTCGCCGTAGGACGTGCCGTCCCGCACCAGCGAGGCCAGTGTCTCCCCGGCCGCGCCGACCGTCGTCGTCTCCACGCGCGCGTCGGCCGCGCCGAGCCGCACCACGCCGTCCGCGTCCACGACCCGCACCGGACGGCGCCGCGCCCGCCACCGCCGCCGCACCTCGGTCGCGTACACCGTGTACGCCTCCGTGCCGGCCACCGCCTCCACCCGCGCCGGGGGCGCCTTCAGACTGGCGGCGGCCGCGCTCAGCCGTTCCGCGTCGCCGGCGCGGTGGGCCCGGTCCTGGGTGCGCAGTTCGGTGGCGCCCGTGGCGACCGCCCGCACGGTGCTGGTCTGCGGGTCGACCGTCACCTCGACCTCGACACCGTCCGCTGCCGCGCCCTGGGCGATCACCGCCCGTTCCGCCTCGGCCCGCACGGCGAGGATCTGCTCCTGCGTGGCGCCCGGGACGATGCGCTCGACCTGCTCGCGCACCAGGGCGAGTGCGACGCCGATCGGGCTGATCACCTCGTTGTGCCGGGCGATACGGCCCTCCAGCGACGTCAGCGAGGCCAGGTGCGGGGTCACCGCCGCGGCGCCGCCGCCCCCGCCGACCAGGATCGCCGTGTCCCGGTCCAGGCGGTAGTCGCGGATCATCGCGTCCACCACCGTCCTGACCTGCGCCGCCCCCGCGTCCAGGACGGCCCGCGCGGCACCGGCCGGGTCCGTGCCGAGCTCGGCCGCCAGCGCGGCGAGCGCGGCCCGCGCGACCTCCTGGTCGCAGCGTGCGAAGTCGCCCTCCGGGACCAGCCCGAGCGCGTTCGCCGCGCAGGTCATCGTGACGGCGAACCGCCCGCCCGCCGCCTCCAGCACCACGTGGTCGTCGGGGTCGCCGTCCATCGGACGCACCGTGACCACCTTGGCGTCCCGCAGGTCGGCGAGGTCCGCGAAGCAGGCGTAGGGCAGCCCGGCGATGTGCGCGCTGCGCGGGCCGACGCCCACCACCCGGCCCGCCGAGACCCGCACCATCGAACCGCCGCCGACCCCGACGGTGCGCACGTCGAGCGCGTTGAGATACGACGCCTTGCCGAGGATCGTGGCGTGCCGCACCGCCACCTTGCCGCGCCGCACCACACTGACGTCCGTCGACGTGCCGCCCGTCTCCAGGAACACGCCCTCGCTGATCCGCTCCTGCATCAGCGCGCCCGCGACCCCGGCCGCCGGACCCGACAGGACGGTCAGCAGCGGCCGCCGACGCATCTCGTCCAGCGACATGACACCGCCGTCGCAGCGCATCACCATCAGCGGCGCCGTCACCCCCGCCTTGGTGATGGAGGCGTCCACGAGGTCGGCGGTCGCCAGCATCCGCGGCAGGATCGCCGCGTTCACCACGGCGGTGCGCGTCCGCTTGTGCAGCCCGTACAGCGACGTGATCTCGTGGGCGGCCGCCACCGGCAGCCCCGTGGGCCGCGCCGCGTCGAGCACGGCCCGCTCACCCTCGGGACGGTCCACCCCGAACGGCTCGCTGGCGACCAGGACCTCCGCGCCCGCGTCCCGCACCCGGCGCAGCGCGGCGCCCACCTCCTCGGCGTCGAACGGGTCCGCCACATGCGCGTACGCCAGCGGGAGCCGCTTGCCCGGGGCGAGTTCGAGCCTGCCCAGCGCGGCCAGCCGCCGGGTGAGCACCGCGCCCGGCCCGGTGCCGATGCCGACCAGGCCGACCCTCGCCACGTCGCCCTCCAGGAGCGCGTTCGTGGCCTGGGTCGTGCCGTGCGCCAGGAACGTGACGTCGGCCGGGCCGCGCCCGACCTGGTCGAGCAGCCGGTCCAGGGCCTGGACGATGCCGTGCGCGACGCCGTCCTCGTGGTGATGGCTGGTGGGCACTTTCACCTGGCCCACCAGGGCGAGCGTCGTGGCGTCTACGGCCACGGCGTCCGTGAACGTGCCGCCCACGTCGATACCGACGCGGACACGACGGTCAGGGGTCATGTCAGGGCACCTCCTTGTGCGTTGACGTGTGTACGTGGTGGGGGGTGGGGGTCCGCCGGGCGGCGGGCGGTCAGTAGCCGCGCACGTCGGGCCAGTGCCGCTGCACGCCCGCGCGGTCCAGGAGCCGGGCGAACTCCTCGAACCGCTTGTCCTGTTCCTGCACCTGGTGCGGCCGCACGTGCTCGTCGAGGCAGTGCGCGGCGAGCGCGCCCGCGACCTCGCCGACGTTCCACTCCACCGGATGCAGCCGGTAGCAGCCGTTGGTGATGTGGGTGGTGCCCATGTTCTTGCCGGCGGGCAGCAGGTTGCGCACCCGGCGGGGCACCAGCGCGCCCAGCGGGATCTCGAAGGGCACCGAGCCGATGTCGACGTAGGTGTCGCCGCCGGTCGAGGGGTGCAGGTCGATCCGGTAGCCGCCCACGCCCACGGAGTCGCGGTGGTGCCGGGTGCCGTAGGGGCCCACGACGTCGATGGCGACGTCCTGTTCCACGACGGTCGTCACCGCCTTGATCCGCCGCGACTCCCGGACGTAGGGGGACTTCGCGAGGCCGTCGGGGGTGCCGGTGACGTCCGGCCGGATGCGCAGCCCCGGGAAGCCGGTGCCGCCGTCCGTGCGCGGCGCCCCGGTCTGCAGCCAGTACAGCAGCGAGAGCGACAACTGCCGTGCCTCGCGCAGCGCTTCGGCCTCCTGCCCGATGTAGGGCTTCAGCCAGTAGTCGTTCAGCGGCCAGTTGACGAGGGTGATGTCCGAGTCGAAGGCGCCCGGCCGGTGCAGTCCGCGGGCCAGGATGCGGCGGAATCCCCACAGTTCCTTGTCCCCGGCGTCCGCGCTCTGGTCGGCGCTGACGGCCAGCGGGTCGCCCCCCGGGTTGGGCACGAAGGTGCGGGGGACCGGTTCGAGGGTGCGCGGGTCCGGCGCCTCGAACCCGAGCAGCGGGCCCGGCCAGAAGTCGGGCCGGTAGGAGCTCCAGAAGGCGTAGTCCTCGGGCCGGTCGATGGTGTGGTCCTCGCCCTCGTGATGCGAGAGCGCGAAGCACACGGTGATCCCCTGCTGGTTGCCGGGGTCCGCCCGCTCCGGCGCGTGCGGCTCCCCGAACTCCGCCCGCGCCTCGGCGCCGTTCGCGTGCTCGACCGCGGCCAGTTCCAACAGTTCCCCGGTCTCGGTGGCGTCGATCACGTACGGGGCGGTGAAGGTGCGCGGCTCCCCGGTGCCCAGGTCGCGGACGGTGACCGAGGTGATGACATCGTTGCCGTACTCGGCGGACACCGCCCGGTGGCCGGTCAGGACGGTCAGCAGCCCGGCCGCCCGGTACGGGCCCAGCGTCGCCTCCAGGACGGCCAGCGCCACCCGCGGCTCGTGGCACAGCTTGCTCACCCGGCCGGCGCCCGGGTTGAGCGCGGCGAGCCCCGACGCCTCGGCGCGCAGGGGATACCACTGGCGGTAGTGCGCCCGGATACCCTCCCGCAGCGCCCGGTACGAGGCGGTGGTGCCGAACTGCTCCACCCAGGGGTGCTCGTCCGGTGGGACGGCCTGCGCGGTGAGCTGGCCGCCGATCCAGTCGGTCTCCTCCGTCATCACGACGCGCCGGCCCGCTCGGCAGGCGGCGATCGCCGCGGCGACCCCGCCGAGGCCGCCGCCGACGATCAGGATGTCCGGTTCGGGTATCACAGTGCTCCTTCTTGTTCGTGCTTATCCGCACTTGTTAGTACTTGGTTTCACTTACTTCTCTGAATGGGCCTGTCTCGCTGAGCCGGCGCGCCCGGCCGCTCGGACGGGTCCCGCCGTCTCCCCGGCCCGGAACTCGCAGGCCACCAGCGGCTCCCGGGTCTCCTCGCCGGCCACCAGCGCGGCCAGCAGGCGTACGGCCGCGGCTCCCAGCCGGGGCCGGGGAATGTCGAAGCCCATCGGTACGGGCGCCCCGGCGAGATCCGGGGGAGGGCTGCCGAGCAGGCCCAGGGAGACCTGGCCCGGACAGTCGAGCCCGGCCTCCCGCACGGCGCCCGAGAGCGCACGCCATGCCGCGTTGGTGTCCGTCTCCTCGGCCACGAACGCGCTCACCCCGTCCGCGACCAGGGCGCGCACCCGCTCCGCGGTGACCTCGCCCGCCGGATCGGAGCACCGCAGCACCGCGTCCGGCCGGCCGGTCAGACCGGCGTCCGACAGCCCGCGCAGAAAGCCCTCCTGGCGGTCCGTCGACGCCGGGGCGTCGTCGTCCTCGCGCACCAGGACGATCCGGCGGTGCCCGAGGGCGGCGAGATGCGCGACGACCTCGCGGCTCGCGCTGACGTAGTCCGCGCCGACCCACGCGAGGCCCTCCAACTCCTCGCGGCGGCCGAGGTGCACGACGGGGAAGCCGTCGGCGACCAGCCGCTTGAGGTCCGCGCGCGGCACGTGCCGGCCGAGGAAGAGGCAGCCGTCGGCGAGCCGCACCCGGCTCAGCGCCTCCGGCCCCGCGGCTCCCGAACCGCCGCTGCTGGACCCGGTGAACAGCACCAGGTCGTAGCCGAGCGCGGCCGCCTCCCGCTCCACGCCCACCAGGAACGGGTAGTACGAGTGCTGCACATCGGTCGGGAACGTCGCCGTGAAGCTGAAGACGCCGAGCAGGTTGTTGCGGGCGGCGGCGAGCCGGCGGGCGGCGGGGTCGGGGACGTAGCCGAGGCTGCGGGCCGCGTCGAGCACCCGCTGCCGCGTCTCCTGCGAGATCGACGCGGCCTGGCCGTCGCCCCGGTTCGACAGCACCAGGGAGACGGTCGCCTGGGACACCCCGGCGAGCCGTGCCACCTCGGCCTGCCGGGGCCGCGACGTACGCCCGGCGGGTGTGGGCGCACGGCCCGGCCTCGCCCGCTTCCTCGGCTGCTCCACTGCGTCGACTCCCTCGCCCCTCGTGTTAATGCGTATTAGTAATGCGCATTACTGAGCACCTTGAGGGTGCGCACCGGGTGCCGTCAAGAGGGCTGCGCCACCTTTCGCGGCGCGGGCGTCACGCGCGGAGGCGGCTCCGGGACGGCCACGCGCGCGCGGGGTGCGGCGCGACCGGCACCTCGTCCCACTCGGCGACCGGCACCTCGTCCCACTCGGCGTCGAGCGACGCCCACGCGCGCGGGAGTGCGGCACGGGTGCGGCCGGCACGAAGACGCCGAGGAAGGAGGCAGTCGCGCGCGGGAGGGGCGGCGTGACCTCGACCTCGCCGAGGGCGGTGTGCTCGTCGGCCACGCGCGCGGAGGGGCGGCTGGGACGGAGAGACGGAGGCCGGCTGGGTCCGTCGTCGGCCACGCGCGCGGGAGGGGCGGCCGGCGGAGCCGTGCCGCGGGAGCGGGGCTCTCGACCGGGCGGTGGCGGGAGCGGGGCTCTCGACCGGGCGGTGGCGGGAGCGGGGCTCTCGACCGGGCGGTGGCGGGAGCGGGGCTCTCGACCGGGCGGTGGCGGGAGCGGGGCTCTCGACCGGG
>NZ_AGBF01000177.1 GCF_000225525.1 Streptomyces zinciresistens K42 | reverse complement strand
GCCCTCGCGCGCGGTGGCCGTGGCACCCCGGCCGCGGCACCCCGGCCGCGACACCACCCTGACGGTCCGCCACCGCGACGGCGCCCGCCCGCGCCCGAGGGCGGTCCCGGGCAGCGTCACCTGGCAGGCCACCGACCACCCGCCGCCGACCACCCGCCGGCCTTCCGCCGCCGGTCACCCGCCGCCGGTCACCCCCGGTCACCCGCCGTCCGCCCGTGGCTCACCCCCGTCCACTCCCGCGCCCCCCGCCGATGTGGGCCGATCGGCTCGCGTCGGGCCGACCGGGCGGGCAGGATGCTGACCGTAGGCTCTTCTCTCGTCCAGGGAGGCCCGGATGACCGGCACCGCACCCGCGCCCTTCGCCGCGGACGACTACCGGGCCCGCAGGGAGCGCGCCGCCCTGGCGGCCGCCGGCGCGGGGCTCGCCGGGCTGCTGGTGGCACCCGGGCCCGACATGGTCTGGCTCACCGGCTACGCCCCCACCGCCGAGACCGAGCGGCTCACCCTGCTGGTCCTCACCCCCGGCGGCGCTCCCGTGCTCGTCGTCCCCGCGCTGGAGGCCCCGGACGCCGCGCGGGCCGCCGGGGCGCCCGGCCTCACCGTGCGCGACTGGACCGACGGCACGGACCCCTACGCGGCCACCGCAGCCCTCCTCGACCCGGACGGCCGGTTCGGCATCAGCGACAACGCCTGGTCGATGCACCTCCTCGCCCTCCAGAAGGCGCTGCCCGGCACCGCGTACGCCTCCCTCACCGACGCCCTGCCGATGCTCCGGGCCGTCAAGGACCCCGCCGAGGTGGCGCTGCTGGCGGCGGCGGGCGCCGCGGCGGACGCGGCCTTCGAGGAGATCCGCACCGTGCGCTTCGGCGGCCGCCGCGAGTCCGAGGTCGCCGCCGACCTCGCCGCACTGCTGCGCCGCTTCGGCCACTCCCAGGTCGACTTCACCATCGTCGCCTCCGGCCCGAACGGCGCCAACCCGCACCACGAGGTCGGCGACCGGCTCATCCAGCCCGGCGACATGGTCGTCCTGGACTTCGGCGGGCTGCGCGACGGCTACGGCTCCGACACCTCACGCACCGTCCACGTCGGCGAGCCCACCGACGAGGAGCGCCGCGTCCACGACCTGGTGCGCGAGGCCCAGGAGGCGGGCTTTCGCGCCGTACGGCCGGGCGCCGCCTGCCAGGAGGTCGACCGGGCCGCCCGCGCGGTGATCACGGCCGCCGGGTACGGCGAGCACTTCATCCACCGCACCGGACACGGCATCGGCGTCACCACCCACGAGCCGCCGTACATGATCGAGGGCGAGGAGCGGCCCATGGTCCCCGGCATGTGCTTCTCCGTGGAGCCCGGCGTCTACCTGCCCGGCCGGTTCGGCGTGCGCATCGAGGACATCGTGACCGTCACCGGGGACGGCGGCCGGCGGTTGAACGACACGACGCGCGAGCTGGTCGTGGTCGACTGACGCGCCGCCCGCCCCGAGCAAGGAGCCCCCGTAGACCCCCGAGCGACAACGGCGCGACCATGACCCGACCACCCACACCCACCGCGGACACCGTCCGCCGACTGGTCCGTACCCTGCTCAAGGACGGCGCGGCCGACGCGTCCGGCCCCGAGGTGCGGCCCGCCGCCCCCGGCGCCGACCCGGTCACCTGGCTGGTCGGCGGCCGCCATGTGCTGCGCCTGGCCCGCGACCGCGACGCGGCGGCCCGCCAGCGCCGCGAACTGCGCCTGCGCGACCTCGTACGGACCCACGTCCCCGTCGCGGTGCCGGTGAGCGTCGCCCAGGGGGAGTGGGCGCCCGGCCTGGCCTACACCCTGGACACCCGGGTGCCCGGGGCGTCCGGCGCGGAGCACGACGTCTCCGCCGTCGGTGAGGCCGACCTCGCCGGCCTGCTCACGGGGCTGCGCGAGGTCCCCGCGCGGCAGGCCGAGACGCTCGGGGTGCCGCGCGCCGCCCCGCGCTCCCTGGAGGCCCTGCGCGCCGCCGCGGAACCCGCCGCGGAGCGGCTCGCCGGGGCCGACGAGTTCGACGCCGCCCGGCTGCGCCAGCTCACCCGGGCCGCCGCCGTCCAGCTCGCCGCCCAGTCCGCGCCCCCCGTCCTGGTCCACCACGCCCTCACCGGCGGCCACCTCGTCGTGAGCGCCGACGGACGGGTCCGCGCGGTCCTCGGCTGGGCCGGCACCGTCCTCGGCGACCCCGCCGAGGACATCGCGGGGCTCGCCCTCGCCGTGGGCTCCCCGGCCGCCGTCCGCGCCGCCACCCTCGCCGGCTACGGCGCCCGCCCCTGCCTGCGCGGACTGTGGCTCGCCCGCTGCGACGCCGTCCTCCAGCTCGCCGCCCGCCTCGACGGCACGGGCACGGCACCGCTGCCCCGGCTCAGGACCCGGCTGCGGCACGCCTGGGAGGCGATCCTGCTGGAGCGGGTGACGGAACTCCGAGCGGAGGCCGGGGAGGACGGCGAGCGGCGCGCGTGAGGCGTCCCGTCTCCGGGCCCGCGGTCTTCGGCTCGTGGTACCGGCGAGCGGCGCGCGTGAGGCGTCCTCTCACGTCATGCCTGCAGCAGCACCACGCCCGACTCCCCGGGCACGTGCAGCACCCCGTCCGCGCCCGGCGCCCGCACCGGCTCCCACGCCGCCAGCACCTCCGCCGCGCGCGACCCCAGCGGGATCGCCGCGGGCCGCGCGGAGAGGTTCACGGCGACCCGTACGTCGCCGCGGCGGAAGGCGAGCCAGCGCTCCCCCTCGTCGTGGGCGACCTTGGTGTCCGCGAGATCGGGATCGGTGAGGTCGGGGTGCTCGTGGCGGAGCGCGATGAGCCGGCGGTACCAGGCGAGCACGCGCGCGTGGGGCTCGCGGCCGGGCTCCGACCAGTCCAGGCAGGAGCGCTCCCGGGTCGCCGGGTCCTGCGGGTCGGGCACCTCCTCCTCCGCCCAGCCGTGCGCCGCGAACTCCCGCCGCCGCCCGCGCCGTACCGCCTCGGCCAGCTCCGGGTCGGTGTGGTCGGTGAAGAACTGCCAGGGCGTGCCCGCCGCCCACTCCTCGCCCATGAACAGCATCGGGGTGAACGGCGCGGTGAGCGTGAGCGTGGCCGCGCAGGCCAGCAGGCCGGGGGAGAGGACGGCGGCGAGCCGGTCGCCCTGGGCGCGGTTGCCGATCTGGTCGTGGGTCTGGCTGTAGCCCAGCAGGCGGTGCGCCGCCACGCGGTTGCGGTCCAGCGGGCGGCCGTGCCGCCGCCCGCGGAAGGCGGAGTACGTGCCGTCGTGGAAGTAGCCGCCGGTCAGGGTCTTGGCCAGGCCCGCCAGCGGAGCCCGCGCGAAGTCCGCGTAGTAGCCCTGCGACTCGCCGGTCAGCGCCACGCGCAGGGTGTGGTGGAAGTCGTCGTTCCACTGCGCGTCCAGGCCGAGGCCGCCCTCCGCGCGCGCGGAGATCAGACGCGGGTCGTTCAGGTCCGACTCCGCGATCAGCGACAGCGGCCGGCCCAATTCGGCAGAGAGCGCGTCCACGGCCGTGGACAGCTCCTCCAGGAAGTGGCACGCGCGCGTGTCCCGCAGCGCGTGCACCGCGTCCAGCCGCAGCCCGTCGAGCCGGTAGTCGCGCAGCCAGGCCAGCGCGCTCTGCACGAGGTAGTCCCGCACCTCGTCGGAGCCGGGCGCGTCCAGGTTGACGGCGGCGCCCCAGGGCGTCTGGTGCCGGTCGGTGAGATACGGGCCGAAGGCCGGCAGGTGGTTGCCCGAGGGCCCGAAGTGGTTGTGCACCACGTCCAGGACCACGGCCAGGCCCAGCCCGTGCGCCCGGTCGACGAAGCGCTTGAGCGCCCCGGGCCCGCCGTACGGCTCGTGCACGGCCCACGGGGAGACCCCCTCGTACCCCCAGCCGTGGCGGCCGGGGAAGGGGCTCAGGGGCATCAACTCGACGTGTGTGACCCCCAGTTCCGCCAGGTGCCCGAGCCGGCCCGCGGCCGCGTCCAGGGTGCCTTCACGGGTGTACGTGCCCACGTGCAGCTCGTACACCACCGCTCCGGGCAGTGCCCTGCCCGCCCACGGCGCACGCCACTGGTGGCGCCCGTGGTCGACGACCGCGCTCAGCCCGTCCGGCCCGTCCGGCTGCCGTCGCGAGCGCGGGTCCGGCAGCACGGGGCCGTCGTCCAGCGCGTAGCCGTACCGGCTGCCGTCGCGCGCCCCGGCCTCCCCCCGCCACCATCCCGCGCGATCGGGATCGCGCTCCAACGCGCGCGTGACGCCGTCGCAATGGAGCGTCACACGGTCGGCCTGTGGTGCCCACACCTCGAACTGCACGGACGGTACCCCTTCGTCTGCTCACCGTGATGTAGCCCGTCCATGGTGCGCCACACGCGATCAATGCGCCTCCGCGTGTGCGCTTTTGCGGCAGGTGTCGCGCCCGGATCCCGCCGGCTCGCGCGCCCGGATCCCGCCGGCTCGCGCGCCCGGATCCCGCCGGCTCGCGCGCGGAGCGGCCGTTTCCCCGTCTTCTGGACACCCGGGGTCCGCTGACCGACAATCAGCACCGTGACGTCGTCCTTCGAGTTCAACACGTACCCCGCGCGGCTGTCCGACGTGGAGCGCGACAAGGCGCTGAAGGTGCTCCGTGACGGCGTCGCCATGGGCCGGCTCTCGCACGACACGTTCGTACGGCGCATGGAGCTGGCCCTCTCCGCCCGCCGCGCGGACGAGCTCGCCGTGCTCACCGCCGACCTGCCCTCCGAGAGCCGGCTCTCGCGCGTGGTGTTCGGCACGGTGGAGGCGGTCTCGGGCTTCACGGTACGGCTGCGCAGGGCCTGGCAGTCCGAGCGGCTGCCCAAGCTGCTGCTGCCGCATCCCGACGGCGGCAGGCCGCTGCGCATCGGGCGCGACCCGGCCAACGGGCTGCGGCTGACCCACGAGACGGTGTCCCGGGCGCACGCCGAACTCACCCGCCAGGGCGGTCTGTGGATCCTGCGCGACCTCGGCTCCACCAACGGCACGACGGTCAACGGCCGCCGTGTCGTCGGCGCGGTCGTGGTCCGCGAGGGCGACCAGGTCGGTTTCGGCCACATGTCGTTCCGCCTCTCCGTGAACTGAGTCACGCGCGCGGGGCCGCCCCCGCCACGGCGGACCCACCCCGCGTCGGGGCGCCGTACCCGCCGGAGGTGACTCAAGTCGCTTTGCCTCGCGCAGTGTTGACGTACCCACCAACTCGTGACTGACTGTGCGTACACCCTGCACACCAGGTGAAGCGACGGCATCGCGAAACGTGGAGGTGTGCCCTGCCGCCCCTCCCGCGCTACCCGACCGTCGACGAGCTGGGCGCACGGGCGAGCGCGCTCGTCGCCCGCAACCCCCGGCAGGCGCGGCTGCGCCGCGTGGGCACCTCCCGGGCCGGCACCCCCCTGTGGCTGCTGTCCGTCGGCCACGGCAGCCGCCAGGCCCTGGTCGTGGCGGGCCCGCACGCCAACGAGCCGGTGGGCGGCGCCACCGTCCTGCGGCTCGCCGAACGCGTCCTCGCCGACCCCCGTCTGCACGAGGGCGCCGACGCCACCTGGAACCTGCTGCTCTGCCTCGATCCGGACGGCCTGCGCCGCAACGAGGGCTGGCTGCAGGGCCCGTACACCCTCGGCGGCTACTTCCGGCGCTTCTTCCGGCCGGGCTTCCTGGAGCAGCCCGAGTGGCTGCCGGACGGCGCGGACGCCGTCACCCTGCCCGAGACCCGTGCCCTGCTCGACCTCCAGGACGAGCTGCGGCCCTTCCTCCAGTGCTCCCTGCACGGCGTCGACGTCGGCGGCGGCTTCGTCGAGCTCACCCACGACCTGCCCGGTCTCGACCGCCGTGTCGCACAGGCCGCGGCCCGCCTCGGCATCCCGCGCGAACTCGGCCCCTACGACACCCTGTACTGGCCCGAGCTGGGCCCCGCCGTCTACCGGATACCCCGGCCGCGCCGCGGCGACCTCGCCGCCGCCATCACCGAGGCGGCCGTGGAGTCCACGTGGTTCCACCCGCACCGGCACGGCACGGTCACGGCCGTCGTCGAGGCCCCCATGTGGGGCGTGGCGGCGGTGGAGGACGGCGCCCGGCACGCCGATGAGGAAACGGTCCTGCGCCGGGTGAGCCACACCCTGCGCCACGACACCCGGGTCCTCGCACGACTGCTGGCACGCCTGCGCCCGCACCTGCCCCCGGGACGCGACACGGCCCGGCTGCTCGCCCCGGTCGACGACTACTTACTGGTCTGCCCCGGCCTCGCCGACACCTGGGACCCCGACGTCCCGGACCCGGTCGGCGCGCACCCCCTGCCCCCGCTCAGCACCGCCCATCTGGCGGCCCTGCGCATCGCCGCGCGGCGCCTGGCCCTGCGCACGGCGGGCCTGCTGCACCAGCTCGTGACGGCCGCCGGACGCGACCCGGCCGGGGTGCTGGCCGAGCTGGACCGGCGGCTGGACGAGTGGTGCGAGGACTACCGCGACGGCTGCGGGACGCGCTGGATACCGGTCGCGCGCCAGGTGGAGTACCAGGCGCGGGTGGTGCTGGCCGCGTTCGACCTCGCCGGGCGCCCCGCGCCCGCCTGCTCCCGTTCGGGTGAGCCGGGGTGGAACGCGGGGGCCGCCGTGCCGATGCACCGGGAATGACGCGAAGCATCACAGCGGTACGAGGCGGCCTCCTCGCGGCGACCGCCGCCCTGTTCCTCGGCACGGCCGCGCCCCCGGCGGCGGCCCACGACTCCGGCAACTGGCTCTTCGTCACGGTCACCCAGGGCGACGGCCGCAGCGCCGAGCCCCCGGGCCGGCTGCTGCGCTGCGACCCGCCCCAGGGCCACGCCAAGGCGGCGCAGGCGTGCGCGCAGCTCACCGAGGCGGGCGGCGACATCCGCCGGCTGCCGCGCGAGGACGCCTACTGCCCGATGGTCTACGCCCCGGTGACCGCCCACGCGCGCGGCGAGTGGAACGGCCGCCCCGTCGAGTACCGGGAGACCTTCGCCAACGGCTGCGGGATGGCGGCCCGGACGGGGTCGGTGTTCGCCGTGGACGGCTGACGGCTCCGGTGCCCTCCCCGCGTTCCCGGTCTCGCGGCGGCCCGCGCGCGGGCGGACGCCCGGGAACGGGCCGCCACCGGACAAGCCCGCGCGCGGGGCCGCCGCTCGTCGAAGCGGTCGCGGGGCCGGTTCGCCAGTGCGCCCGGCCGTGCGCGGGGTCGCCCGGACCTCGGTCATGAGGTGCCGGTCGACGTTGCGGTGCCCGGCCACGCGCGCGGGGCCGCCCGTGGCGCTGTTGGAGGCGGCGTGCCGGACGCCCCCACGCGCGCGGGGGGTCCGCGGGACACCAGCCGACACCGAGGCACCGTGCCCCGGGACGCCCCCACGCGCGCGGGGGTCGCGGGCGCGGTGCCCAGGCCGTCGCGGAGTTGGTGCGGGCGCCCCCGCGCGCGAGGGTGGCGAGGACGCCGCCTGCCGCACGGAGGGCGCCCCCACGCGCGCGCAGGGTCCCGCGAAGCGGACCCGACGCCCCACGACTCCGCAGACGGGCGCCCCCACGCGCGCGAGGGGTCCGCTCGTGCGCACCGCCTCGTGGCGTACGACGACGTGGGCGCCCGCCACGCGCGCGGGGTCCGCTGAACCGGTCAGTGCTTCCAACCTGCGCCGCTACTGCGCCCTCCACCCGCGCGGGGTCCGCCGCTCCTCGATCCTCCGCTCAGCGAGCCGCGCGTGCCGGACGCCCCACGCGCGCCGGGTCCGCTCACGCGGGTCTGCCGCGCGCGTGCAGGGCCGCCGCCACCACCGTGCGGGACTGGTGCTCGACCTGGTCCTCCAACGGCACCCAGCGGGCCCGGAAGCGCTCGGCGAAGGACTCGCTCCACCGCGCCACGAGGTCCTCGAGCCGCTGCGCCCCGCGGTCGTCGGTCTCCCGCAGCACCCGCAGCAGCATCGCCGCCGCCCGCAGCGGCAGCCGCCGCCCGAACGCGTCCACACTGCCCACGTACGCCCTGCTGTCGTCCGCGGGCGGCGTGCCGGCCCAGTCGGCGGCCAGTCCGGGCACCAGGTCCAGCGCCCAGCGCGCGGCCCGCAGCAGGGGCCCGTCGGCGCCGTCCAGCCGGGGCAGCGCCTCGGTGAGCACCCGCTCCACCTCCCGCCCGTCCCTCAGCAGCCGGGTGCCCAGCCACCGCATCGCCCCGGCCGGGTCCGGATGCGGCAGGGGATCGTCCACCAGGTCGCTGGCCCACATGGGCACCTCGACGACCGCCGTCAGCCCGCCGTAGCGGTGCGCGTGGTACCAGGTACTGCTGCGCGCGTCGTCCGGCATGCTCGGGTACGCCGCTCCCGCGCCCGGTGCGGGCATCACATGCACGCCGGGTCCCGACGCCGGCCAGCCGGCGGCGTCCGAGGCGCCGGTCTCCACCGGGATGCGCAGCTCCGCCGCCGACTTCGCGAACGGCTCCGCGAGACCGGGGACGTCCTTCGTCAGCTGCACCCAGCTGCCGCCCAGGTCCGTGCCGTGCAGCGTGACCTGGAGGTAGGGCCGCAGTTCGTCGATGACCCGGGTCAGGGCGCGGGTCTCCGGCGGGAGCCGGCCGGGCGGCAGCATGGCCGGTGCCCACTCGGGCTGCTCCGAGGCGGCGGGCCGGAAGAAGCCGCGGTGGTAGTCGAACAGGCTCCGCGGGGCCGGGGTGACGTGCAGGCTCGCCCCGTCGGGGTCGGCGCACAGCAGGAAGTGCCAGGAGACGTCCCGGCGCAGCTCCCGCTCGCCCAGGACACGTTCGGCGACCGCGAGGAGGGCGGGCCCGCCCGCCGGCTCGTTGGCGTGCGCGCCCGCCACGACCAGGACGGCGGGCCGGGTCCGGCCGACGGACAGCAGGTGCAGCGGCCTTCCGGCCCGGGAGACCCCCACCTGCCGCAGGCCGCACAGACCGGGCCGGTGAGCGGCCAGCGCGCGTGCGGCCAGCAGCAGTTCGGCAGGCGTGGGATAGCGCAGCACCGGCAGGAGACCCACCCCCCGTCACCTCCGCCCCGCTTCGCAATTCGCAGTACCCCACGGACTCGTCGGGGTGTCAAGGATTCGGCGGGGGAGGCTCCCGGGGGCGCCCGGGAGCATGCGGTGCCGGGGGCGCGGAGCCCCGTCCCGGCCGGCACACCGGGGGCGGGCGGCACGGCCGCCCCACCACCCCTCACCCCGCCCCCGGCCCCTCCACCCTTTCCAGCAGCGCCACCGGAGCACTCGTGAACAGGTCCTCCACGCGCGCGTGGCCGCTGAAACCGCGTTCCGGAGCCAGCACGTCCGCCCAGCGGCCGGGCGGCAGCGGCAGGCGGGTGCCCCGCCAGCCGCCGGACTCGGCGAGCCGGAGCGACAGCCGTGTCACAGCCGTGATCACCGCACCCGAGCGGGCGAACGCCAGGCAGTGCGCGGCGGCCGGGCCCTCGGCGGCCAGCGGGGTGTACGTCGCCGAGCCGCCGAACGCCTCCGGCCGCCGCCCGCGCAGCCGCAGCGCCGCCGCCGTCAGCGCCCCCTTCTCACCCGGGTCCGCGGGCGGGAACGCCACCGCGCGCCGGTTGTCCGGGTCCACCAGCGTCCGGGACTCGCCCTCGGTGCCCTGGTAGACGTCCGGCACCCCCGGCATCGTCAGCTGGGTCAGCGCCATGCCCAGCACGTTCGCCCGGATGTGCGGCTCCAGCCCCGCCCGGAAGGCCGCCACGCGCCCGCCCGGCGCCCCGCACGGCCCCGCCGCGACGAACGCCTCCACGGCCTCCTCGTACGGCGGCTCCTGCTCCGTCCAGCTCGTGTACAGCCCGGCCTCGCGCACATGCTTCAGCAGGGCCCGGCCCACCCGCTCCCGCGACGCCTCGCCGAGCCCGAAGACCGTCTGCCACGCCGCCCACGCCAGCTGCCCGTCCGGTACGCCCGCTCCGGTGTGCGTCACCTCCGTCAGCAGGTCCGCCCAGCGCCGCGGGCACTCCGTGAGGACCGTCAGCGCCGCCCGCACGTCAGCGCTGCGCTTGGTGTCGTGCGTCGAGACGACCGTCCCGGTCGCCGGCCAGTCGCGCTGCACGCGCGCGCAGTACGCGTGGAACTCCCCGGCCGTGACCGCGGGGCGCCCCGGATCGCCGCCCACCTCGGTCGCCGACAGCAGCGGCACATAGCGGTAGAACGCCGTGTCCTCCACGGACTTGGCCCGCAGCGCCGACGCGGTCTGCGCGAACCGCGTCCGCAGCTCGTCGTGGTCGGGCCCGTCACCGGCCCGCCCCAGCACCAGATCGCGCACGGCGTCGACCGCGCGGGCCTCCTCCGGCAGGACGAAGGCGAGCCGGGCCTCGGCCGCGGCCTCCTCGGTGACCACCAGGGAGGCGTCCCCGGAGGCGTACGGCCGGTAGACCTCCAGGCGGACGAGGAGTTCCTGAAGGGCGGTGCGCAGCGCCCAGGGCGCCCGGTCGCGCAGCGCGGGCTCCGCGGACGTGGCGCACACCCGGCCCGCCACGCGCGTGAGGCGGTCCATCTCCGTCGCCAGCTCGTGCGTGAGCACCTTGTACGCCGCCCTGCGCACCGTCGCGTCCCAGTCGCCGCCCCGGTCGCTCTGCGGAGCCGCGAACCGCCGGTACTGGCCGACGAGTTCCCCGTACCCCTCGGGGTCGGCGAACACCCCGTCGACGTGCCGCAGGGCGTCGTAGCCGGTGGTGCCCGCGACGGGCCAGGACGCCGGCAGGTGCTCCCCGTCGGCGAGGATCTTCTCCACGACGGTCCAGCGGCCGCCGGTCGCCTCGTTCAGCCGTGTGAGGTACCCCTCGGGGTCGGCGAGGCCGTCGGGGTGGTCGACGCGCAGCCCGTCGATCACCCCCTCGTGCAGCAGCCGGAGGATCTTGGCGTGGGTCGCCTCGAACACCTCCGGGTCCTCGACGCGCAGCCCGATCAGCTCCGAGATGCTGAAGAACCGCCGGTAGTTCAGCTCCGTGCGGGCCAGCCGCCACCACGCCGGGCGGTACCACTGGGCGTCCAGGAGCTCCGGCAGGGGCAGGTCCGCGGTGCCCTCGCGGACCGGGAACACGTGGTCGTGGTAGCGCAGCACGTCGCCGTCCACCTCCAGGCGTGCCAGCTCCTCGCCCAGCGGGCCGCCCAGCACGGGCAGCAGCACCTGCCCGCCGAGCGCCTGCCAGTCGATGTCGAACCAGCGCGCGTACGGCGACGCGGGCCCGTCGCGCAGCACCTCCCACAGGGCGCGGTTGTGGCGCGGGGACATCGCCATGTGGTTCGGCACGATGTCCACGACCAGTCCGAGGCCGTGCTCGCGCGCGGTGCGCGCGAGGGCGCGCAGCCCGTCCTCGCCGCCCAGCTCCTCGCGCACGCGCGCGTGGTCGACGACGTCGTAGCCGTGCCCCGATCCCGGAACCGCCTCCAGGACGGGGGACAGGTGCAGATGGGAGACGCCGAGCGAGGCCAGGTACGGCACGGCGGCCGCGGCTGCGGAGAACGGGAAGGAGGGCTGCAGCTGAAGCCGGTAGGTCGCGGTCGGCACCGTCGGGTCGGGTCGCTCAGGTGTCATGGAAACCTACGTACCCGCCCAGCGGCCCTTCGTGTCATCCTCCCCGCCACGTGGACCCACGCGCGCGCCCCGTGACCCGGGCGCGGACGGCAGGCGACGCCCCCGGTGACGCCCGTTGACGCCCCGGCTGCGTGACCGCGCGCCGAGGCGTCACCCGGGACCGCCGATCCGGTCTACACCGGCCGCTGGAGCACCGTCAGGCTGTGGTCCACCAGCGTCAGCCGCTCCCCGGCCTGCACCTTCACCCCGGCTCCCGGGGGCACGCCGTCCGCGCGCGCGGTGTCGACGACGACCTCCCACTGACGGCCGTGGTCGGCCGGGACGACGAAGTCCAGCGTCTTCGGCGAGGCGTTGAACATCAGCAGGAACGAGTCGTCGGTGATGCGCTCCCCGCGCGCGCCCGGCTCGGAGATCGCGTTGCCGTTGAGGAACACCGACAGCGCCGACGCCTGCGCCCGGTCCCAGTCCCGCTGCGTCATCTCCTTGCCCTGCGGGGTGAACCAGGCGATGTCCGACAGGTCGTCGTGGGTGCCCTCCACGGGGCGGCCGTGGAAGAAGCGCCGCCTGCGGAAGACCGGGTGGTCCCGCCGCAGCCACACCATCGCCCGCGCGAAGGCGGCCATCTCGCGCCGCATCCGGCCCGCGGCGCCGCCGCCGTCCCCGTCCCCCGTCCCGTCCCCGTCTCCCGCGCGGTCCCCCGCCCCGTCCGGCCACGCGACCCACGCCAGCTCGCTGTCCTGGCAGTAGGCGTTGTTGTTGCCGCGCTGGGTGCGCGCGAACTCGTCGCCATGGCTGATCATCGGCACGCCCTGGGACAGCATCAGCGTGGCGATGAAGTTGCGCATCTGACGGGTCCGCAGCTCCAGGACGCGCGGGTCGTCCGTCTCGCCCTCGGCACCGCAGTTCCAGGACCGGTTGTGGCTCTCGCCGTCGCGGTTGTCCTCGCCGTTGGCCTCGTTGTGCTTGTCGTTGTACGCGACCAGGTCGTGCAGGGTGAAGCCGTCGTGGCAGGTCACGAAGTTGATGGAGGCCAGCGGCCGCCGCCCGTCGTCCTGGTAGAGGTCCGAGGAGCCCGTCAGCCGGGAGGCGAACTCCGCCAGCGCGCGCGGCTCGCCCCGCCACAGGTCCCGTACCGTGTCGCGGTACTTGCCGTTCCACTCGGTCCACAGTGGCGGGAAGTTGCCCACCTGGTAGCCGCCCTCGCCCACGTCCCACGGCTCGGCGATCAGCTTCACCTGGGAGACCACCGGGTCCTGCTGCACCAGGTCGAAGAACGACGACAGCCGGTCCACCTCGTGGAACTGGCGGGCCAGGGTCGCCGCCAGGTCGAAGCGGAAGCCGTCGACATGCATCTCGGTGACCCAGTACCGCAGCGAGTCCATGATCAGCTGGAGGACGTGCGGGGACCGCATGAGCAGCGAGTTCCCGGTCCCGGTGGTGTCCATGTAGTAGCGCGGATCGTCGGTGAGCCGGTAGTACTGCGGGTTGTCCAGGCCACGGAAGGACAGCGTGGGGCCCAGGTGGTTGCCCTCGGCCGTGTGGTTGTACACCACGTCGAGGATGACCTCTATGCCGGCCTCGTGCAGCGCCCGCACCGCCGACTTGAACTCCAGGACCTGCTGGCCGCGGTCGCCCCAGGAGGCGTAGGTGTTGTGCGGGGCGAAGAAGCCGATCGTGTTGTAGCCCCAGTAGTTGTTCAGGCCCATGTCGACCAGGCGGTGGTCGTTGACGAACTGGTGCACCGGCATCAGCTCCAGCGCCGTCACCCCCAGCCCGGTGAGATGGTCGATGACCGCCGGGTGCGCGAGCGCCGCGTAGGTGCCGCGCAGCTCCTCGGGCAGCCCCGGGTGACGCATCGTCAGGCCCTTGACGTGCGCCTCGTAGATCACCGTGTGGTGGTACTCGGTGCGCGGGCGCCGGTCGTCTCCCCAGTCGAAGTAGGGATTGACCACGACCGACGACATCATGTGCGGCGCCGAGTCGAGGTCGTTGCGCCGGTCGGGTTCGCCGAAGTGGTAGCCGTAGACCTCCTCGCCCCAGCGGACCGAGCCGCTGACCGCCTTCGCGTACGGGTCGAGCAGCAGCTTCGCCGAGTTGCAGCGCTGCCCGCGCTCCGGGGCGTACGGGCCGTGCACCCGGAACCCGTACCGCTGCCCCGGCATGACGCCCGGCAGGTAGGCGTGCCGTACGAAGGCGTCGCTCTCCCGCAGTTCCACCGCCGTCTCCGAGCCGTCGTCGTGCAGCAGACACAGCTCTACTCGGTCCGCGGCCTCCGTGAAGACCGCGAAGTTGGTGCCGGCGCCGTCGTAGGTGGCACCGAGTGGATATGCCTCTCCAGGCCAGACCTGCATGAGCACGACTCTTTCAGCTCGGGCGCGCCACCGGGTGCGCTCTGACGTCGAGTCTCCCCGAAAGTGAGGGAACCTCCCATGACTTGCGCCCCTCGCGCACGGCGACCGGTGCCCGCGCGGCCCGCCGTGTCCCGTGGGGCCGGCACACACTCCCGGAGGCTCCGGGGACTCGGGGGAGCAGCGGGAGCGGGGGCGCGATGTACGCGAACCGGCGCACCGCCGTCCGGGCGTACCGGTGGCGGGGGCGCGGCGGTCGCGGTGACCGGGGCCGCCGTGACGGCCCGGAGCACCCTGCCGGGCACGACGGGGGGCGAGGACGGTCCGACGGGGGCGGCGGCGGTCCGGGGGCCGTGGGCGGGACCGGCGCCGGACCCGCCGGGGACCGCCCC
>NZ_AGBF01000178.1 GCF_000225525.1 Streptomyces zinciresistens K42 | reverse complement strand
AGGGCCGCGTCCACGGCGGTGGGCGGGGCCGTGGGCGGCGTGACCCCCGCCCCGGCCGCCGGTCGTCCGAGGACCGGCGCGGCGTGCGCGGAGGCTCCGTCCGCGGACGGTTCCGCGGCGTCCGGACCGGTGCGCGAGGGCGGCGCCCCCGCGGTCCCGTCCGCTCGATCGGCCCCGTCGGCCCCGGCTGCCCGGTCGGTCGCGGACGACCGCGCCGGTTCGCTCACGTCTGCGGGTGCGTCCGGCGTCTCGTGGTCCGCCTGACGGGCGCGGCCGTCGGGCGTGCCGGGTATGCCGGGTGCGTCGGGTGCGTCGGGTGCGTCCGGTACGCCGCTCATGACGTACGGGAACGGCGTGCGCAGGGCGTTCAGCGCGGCGAGCCCGGCGGTGTCGGCGGCGGTCCACAGGGCGATCAGCTCGGGCGGGGCGGCCAGGGACAGGTCGAGCCGGTCGCCCAGGCGCTCCGTCACCGCGTGCAGCATGCGGTCGCGGGCGGCGGGGGAGAGGCTGTCGAAGCCGCCGCGCAGTGCCGGCAGCCGGGCGAGGAAGCCCTCGTCGGTGAGGGTGTCGATGCGCTCCAGGAGCGGGTCGAGGGCCGCCGGGGCCGACTGGAGCAGGGGTCCGGCGGCACTGAGCAGTCCGGTGAGGAGGCGGGTCAGGCGATGGCGTTCCTCCGGGCCGGTGGCGGTGTCGATCCAGCCGGCGGCCCGGGTGCCGAGGGCGTCCGCGCCGTCGAGGTCGAGCAGGACCCTGGCCGCCAGGGCGGCGCCCTGGAGGAGCGGGGAGCCGGTGCGCGCGAGGGTGCCCAGGACGTCGTCCATCCGCAGTCCGAGGCGGTGTTCGCCGACCCGGCCCGCCAGGGCGACCAGCGCCGCGGCGTCCTGCGGCTGGTCGCTGCCGGCCAGCCCGGGAAGCGCCCGTACGGCGGCTTCGAGCAGGGTGACGGCCAGTTCGGCGGCCTGTTCGCGCCCGTCCGGCGTGGTGCCGGGCAGATGGCCCCGCCGCAGCGCCTCCAGCAGGTCGAGGGAGTCCAGCAGCTCCGGGAGGGTGGCGGCCGAGGGGAGTACGGCGGCTGCCTCGGCGAGGCGTTCGGCGACGAGCCCGGGGAGGTCGCAGCGTGCCGCGTCCCGCAGTCCGTCGAGGAGCCGCGCGCAGGTGATCCCGCCTTCCGCCGCCGCCCGGCGGTGGTTCTCGCGCAGGGTTCCGGCGGCTGCCTGGGCGGCGTCGACGCCGCGCACGCCCGCCAGGTCGAGCCGTGCGGGGACGGACGGGGTCCAGGCGAGCCGCCAGCGGGTGGTCAGCGCGGCCCCGTCTCCCGTTCCGGCCACCGCGACCGGTTCGCCGTAGCCCGCCCCGCACACCTGCAGGCGCTGGAGCAGGATCTCCCTCCTGCCGTCGAGCGGGGACCGCAGCGGGTCGAGCCGCAGTTCGCGGGGGCCGGGGTCGTCCGGGTGCGGCAGCCGCAGCGCGGCCAGCTCCGCCTCCACCGAGGGGCCCAGCCCCGATCGGGGTGTCCCGGGGGCGATACGGCCCCTGTCGGTCCCGACCAGCACCACTTCGAGGGCCCGCGCCAGGGCACGGCCCCGGCCGAGCGGCTCGCCCTGGCCCAGCACGGTGGTGACCGCCTCCAGCAGTTCCCCCCGTCCGGGCGCGGGCAGGCCGCGCAGCCGCGCGAGGTCGCACGCCAGCCGCAGGGTCTCGGCGGCCTCGCCCGTGCCCGCGGTGTGCCCGGCCGCGCGCAGCTCACGGCACAGGTCGGTGATCGCGCGGGCGGCGGCGTCGTGCAGCCGGCCGGGATCGGCGCCGGCCGTGAGCACGGCCTGCTGCCAGCGCGGG
Organism: Streptomyces zinciresistens K42; assembly: GCF_000225525.1. GTDB lineage: Bacteria > Actinomycetota > Actinomycetes > Streptomycetales > Streptomycetaceae > Streptomyces > Streptomyces zinciresistens. Next base: position 12,319 of record NZ_AGBF01000178.1, on the reverse strand, counting down.
TCGCGGATGCCCGCGGGGTAGCCGGAACGCGAGTCCAGCAGGTCGAAGGCGTACGGGACCAGCGAGGTGACCGGTGCCGGGTGGGCGTCCCCGGCCGGCGACCCGCCGTAGACCGGGCCGGGTTCGACGGCGCGGGCCGCGCTCGCGTCGGCCTGGGGCGGGGCGGGGCGGACCGCGTCGGGCGCCGGGGTGGTGGTGTGGGCGTCCGGTCCGGTCGGTCCGGGTTCCGTCGCCTCCGGTGCCGCCGTTGGCGAGGGGTCCGCCGTCGTCGGCGGGCTCACCAGGGCAGGGGCGTGGAAGGCGCCGATCACCGCGGCGACCCGGCGGCCGCCGGCGGCGGCCCCGGCCAGCACGCGGCGCATGTGGGCCTCGCGGGCGAGGTCGCCTGCCGGGACCGCGCCGGAGGACGCCGAGTCCTGGCGCAGGGCCCAGCCGACGCCCAGGGCGGCGCGGCGTACCGCCTCGGGAGTGCACCCGGGGGCGAGCACCTCGACGGCCCGGTCCCACAGGTCGTCGCCGTCGCGGCCGGAGCCGGAGGCCGTGAGGGCGTCGGCGAAGGCGGTGGCGCCCCCGCCGCCCCCGCCGTCCCCGCCGTCCCCGCCGTCCGCACCGGCCTCTCCGCTGCCGCCGGGACCGCCACCGTCACCGTCCGGGCCGCAGCGGCCACCGTCACCGGAGTGCGCACCGGAGCCGGACGGGCCGTCGGCCCGGCCCGCGTCCTGCGACGGGTCCGCTCCCGCGGGCGCGGACCAGCCGGGGTCGGACAGCGGCAGGTCGCAGCAGAGCACCTGCGCGCCCCGCTCCCGCGCCCAGCGGATCGCGGCGAGTTCCGGCGAGAAGTCGGCGAACGGGTAGAAGGCGAGTCCCCCGTCCCGTCCGGCGCCTGCGAGGGCCACCGGCGCCAGGACGCGCGGGTCGGCGAGGTGGGGCAGCCAGGGCTGGAAGTCGGCGGGCAGTTCGACGCAGACCACCTCGGCGCCCGCGGCGTCGAGCAGGTCCGGTACGACGACGGCGAGCGCGGGGCTGTGATGGCGTACGCCGATGAGGTACGGGCTGACGGAGGCGGCGAGCCCGGCGACGGCCTCCCGGGGGTCGTCGTTCGTCAACGCAGGTTCTCCCGCAGGTCCCAGAGGCGGCGCCACATCGCGGAGCCGTCCTCGGCGCGGCGGCGGACGGGACCGTCCCAGTAGCCGAGCAGCCGCGCGTGGTCGGCGGGGTCGTCCTTGCGGACCACACCGAGGAGGTGCCCGGGGACCAGGTCGAGGATGTCTCCGGCGGGCAGGTAGGCGGCGGCCAGTCCGAGCGAGGCGGTGACCTGCACGGCCTCGGCGGTGGACATCACCGTGCCGGGCCGTTCGACGTCCCAGCCCTCCGCCGAGCGGCCGGAGCGCAGGTCGCGGAAGACGGTGACCAGCGCGTCCAGCACGGAGTCGTCCACGGCGAAGGCGGCGCCGGCCCGCTGCACGGCCGCGGTGGCCTGGCCGCGTACCAGGGCGGTCTCCGCGTCGGCGTCGGCGATCGGGTGGACGGTCTCGAAGTTGAAGCGCCGCTTGAGGGCGGCCGACATCTCAGAGACGCCCCGGTCGCGGAGGTTGGCGGTCGCGATGACGCTGAAACCGGCGGCGGCCGGCACCGACGCGTCCTGCGTGCCCGCGAGTTCGGGCACGCTCAGCCGCCGGTCGGACAGGATCGACACCAGCGCGTCCTGCACCTCGGGCAGACAGCGGGTGACCTCCTCGATCCGGGCCACCCGCCCCTCGCGCATGGCGGTGAGCACCGGGGAGGCGACGAGGGCCTGCGGGGTGGGGCCCTGGGCCAGGAGCAGGGCGTAGTTCCAGCCGTAGCGGAAGGCGTCCTCCGTCGTGCCCGCGGTGCCCTGCACGGTGAGGGCGCTGGTGCCGCAGACCGCGGCGGCCAGCAGCTCGGAGAGCATCGACTTGGCGGTGCCGGGCTCGCCGACCAGCAGCAGGCCGCGCTCACCGGCGAGGGTGACCACGCAGCGTTCCACCAGGGCGCGTTCGCCGACGAACTTGGGGGTGATCACCAGCCGCTCGGGCAGCGAGGCGTGCGGCTTCGGCAGGTGCAGGGTCTCGCCCGCGCTGCCGCAGACGAAGGTGACCACGGCGCGCGGGGTCAGCGCCCAGCGGGGCGGGCGCGGGCCGTCGTCGTGGGCGGCGAGGAAGGCGAGTTCGGTGGCGAAGCGCTCCTCGGCCGGCAGTGTCTGCCGGGCCGGAACGGCGTTCGCCTGATCCGTCAGGGTCATGGGGTTCCTTGTGCTCTACAGGTGCTCTACGAGTGTTCGACGGGTGCTCCGCGAGCGCTCTGGCGAGTGCTCCACGGGTGCTCTCTGCGTGCTCTACGAGTGCTCTACGCGTGGTCTACGGGGTGTGCGGTGCGCGGATCGCGGAGTCGCGTCACCGGGGGACGGGGCCGGGAGGGGTCGGTGTGCGGGAGGCGCCGGGGTGCGGGAGGTACCGGGGTGCCGCGGCGCGGGGTACGGAGGTGCCGAGGGGCCGGGGCGCGGCGCCGGGGAGTCCGCCGCCGCACCCCGTGGACCCCCGGGTTCAGCGGCGTCGGCCGCGCTTGACCTTGAGCTCCTGGAAGCGCGGGCCGTCGCCTTCCCCGATCCGCTGCCAGGCCCGGCGGTAGACGTCGGCGACGGGCTCGGTCGGCACGATCACACCGAGCGGCGCGTGCTCGGCGTCGGTCATGCCGTACAGCGGCAGCTTCCACTGCTCCAGCGGCAGTTGGGGGGACCGGGTGTCCACCCAGCCGCCGGGCAGGAACAGCGAACGCCCGGCACGCGCCCGGCCCGCCTCGATGACCAGGTCGGTGGCGGCCAGTTCGGCGCGGGCCGCCTTGAGCCGGGCGGTGCCGCCCCGGCGCGACGGCCAGCCGGACCACCGCGCGGTGTTGCGGTCGGTGGGGTCGGGCATCGCCAGCAGCATCAGGTACACCACGGCCGCGTCCTCGCCGATGCCGTACTCCTTCGCCACCTCGCCGACCAGGTCGGGCACCGACCGCGCGGGGTCCTGCGGCCACCACGTGCCCGCCTTGTCCCGCTCGCCCGCCAACGGGTCGCCGGGGTCGGCGAGCAGGGCCGCGAAGCCCGGGTCGTGGGCGGTGCGCAGCGCCGTCACCGCCGGGAACGGCCGCTGGTCGTGGGTGTGCAGGACGGCCAGGTACGGGTCGTGCCCGGCCGAGTCCAGCAGTGCCGTACGGATGGCGGGGGAGGGCTGGTCGTCCGCGGTGGCCATGACGACGGCGCCGTAGCGCTCGTAGCCCTCGGCGGTCTCGCTGGGGGCGCCGGCCACCTTGCGGAAGTCGGGCAGACCGACGTACTGGTCGAGGTCCAGCATCAGCCCGGGGTGGGCCAGCCGCCGGCGCACGGCGGTCAGGGCCGCGGGCAGCGCCGCCCGGACCGGGTCGCCGGCCGGGAGCCGGTGGGCGAGCCAGGCGGACAGGGTGACGGCGCTGAGCAGCGTGGCGGCGGTGAAGCCGGTGGCGCCCTGGTCGGCCGGGGCGACCCGGTCGCCGCTGACCTCCCAGTCCAGATCCCGGCTCAACCGCGGATCGGCGGCCGGGTCGAGCAGCGCGGGCAGGCAGTGGCTCGGCGCCCACGGGGTCCGCACCGCGCGGATCGCCTCCATGAGCAGTGCCTCGGGGACCGCGGCCCGCCTGCCCACCCGGGCGTTCCAGACCTCGGCGGCGGCGCCCGCGTCGGGACCGTCCGTCCACAGCCGGGCCGGTTCGGCGGGCAGCAGCGCCGCCACGACGGCACGCCGGACCTCGTGGTCGAGTTCGCGCAGTTCGTCCTTGGCCAGGGCGGCGTCGGCGACCTTCACCCCGATCACGCCGCGTGCCTCGGCCGGCAGGAACGACCGCTCCCAGGTGTCGATCCGCGGCATACCGGCCACGATCAGCCGGGCCGTCGTCCCGGTGACCCCGGTGAGCCGCGCGAACTCCTCGGCGGCCTCCGGGAACCAGGGCGCCGGACCGCGCGCGGCCAGCTCGGCCAGGAACGCGCCCAGCCAGCCCGCCTCCCGGGCCGTGCCGAACGGCGCCGAGGACACCACGGTGTAGGGCGCGGGAACCTCGAAGAGTCCGGCCGGGTCGTGGAAGAGCGCCGTGAATTCGCAGCTTCCGGTGTCCTGGCGGCTGTCCACGAAGGCCAGGAACGCGCCCGCGCCCAGGCCGAGCAGGGCCGCCGCGCCCGTGGGGCGCAGCCGGCCGTCGGCCGCCGTCAGCAGGCTGTGGTCGAGCCGCAGCTCGAAGCGGCGCCACCGGTCCGCCGCGAGGGCCGCCAGGCCCTGGGTGTCCAGCTCGCGCAGGATCTCCCCGAGCGTGTCCCGGTGCTCCTCTCCGGTGACGGCGGACGCCGCCCGGAACGCCGTCGTGGCGGGCAGGTCCACGAGGGACGTCCAGTACAGCCGCTCCCAGGGCAGTGCCGGCCCGTCGAGGTGCAGTCGGACCGCCGGGTCCGGCCCGGTGGTGTCCCGCAGCGCCTGACCGACGAAGTGCAGCTGCCGGAAGGCGTGGTCGGTGTGGTCGGTGTGGTACCAGGACCGGATGACGCCGAGCCCGGCGAGTGCCTCGTCGACCAGCTGGTCGGAGGGGCCGATCAGCCCCGCCTCCGGCTGCACGCCCGCCAGTTCGCCGTCGAGCCGCTCCGCCACCGCGTCCAGCGCGACCTGCTGGCGGGCCGCGAACCGCACCACCGCGGCGATGCCCGTCACCAGCGCGTCATGGCTGACCTGCGGCAGCAGCTCACGCACCAGCGCGGGCAGCGCCAGGGGATCCACCGCGGCGGCCTTGTCCGCCGCGTTGGCCTTCTCCCGCCTCGCCTCCTCGGCGGCGGACGCCAGCAGCGCCGCCGCGGTGTCGAGACCGAGCCCGCGCAGCGCCAGGGAGCCCTGCGGGTCGCGGGGGCGCAGGCAGTGCCAGTAGCGCAGCGGCGGCAGCACCAGGGTGCCCGCCGCGAACTCCCCGGGCCGGTTGTCGGTCTTGGCCTCGGCCGTGACGACGCCGTCCGGGTCGATGAGGCTGACGGCGTAGCTGCTCGGGACGACGGCCAGCGGCCGGTCGCTCCCGGGGAACAGCAGCGCGCGCTTCGGCAGTCCGGCGTCCGCCGCCACGGTGACGGTGTTCCCCGCCAGGTCCTCGCCGCGCAGCGAGCCGTCGGGCAGCGTCACCACGCGCCAGCCGAGCAGCCCGCCCACCGGGGTGCCGCCCGGACCGGCCTCGGCCGACGGCGCGGGCAGCACCCAGCCGGAGCGGAAGGTGCTCCCCGCCGGGGCGGTGCGGGTCGCGTCCGCGAGGAAGTCGGGCAGGCTCCGCCGGCCCTGTTCACCGGTGGCCGGGTCGTACTCGTACCAGCCGGCGGTGGCGCGGTCCTCCCCGTCCCAGCCCCACACCCACAGCGAGGTGCCGTCGCTGATCAGGGTCCGCTCGCCGGGCACGGCGCTGTCGCCGCGGTGCAGCACGCCGGTGCCGGTGGCCCGGCCCCCGCCGGGCAGCGGAAGGGTGACGTCGCCGAGGTCGCCGAGCCAGTTCACCCGGGTGCCCCGGGTGCCGGAGCCCTCGATCGGCCGCGGTCGGTCGGCGGAGTGCTGCCAGTAGCCGCGCAGTCCGCCGTTCGCGGCACGGGAGTTCCAGTAGACGAACAGTTCGCCGTCGACGTAGTGGCAGCCCGGCTCGCCGTACCGGTCGCCGGCCGGTATCCGCAGGTCGTGGGTGAGGACGGTGCCCTCGCTGCCGAGCACCCGGACCTGCGAGGCGCCCGAGGTGATCAGATGCGGCCAGGCGTCGGCGACCCCGAGGTCGTCGATGTCCTTCGCCGGTACGAGGGCGGCGGCGGCCTCCTCCCAGGCGGGCCAGGACAGTTCGTCGAAGAGGCCCGCCCGCAGCGTCCGGGCGAGGGCCGGCGCGAGGTCGGTCCCGGCGGCGGCGCGCGCCTCCTCCTCCGCGAGGGCCAGGGTCCCGCCCGGCAGCCACGACAACCATCCCATCGCGGCCGGCAGCTGCGGCAGGCCCACGGCGGAGAAGCGGGTGACGACCCCGCGCACCCACTCCGTCAGCATCGGGCGTCCGCCGGGGGAGGCGGCCAGTACCCGCAGGGCCCGCAGACCGTCCTGGTCGTTGCTGAACCGGTCGGCGCCCCGCCGGAACGCGGTCCTGAACCGGGCGTCGGCCTCCAGCGCGACGAGGTCACGCCGGTCCTCGTGCTTCGCCCACCGCTCCAGTTGCAGACAGGTGTTCTCGGCGGGGTCGGCGACCGGCACGCCCAGGGACAGCAGCAGGTCCAGCAGGTCCACATCGCTGTCCGTGACCGCCACCGTCCCGCCGGACGCGGCGAGTTCGGCGCGCAGCCGGCCGGCCATCCGCTCCACCAGCGTGTACAGCAGCGGCAGGGGCTCGCGCTGGTACCACCCGCTGCTGCGGAACTTCAGGAACCGCTCGAACCAGCCCGCGGCGCCGTCCGCCGGGCGCTCCTCCTCCGGCAGCGCGGCGTCGCACAGCCCGGCGGTGGCGCCGGACTTCTCCAGCAGCTCCAGCCACAGGCCCGGCAGCGCCCTGTCGTCGTTCGCGGGCATCATGTCCAGCAGCGTGCCGCGGATCGCGGGCTCCCGCCCGGCCAGCGCCGCCAGCGCCGGACCGTGCGCCTTCCACCAGCCGGCCGCGGCCCGCAGCGTGGCGGGCAGCGTGAGCAGTTCGGCCAGGTACGCCCCCTCCTCCGCCACCGGGTCCAGGTCCGCGGCCTTCGCCAGCTTGCGCAGGTCGGCCGCCATCGTCGCGGCAGGCTGGAGCCCGCCCGCCGTACGCCGTACGCACAGCCGCCGGAACCGGCTGAACGCCTCCGGCGCAGGCACCCGCGCGGCCAGTTCCTTCGCGTACCCCGACAGCACCTTCACCGGAAGCGCCCCGGCCAGGGCGAACTCCAGGAACACCGCGTCCAGCCGCTCCTCGTCGACCGTCAGCCCGTGCTCGGTCTCGGCCTTGCGCGCCCTGGTGAACATCTGCGCGGCGTACGTGGGGTTCTCCACCCCCAGGAACACCCGCCCCGCCTGCTCGTAGAACACCGGCAGGAAGTGCGGTACGGCGGCGGCGAGTTCCCCGGCGAGCACCAGCAGGGCGTCCAGCGCCGCCTTCGGCTTGGTCCTGGCCTGCCGCGCGATCCGGTCCAGCTCCGGTACGACGCCCAGGGCGTGGTGGCCGTCCGCCGGGTGGTGCACCAGCACCCACTCCGGGAAGCCCAGCGACTGCCGCAGACCGAGACCGACCTCGGCCGGTTCGCCGTCCGGCAGCAGGCCGAGGAAACCGGCGGCCAGGTCCTCGGCCGCGCCCAGTTCGGCGGCGACCAGCCGCACGACCACCCGGTCGTCCAGCCCCGGATGCCGGTACGCGCGCGCGGTCAGCGCCACCGCCCGCTCCCCGGCCTCCTCCGTGCCCGGCGGCAGCACCGCGCCGCTCGCCAGCAGTTCGGCGGCTTCCGACGAAACATTCCCCGTGTCACTCATGCGGTCCTGCCCTCCTCGACCGTGCGGCCGGCGTGCAGCGCCGCGGCCATGCGCATTCCCTCGGACCAGGCCACCGGGCCCACCTCGACGGCCCGCAACGTGCGTCCGTTCTCGTCGCTCCAGCTCAGCGCACCGGTCTCGGTGTCCCCGTCCCAGTAGGGCTCACCGATCCACACCGACGCCTCGACGCCGCGCCCGGCGTCCCGCACCCGGCAGGACGCGTAGCCGCCGGAGACCCGGTAGCCCAGCGCCGTGGCCCGCGCGGCCAGCGCGAACCGCGAGTCGTACGACCCGCCCGCGAACTCCCGTACCTCGGTGGCCTTCTCCGCGAGGCCCTCCGGCCTGAGCCAGGTGGCCCGGTGGATCTGCTCCACGCGCTGCGTCACCCCCAGCTCCGCCGCGAACTCGCGCAGGTCCTCCAGATCGGGCAGCAGCACCGGGTGCGGCAGTGTCACCGTCGCCGGCGACAGCCGGACCGTCTCGCCGTCGAGGTTCACCAGCCGCAGCTCACCGCCGTCCGTGGCGTCCCGCAGGAAGCCCGGCTCCTGCGGGTCCTCGCCGACGACCACCAGGTCCCGCAGCGCCGACTGCCACGCCTCGTCCGGCCACACCCGGGCCAGCAGCCCGGTGGGCACCGGCAACGACGAGACCATCCAGGTGTCCACCTGCGTCACGCACGCCGCGGCGTGCCGATCCAGCCATTCGGCCAGCCGGCGCAGCCGGTCGACCTCGGGGTGCTCGCGCACCGCCTTCGGCAGCGACTTCAACTGCCGCCCCGCCGCCCGCCCCGCGGTGGCCCGCGCGGCCACCCGGCCCTCCACCAGGGCGACTTCGTACCCGTCACCCGCTGACAGCCAACCCACTGGTCCCCACCCTCCGCCGTCCCCACGGCAGCACACTTGAACCGGACTGGTCCCGGTTTCGCCGTAGCGTGGCGTGAACGCTAGTACCAGCCACTGACATTCGGTCCTTCGGGTGCCGCGAGGGGACGCCTGCGCTGGTGGCGGACGTCCCCGCGGAAGGCCACCGGGCCCGTCGGCCGGGCCGGCGCTGCCGGCGATCACCCCGCGCCGCGAGGCGGCTCCGTGTCAGCGGCCCCGTCCGTCTCCGCGCTCGACGGCGCTGGATCGCCGCAGCCGGGGGCCTCGTGGTGCTGGGCGTCGACGGGCAGGAACGTCTCCTCGTACCCGTGCTGCACGGGCCTGTCCCGGAAGGGGCCGGTGCGGCCCGGCCTGCGGGCGGCCACGAGCAGGCCGGTGCGGCGGGCCAGGCCCGTGCGAGGGGTGGGGCGTCGGTGCCGGCGGGGGTCGGGTGGCGGACGCCTCGAAGACCCCGGTCGCGCACCGTGCCGCCCCGCCGCGCTCGCTCCTGGCGTCGCCGGTGATCAGCGGGACGCCGGGGCTCTCGGCGAGGGCCGCGCGGGACGAAGGGCCCAGGTGCCGGCCCCGCCCCCGAGTCGCCCCCCCGCCCCCAACCCCCGCCTCCCGCACAAGCGTTGACCCGCCCCCCGCGCCCCAGCAGAATGAGCGCGCATCCTGAGAGCGCTCTCAAAACGGTGAGGGAGACCCATGAACGGCATGACCGGCAGACAGAACCCGGCGTTCAGCCGCCGCACGCTCCTCGGCGCCGGGCTCGGTGCGGCTGTGCTCACCGCGACCGGCGCGGGAGTCGCCCGAGCGGGGACGGACTCCGCGCAGCGCCGGGCCACGGCCTTCGTCGCCGCCGCCATGGACGCCTACCCGGCCCAGGGCACCGTCCGGCTCGCCCAGAGCTACACCGACCAGGCGGGCCTGTTCAGCACCGCCTTCACCTACGACAACGGCCTCGCGATCCTCGCGCTGCTCGCCGTCGGCACGCCGGACGCGCGCGCCCGCGCCACGGCGCTCGGCGACGCCCTCCTCTACGCCCAGACGCACGACCCCGCCCATGACGACGGCCGGCTGCGGCAGGCGTACAACGTCGGCCCGTACACGTTCTACGACGGCTCGCTCCAGCCGGACGGGTTCGTGCGCGCCGACGGCAGCGCCAACGTCGGGACGCAGTTCGGCTTCACCGGGACCGCCGTCGGGGACATGGCCTGGGCCGGGATCGCGCTCGCCGACCTGGCCGCACGGACCGGGAAGCGCCGCTTCCGGGACGGTGCCGTGCGCATCGGGGAGTGGATCGAGCGCAACGCGCGGACCGACGAACCGCTCGGCGGGTACAAGTTCGGCGTCGACGGCGCCGGGACGAAGCTGCCCTTCACCTCCGTCGAGCACAACACCGACCTCGTCAGCCTCTTCGGGCGGCTCGCCCGGCTCACCGGGGACCGGGTCTGGTCGGCACGCCGCGCCCGTGCGCGGGCCTTCGTCGAGCGGATGTGGGAGCCGGACGGCGGCTTCTTCTACACCGGCTCCAACGACGGGGTGACCGTCAACACCTCGCCGATCCCCGAGGACGCCCAGACCTGGACCCTCCTCGCCCTCGACTCCCGCGCCCACGCCCGCTCGCTGGACTGGGCCGCGCGCGAGCTGGCCGTCCTCGACCACGCCGGGCGCACCAACAGCACGGTCCCGGCGGGGCAGTCGTACGAGGGTGTCACCTTCAGCTCCGTGAGCCTCCTCGCGAACGAGGACGCGCCCATCGCGGAGTCCCAGCCGAAGCCCGACCGCAACGGGGTCTGGTTCGAGGGGACGGCCCATCTCGCGCTCGCGCTGCGCAAGCGGCACGCGCGGGGCGACGAGACGCGGGCACGCCGGCTGATGGACTCCCTGGAACGGGCCCAGGACCAGCTCGGCGGCGGGCAGACGATCGGCGGCCGGGCGCTGCCGGGGCGGTCGGGCATCGTCTCGGCGAGCAGCCCGATCGACACCGGGTTCGGGTTCGGGTACTACCCGTACCGGCATGTGGGGGCCACGGCCTGGTACCTGATGGCGGCCGAGCGCTCCAATCCGCTGCGCGCCTGACGGCCCGGCGCACGGGCACCCGGCGGCGGCCCCCCACCCGGGGGCCGCCGCCGTGGCCCGTGCGGCCGGACGCCCCGCCGGTCACTTCGCGTCCGCGTAGCACCGCACCACCGCCGTGGTGAACGGGAACCTGACCGGTGTCTCACCGAACGTCAGCCGGCCGGCCAGCGCCGCCGCCTCCCCGATCGCCGCGACCACGGCCCCGGCCTCCTCCTGCGGACAGTGCACGATCACCTCGTCGTGCTGGAAGAAGACCAGTTCCGCCGCCAGGTCCGCGCAGGACCGGCGCAGCGCGGCGAGCAGCAGCAGCGCCCAGTCGGCGGCGCTGCCCTGGACGACGAAGTTGCGGGCGAAGCGGCCCCGGGCGCGGGCGTCGGTGGAGGCGTAGCCGGGCACCCACTCCGGCGGCCCGGCGCTCTCGGCCCGCTCGTCCGGCACGCCGTCGGGGGCCGGGATGCCCGCCTCCTCGGCGCTGTCGTCGCCCGCGCCCGCGGCGGGCGGGGACGTGCGCCCCAGCCAGGTCCGCACCAGCCGGCCCTCCTCACCGGCGCGCGCCGCGTCGTCGACGTAGGCCACGGCCCGCGGGAAGCGGCGGCGGAGCGCGGCGAGGTTCTTCAGCCCGTCCCCGGAGGTCTGGCCGTAGATGGCGCCCAGGACCGCGAGCTTGGCCTGGGCGCGGTCGCCGGAGAAGGCGCGGTCGGAGACGGACTGGTAGAGGTCGTCCGCCCGCCCGGCCACCTCCATCAGCCCCGGGTCCCGGGAGATCGCGGCGAGGACGCGCGGCTCCATCTGGTCGGCGTCGGCGACCACGAGCCGCCAGCCCGGGTCGGCGACCACCGCCCGCCGGATGACCTTGGGGATCTGGAGTCCGCCCCCGCCGTTGGTGACCCACCGTCCGGTGACCGTGCCGCCCGCGAGGAACTCCGGCCGGAACCGTCCGTCGCGCACCCAGTCCTGGAGCCACGACCAGCCGTGGGCGACCCAGATCCGGTACAGCTTCTTGTACTCGATCAAGGGCTCGACCGCCGGGTGGTCGACGGTCTCGATCTCCCAGCGCCGGGTGGAGCGGACCTTGACGCCGGCCCGCGCGAACGCCCTGATCACATCGGCGGGCAGATCGGGCCGCACCCGCCGCCCGAAGGCCGCCGACACCTCGTCGGCCAGCTCGGCCAGCCGCCGGGGCTCGCCGCCGCCCGCGTACCGCTCGCCGAGCAGTTCGCGAAGGACCCCGCGGTGCACCTCGGCGCTCCAGGGCAGCCCGGCGCGGTTCATCTCGGCGGCGACCAGCATCCCGGCCGACTCGGCGGCGGTCAGCAGCCGCATCCGCCCGGGGTGGGCGGTCCGCTCGTGCCGCCGCTGCTGGTCGGCGTGGACCTCGGCGAGGTCGGTGAGCGGCAGACGGACCGCCTGCGGCTCGAACAGCGGGGACTGCGAGCCGGGTTCGGCCGCCCGCTGGGGCGGATCGGGCGGTTCGGCCGCGCCGCGCAGCCGTGCGAGGGCGGCGGCGGCCGAACGCGGGCGGCCGTGCCGCCCCTCGTGGCCGAGGAGCAGGGTCTCGGCGTCCTCGACGTCGTAGCACCGCTCCACGCGCACCCCCGCGGCGAGCAGGCGGGGATAGATCTCGGCGGTGGAGCGCCACACCCAGCGCGCGGCCTCCGGCCGGGCGCGCACGGCCGCCGCCGGATCGGGCTCCCGGCGCACCGGGCCCGCGAGCAGCCCGTCCGGACCGAGGGGGGCGACCTCCACGCCACCGTCCTCGGCCGGAGCGAGCGCCCAGCGGTCGGCCATGCCGCGAGTGTGGCACCCGGGTCTGACATCGGCGCCGGCACGAGGGTGCCGGCGGCCGCGGCCTCACCC
>NZ_AGBF01000179.1 GCF_000225525.1 Streptomyces zinciresistens K42 | reverse complement strand
GGGCGACGGCGAGCATGATGCCCAGGGCGATCAGGGTGTAGTAGCCGTACCAGAGGACGGCGTTGCCGACCTGGTCGTTGTTCTCGCGCCAGGAGGCGGGGGTGAACAGCTCCAGCGGCAGCACCCACCAGCCGCCGAGGTAGCCGTTCCACAGCAGGGACCAGACCAGCCAGCCGACGAGGAAGGCGATCAGCGCCCCGCTCAGCAGCTGCCGGGTGGGGATGCGCTCCGGTTCCTCGTCCGGCCGCGGCACGTGGCCGTAGCGCCAGACGCCGGGCTGCGCCTGCGGCCGGGGCGCCCGCAGCCAGGCGAGGAAGGCCGGGCCGTCGGGCCCGGCGCCGGGTGCCCGGGGGGGCCGCGGCGGCATCGCCGGGACCTCCGGTGGCACCGCCGGGCGCGGTACCGGCGTCGCGTGTGTGCCCCGGGTCTCCCGAGTCCCGTCGCCGTCCATCGCCCCTGCCCCCTGACCTGCCGCTCCGTCCACCATCAGCGAGCCAATCTAACGCGCTCGCGTGGGGAGTTCACCGCTTACACGGCCGACGGGGCGGACCGGGATGCTCCGGACGCCGTCGGAGTCCGGCCGGGTGCCATGTCCACCACGGACAACCCCGGCGGCCGACAACGCCCACATGGAGCATGCCCACCCCCCGCTCGCGCCCCTAGCCTGCGAGAAAAGAGAAGACAAGCGTCCGCGAAACACCAGGAGCCCCCCATGAGCGCACTTCCTCAGGAGCGCCGCCTCGTCACCGCCGTCCCCGGTCCGAAGTCGCAGGAGCTGCAGGCCCGCCGCATGGCCGCGGTCGCCCAGGGCGTGGGTTCCGTGCTGCCCGTGTTCACCGCGCGCGCGGGCGGCGGCATCATCGAGGACGTCGACGGCAACCGGCTGATCGACTTCGGCTCCGGCATCGCGGTGACCTCCGTCGGCGCCTCCGCCGAGGCCGTCGTCCGCAGGGCCGCCGCGCAGCTCGCCGACTTCACCCACACCTGTTTCATGGTCACGCCGTACGAGGGCTACGTCGCGGTCGCCGAGGCGCTGGCCGAGCTGACCCCGGGCGAGCACGCGAAGAAGTCCGCGCTGTTCAACTCGGGCGCCGAGGCCGTCGAGAACGCCGTGAAGATCGCCCGCGCGTACACCAGGCGCCAGGCCGTCGTCGTCTTCGACCACGGCTACCACGGCCGGACGAACCTCACGATGGCGCTGACCGCGAAGAACATGCCGTACAAGAACGGCTTCGGCCCGTTCGCGCCCGAGGTCTACCGCGTGCCGGTCGCCTACGGCTACCGCTGGCCGACCGGGGCCGAGAACGCCGGGCCCGAGGCCGCCGCGCAGGCGATCGACCAGATCTCCAAGCAGGTCGGGGCGGAGAACGTCGCCGCGCTCATCATCGAGCCGGTGCTCGGCGAGGGCGGCTTCATCGAGCCGGCCAAGGGCTTCCTGCCGGCGCTGCGCCGGTTCGCCTCCGACCACGGCATCGTCTTCGTGGCGGACGAGATCCAGTCCGGCTTCTGCCGTACCGGCCAGTGGTTCGCGTGCGAGGACGAGGGCATCGTCCCGGACCTGATCACCACCGCCAAGGGCATCGCCGGCGGTCTTCCGCTGGCCGCCGTGACCGGCCGCGCCGAGATCATGGACGCCGCGCACGCGGGCGGCCTCGGCGGGACCTACGGCGGCAACCCGGTCGCCTGCGCCGGCGCGCTGGGCTCCATCGAGACGATGAAGGAGCTGGACCTCAACGCCCGTGCGAAGGCGATCGAGGCCACGATGAAGGCCCGGCTGGGTGCCATGGCCGAGAAGTTCGACATCATCGGCGACATCCGCGGCCGGGGCGCGATGATCGCCGTCGAGCTGGTCAAGGACCGCGCGACCAAGGAGCCGCACCCGGAGGCGACCGCCGCGCTGGCCAGGGCCTGCCACGCCGCGGGGCTGCTGGTCCTGACCTGCGGCACCTACGGCAACGTGCTGCGCTTCCTGCCCCCGCTGGTCATCGGCGAGGACCTGCTCGACGAGGGCCTGGACATCATCGAGCAGGCGTTCTCCCGCGTCTGAGCCGCCCGGCGGCCCTCGCGCCGCCGGCCGTCGCGGAGCCGGGGCCGGTACCGTCGGAGGGTGTGAAGAACGTGTGCGAGGTAGATGTCAGGACGCGATTCCGGCTGTCTCACACCACCGCCCTGCCGTAGGTTCGGGAACAGATGAGAGATACACCCCGCCCGGAGGGGACTCCGGGTGACATCGGGCCGAGGCCTCCCCAGCTTCGACCTGGTCGTGCCCTCGCGCACACAACCGGCGCCTCCGGCTCCGGATCTCCTCACCGATCGGACAGCCGCCCGTCCCAAACCCCCCGGGGCGCGCGGCCATCCGGTCCGGACGGCCGCCTCGGAACCACCCCCCCTGTTCCGGGGCGGCCGACCTCCCTCCTCCTTCTTCTCGGGCTTCCCGCCCTGTGCTTCGCGCTCATCACCTGGCAGGTGGTGGCCGGCGGCCCGCTGGTCGGGCTGGACGAGGCCGTCAGCCGGGCACTGGTCCGCCCCGACCGCCTCTCCGAGACGCTGTCCGATCTCGGCGGCGTCCCGGTCGCCGTCCCGGTCCTCGCGGCCGTCCTCGCCTACGTCACCTGGCGCCACCGGAGGGCCGGCGGCGCACGCTGGTGGCTGCCGGCCGCCGCGGCGGCGCTGCTGATGGCCCTGGTCCCGGCACTGGTGGTGCCGCTCAAGGAGCTGACGGACCGTCCGGGCACCCCGGCCGTGCCGCCGGCCACCGGCTACTACCCCTCCGGCCACACGGCCACGGCCGCCGTCGCCTACGGGGCCGCGGCCCTGCTCCTGCTGCCGTGGCTGGCCTCCGTGCACGCGCGCCGGGCCGTCCTCGCCGTCTACGCCGCCCTGAATCTCGGCGTCGCCTTCGGACTGACCCGGCGCGGCTACCACTGGCCCCTGGACGTCGTGGCCAGCTGGTGCCTGAGCACGGTGCTGCTCGTCGGGCTGTGGCTGTTCCTCAGCGGAAGTAGCCGTCGAACGTCCGCTGGAACTCCCAGCCCGCGTACCGGTCCCAGTTGATCGACCAGGTCATCAGGCCGCGCAGGCCCGGCCAGGTGCCATGGGTGGTGTACGAGCCGCAGTTCGTCTTCCTGGTCAGGCAGTCGAGGGTCTTGGTGACCTCGGCCGGCGGGACGTAGCCGTTGCCCGCGTTGGTCGAGGCGGGCATGCCGATCGCGACCTGGTCGGGGCGCAGCGGCGGGAAGACGTTGTTCTGGTCGCCCGCGACCGGGAAGCCGGTGAGCAGCATGTCGGTCATGGCGATGTGGAAGTCCGCGCTCCCCATGGAGTGGTACTGGTTGTCGAGGCCCATGATCGGGCCGGAGTTGTAGTCCTGGACCTGGAGCAGGGTCAGGTCGTCGCGCAGGGCGTAGATGACCGGGAGGTAGGCCCCGGCCCGCGGGTCCTGGCCGCCCCACTTGCCGGTGCCGTAGTACTGGTAGCCGAGCTGCACGAAGAACGTCTCCGGGGCCATGGTCAGCACGAAGTCGTCGCCGTAGCGGGCCTTGAGGGTCTTCACCGCGGAGATGAGGTTGACGATCACGGGTGTCCTGGGGTTCTTGAAGTCCGTGTCGTCGGCGTTCAGGAAGAGCGAGCGGCCCTCGAAGTCGATGTCCAGGCCGTCGAGGCCGTACTCGTCGATGATCTTCGCGACGGAGGTCACGAAGGCGTCCCGGGCCGCCGTGGTCGTCAGCTGGACCTGGCCGTTCTGGCCGCCGATCGAGAGGAGGACCTTCTTGCCCGCCGCCTGCTTGGCCTTGATCGCGGCCTTGAACTCGGCGTCGCTCTCGACGTTCGGGCACTCGGTGACGGGGCAGCGGTTGAAGCGGATGTCGCCCGAGGTGGCCGTGGTCGGCTCGCCGAAGGCCAGGTTGATGACGTTCCAGCTGTCGGGGACGTCGGCCATGCGCGTGTAGCCGGAGCCGTTGGCGAAGCTGGCGTGGAGGTAGCCGACGAGGGCCTTGGCGGGCAGGGCACCGCCCCCGCCGCCGGAGCCGGCGGTCGTCGTGGCGGTGACGGTGGCCGACTTCGCGGACTCGCCGGCCGCGTTCACGGCCGCCACCTGGAAGCTGTACGCCGTCGAGGGGGAGAGTCCGCCGACGGTCGCCGAAGTGCCGCTCGCCGTCTGGACCTTGACGCCGTCGCGGTAGACCGCGTAGCCCGTGGCACCCGGGACCGCCGACCAGGAGAGGGCGACGCCGGTGGCGGTGACGGTGCCGGTCCGCAGTCCGGCGGGGGCGGCGGGCGGCTGCTCGGCGTCCGTACCGGGGCCGACGAGCGTGATGTCGTCCGCGTTGTAGGCGCCCGTGCCGTACCAGCCGTTGGTGTAGATCGTGACCCGGGTGGTGGCGGGGCCGGTGCGGAAGGTGGTGGTGAGCTGCTGCCAGCCGGCGGCCGACTGGGTCCAGGTGGAGACGTCGGTGGTGCCGGTGCCGCTGGCGCCGAGATAGACGTAGGAGCCGCGGACGTATCCCGACAGGGTGTACTGGGAGCCGGGTTTGACCGTGACGGTCTGGGCGCACCGGGCGTTGTCGTTTCCGGCCGGGGTGGCCTGGAGGGACGAACTGCCGCTGCGCACGGGTGAGTTGACGGTCGTTCCGGCGGTGCAGCTCCAGCCGTCGAGGCCGGATTCGAAGCCGCCGTTGCGGGCGAGGTCCGCGTCGGCCGCACGGGCGGCCGACGAGAGCGCGGTGAGGCCGGACACGGCCAGCGCCGCGGCGGCGAGGACGGCGAGCGGTCTGGAGCGATCCACGAGTGCCTCCGGAGGCGGGGGAATTGGAGGGTGGAGCCGCCCACAATTTGGTCCAGACCAATCCGGCTGTCAAGGGTTGCCGCAGTGCGTGCAGCCCTCAGGGCTCGCGTTCCGTCCGCACGGCGAGCTCCGCCGCCGCCTCGTGCATGGCGAGTTCCAGCAGCGCCGGGTCGGTGAGGGTGCCGGTCCCGTCCGGCTGGACCAGCCAGCGGACCCCTCCGGTGGCCCGGCCCGGGTACGGCACGACGATCCAGGTGCCCGCGCCGGCCGTGCGGATGCCCGTGCCGAGCCAGCGGGCGGCCGTGCCCGGCGGCACGAAGAAGCCCATGCGCGCGTCGCCGAAGTCGACCAGCACCGGGCCTGGCCGGTCGAGGACGCGGGTGAGCACGTCCAGGGTCGGATAGCCGAGCGCGGCCGGCAGGATCAGCACGTCCCACGCCCTGCCCGCGGGGAGCAGGGCGACCCCGAGGGGGTTGCGCTCCCACTCCCAGCGGCAGGACTCCGGGTTCGGTGCCACGGATACCAGCCACTCGACCGCCGTCTTCGCCCCTGTCATGGCGGTGACCTCCCTGTGTGTCGTGGACGCGGACCGGATGAGCGCGTCACGAGGGAGAGGGAGGCCACCGCCGGGCATTACGCGGGTCGCACCGGCCGGTTGCCGGTGATCTGGATCACATCAGCTGTCGAAGCCGAGGCCGAGGCGGTCCATCGCCCTCAGCCAGAGGTTGCGCCGGCCGTCCCGCGCGTCCGCGCGGGCCAGCGACCACTTGGTGAGCGCGATGCCGGTCCAGGCGAAGGGCTCCGGCGGGAAGGGCAGCGGCTTCGTGCGCACCATCTCCAGCGCGGTGCGCTCGGTGCGCTCCCCCGCCAGCAGGTCCAGCATCACGTCGGCGCCGAAGCGGGTGGCGCCGACACCGAGGCCCGTGTACCCGGCCGCGTACGCCACCTTGCCCCGGTGGGCCGTGCCGAAGAACGCCGAGAAGCGCGAGCAGGTGTCGATCGCGCCGCCCCACGCGTGGGTGAAGCGCACCCCCTCCAGCTGCGGGAAGCAGGTGAAGAAGTGGTCGGCGAGCCTGGCGTAGGTCTGCGGGCGGTCGTCGTACTCGGCGCGCACCCGGCCGCCGTAGGGGTAGACGGCGTCGTACCCGCCCCACAGGACCCGGTTGTCGGCGGAGAGCCGGAAGTAGTGGAACTGGTTGGCCGAGTCGCCGAGGCCCTGGCGGTTGCGCCAGCCGATCGAGGCGAGCTGGTCCGCGCTCAGCGGCTCGGTCATCAGCGCGTAGTCGTAGACCGGGACGGTGTAGGCACGTAGGCGGCGGACCAGGTTCGGGAAGACGTTGGTGCCGAGGGCGACCTTGCGGGCGCGGACGCGGCCGTACGGGGTGGTGACGGCCATGGCGTCGCCGTGGGGCTTCAGGGTGAGGGCCGGGGTGTGCTCGTAGACGCGTACGCCCAGCTCGCGGCACGCCCGCTTCAGGCCCCAGGCGAGCCGCGCCGGGTTGACCATGGCGACGCCCCTGCGGTCGTACAGGCCCGCGCGGAAGGTCGGTGAGTCGACCTGGGCCCGCACCGCCTCGGCGTCCAGGAACTCGACGCCCTCGGCGAGGCCCTTGTCGCGCAACTCGCCGTACCACCGGCGCAGTTCGGTCGCCTGGTACGGCTCCGTGGCGACGTCGATCTCGCCGGTGCGCTCGAAGTCGCAGTCCAGGGAGTAGCGGGCGACCGCGCGCTCGATCTCGTCGAGGTTGCGGGCGCCCAGCTCCTCCAGCTTGTGGATCTCCCGCGGCCACCGGCTCAGCCCGTTGGCCTGCCCGTGGGTGAGGGAGGCGGCGCAGAAGCCGCCGTTGCGGCCGGAGGCGGCCCAGCCCACCTCGCGGCCCTCGACCAGCACCACGTCCCGCCGCGGGTCGCGCTCCTTGGCGAGGAGCGCGGTCCACAGACCGCTGTAGCCGCCGCCGACGACCAGCAGGTCGCAGGTCTCGGCGGTGGTCAGCGCGGGCTCGGGGTGCGGCCGGCCGGGGTCGTCCAGCCAGTACGCGACCGGCTGGGCCTCGGAAAGGGATCTGTTGCGGTCGGTACCACGACTCATGGCGCCAGGGGCCATGATTTCAACTCCCTACAGCGGTTTATGCCTTGTGCTTCTTGCGGCGGTTCCCGATCGCCATGGAGACCAGGACCAGCAGTACGGCGACGACGAACATGGCCGTGCCGATGACGTTGATCTGAACGGGCGTTCCGCGCTGCGCCGATCCCCAGACGAACATCGGGAAGGTGACGGTGGAACCCGCGTTGAAATTGGTGATGATGAAATCGTCGAAGGAGAGCGCGAAGGCGAGCATCGCGCCGGCGGCGATTCCGGGGGCGGCGATCGGCAGGGTGACCCTGAGGAAGGTCTGCAAGGGACCCGCGTACAGGTCCTGCGCGGCCTGTTCGAGCCTCGGGTCCATCGACATCACGCGCGCCTTGACGGCCGTGACGACGAAGCTGAGGCAGAACATGATGTGGGCGATGAGGATCGTCCAGAAGCCCAGCTGGGCACCCAGGTTGAGGAACAGGGTGAGCAGCGAGGCCGCCATGACCACCTCGGGCATCGCCATCGGCAGGAAGATCAGCGAGTTGACGGCGCCCCGCGCGCGGAAGCGGTAGCGCACCAGCGCGAAGGCGATCATCGTGCCGAGGAGCGTGGCGCCGACGGTCGCCCAGAAGGCGATCTGGAGGCTGATGCCCAGCGAGCCGCACAGGCCGGAGACTCCGCACGGGTCGCGCCAGGCGGCCGTGGAGAACTCCTGCCATTCGTAGTTGAACCGCCCCTTCGGCTGATTGAAGGAGAAGACCGTCACGACGACGTTGGGCAGCAGGAGGTAAGCGAGCGTCAGCAGTCCCGCGATGACGACGAGATTGCGCTTGAGCCAGTTGACGGCGGTCATTTAAACCAGATCCTCCGTGCCGGACCTGCGGATGTAGAGCGTCACCATGACGAGGATGGCGGCCATGAGGATGAACGAGAGCGCGGCGGCCGTCGGATAGTCGAGGACGCGCAGGAACTGCGTCTGGATGACGTTGCCGACCATGCGGGTGTCGGTGGAGCCGAGCAGGTCGGCGTTGACGTAGTCACCGGCCGCCGGGATGAAGGTCAGCAGCGTGCCGGAGACGACGCCCGGCATCGACAGCGGGAAGGTGACCTTGCGGAAGGTCGTGACCGGCCTGGCGTACAGGTCGTTCGCCGCCTCGTGCAGCCGCGGGTCGATGCGCTCCAGCGAGGTGTACAGCGGCAGCACCATGAACGGCAGGAAATTGTACGTCAGACCGGTCACCACCGCCAGCGGGGTGGCCAGCACCCGGTCGCCCTGCGTCATGCCGAGCCAGCTGGTGACGTCCAGGACGTGCAGGGTGTTCAGGACCCCCACGACGGGGCCGCCGTCCGCGAGGATCGTCTTCCAGGCGAGGGTGCGGATCAGGAAGCTGGTGAAGAAGGGCGCGATCACCAGGATCATGATCAGGTTCCGCCAGCGGCCCGCGCGGAAGGCGATGAGATAGGCGAGCGGGTAGCCGAGGACCAGGCACAGGATCGTCGCCGAGCCGGCGTAGAGCACCGAGCGCAGGAACTGCGGGTAGTACCCGGACAGCGCGTCCCAGTAGGTGGCGAAGCGCCAGGTGACCTGGTAGCCCTCCTCCAGGGAGCCCGTCTGCACGGACGTGGAGGCCTGGTAGATCATCGGCAGCGCGAAGAAGACGATCAGCCACAGGATGCCGGGCAGCAGCAGCCAGTACGGCACCAGGCGCCCGCGTCTGCGGGGCGGCTTGCGCGCGGGCTCGGTCGGGGCGAGAGGCGGGGGCGCCTCGGTGAGAGTCGACATCAGGAGGCCGCCTCCTCCTGGATGCCGGCGTCGATGTCCTGGGCGGCGTCGAGACCGAAGGTGTGGGCGGGGTTCCAGTGCAGGACGACGTCGGCGCCGGGCACGAGGCGTTCGTCGCGGTCGACGTTCTGCGCGTAGACCTCGAACTCGGGGCAGACGGGGCTGTCGACGACGTACTGCGTGGAGACGCCGATGAAGGAGGAGCCGGCGATCCTGCCGCTGATGCGGTTGCGTCCCGCGGGTATCCCGCCCGCGTCGTCGGCGTGCGTGAGGGAGATCTTCTCCGGGCGTACGCCGGCCAGGACCTTGCCGCCGGTCGTCGCGGGCGCGGAACAGCGCGCCGCGGGCAGCGTCAGCTTGCCGCCGCCGGCCTTCAGCACGACGTCGTCGCCGCTGGTGGAGTCGACCTCGGCCGCGATGAAGTTGGAGGTGCCGAGGAAGTTGGCGACGAAGGTGGTGCGGGGGTTCTCGTAGAGATCGCTCGGGGAACCGAGCTGCTCCACGCGGCCCGCGTTCATCACGGCGACCGTGTCGGCCATCGTCATGGCCTCCTCCTGGTCGTGCGTGACATGGACGAAGGTGATGCCGACCTCGGTCTGGATGCGCTTGAGCTCCAGCTGCATCTGGCGGCGCAGCTTCAGGTCGAGGGCGCCGAGGGGCTCGTCGAGCAGGAGCACCCTGGGGTGGTTGATCAGGGCCCGCGCCACGGCCACGCGCTGCTGCTGGCCGCCGGAGAGCTGGTGCGGCTTCTTGCGGGCGTGCTCGCCGAGCTGGACGAGGTCGAGCATGTCGTCGACCTGCTTCTTCACCGACTTGATGCCGCGCCGGCGCAGACCGAACGCGATGTTCTCGAAGATGTCGAGGTGCGGGAAGAGGGCGTAGGACTGGAAGACGGTGTTCACCGGCCGCTTGTACGGCGGGAGGACGGTCACGTCCTGCTCGCCGAGGTGGACGGTGCCCCCGCTGGGCTCCTCCAGTCCGGCGATCATGCGCAGGGTGGTGGTCTTGCCGCAGCCGGAGGCGCCGAGCAGGGCGAAGAAGGAGCCCTGGGGCACGGTCAGGTCGAGCGGATGGACGGCGGTGAAGGAGCCGTAGTGCTTGCTGATGCCGGAGAGGCGGACGTCGCCGCCGGTGTCGTTGGTCATGGTGTGGTCACGCCCCTGTGAGCTTCGCGAACTTCTGTTCATAGGCCGTCTCTTCCTTCGCGCTCAGGGAGCGGAAGGAGCGGGACTTCGCCTGCATGGCCTTGTCGGGAAGGATCAGCGGGTTGGCCGCCGCGTCCTTGTCGATCTTCGCGAGCTCTTCCTTCACGCCCTCGACGGGACAGACGTAGTTGATGTAGGCGGCAAGCTCGGCGGCGGCCTTCGGCTCGTAGTAGAAGTCGATCAGCCGCTCGGCGTTCGTCTTGTGACGGGCCTTGCTCGGCACCATCAGGTTGTCGCTGGAGGTCATGTAGCCGCTGTCCGGGATCAGGAAGTCGATGTCCGGGCTGTCGGCCTTGAGCTGGACGACGTCACCGGCCCAGGCGAGGCACGCGGCGAAGTCGCCGCTGGTGAGGTCCGAGGTGTAGTCGTTGCCGGTGAAGCGGCGGATCTGCTTGCTGTCGACGGCCTTCTGCAGCCGGGCGATCGCCGCGTCGTAGTCGTCGCCGGTGAACTTCCCGGGGTCCTTGCCCATGTCGAGCAGGGTCATCCCCATGGTGTCGCGCATCTCGGTCAGGAAGCCGACCCGGCCCTTGAGTCTGGGGTTGTCGAGGAGGTCGGAGACCGTCTTCACCTCGACGCCGTCGAGCGCCTTCTTGTTGTAGGCGATGACGGTCGAGATGCCCTGCCAGGGATAGGAGTACGCCCGTCCGGGGTCCCAGTCGGGATCGCGGAACTGCTGGGAGAGGTTGGCGAACGCGTTCGGCAGGTTGGACGCGTCGAGCTTCTGCACCCAGCCGAGGCGGATCAGCCGGGCGGCGAGCCAGTCGGTGAGCACGATGAGATCGCGCCCGGTGTCCTGGCCGGCGGCGAGCTGCGGCTTGATCTTCCCGAAGAACTCGTTGTTGTCGTTGATGTCCTCGGAGTACGTGACCTTGATGCCGGTGCGCCGGGTGAACTGCTCCAGCGTCGGGCGCCGCTTGCCGCTGTCGTCGGTGTCCATGTACTCGGTCCAGTTGGAGAAGGTGACCTCCTTCTCCCTGGCCGAGCGGTCCTCGGCGGAGGCGCCGCCCTCGGCCTTGCCGGCCGCGGGGATGCCGCAGGCGCTCAGCGCTCCCGCGCCGCCCACGGCGAGCGCGCCGCCGGCGGAGGCGCGCAGCAGGGAACGCCGGGTCATCGCGGCCCTGCCGTTGCGCAGGCTGCGCCGCACGGCGGCCACCTGGGCCGCGGAGAGGCGTTCGGGCTCGTACTGCTCCATGCGCGTGGTGCCCTTTCGGGAAGGGGGACGGCCGGTCGCGGGTCGAGCGGCCGGCCGGGCCCGCTGATCTGGCTATCGGTCCCCGAAGACGGTGCGGTGCCAGTCCTTCGCGGCGACCGCGGTGTTGTCGAACATGACGTGCTTGACCTGCGTGTACTCCTCGAAGGAGTACGCGGACATGTCCTTGCCGAAGCCGGACGCCTTGTAGCCGCCGTGCGGCATCTCGCTGATGATCGGGATGTGGTCGTTGACCCACACGCAGCCCGCCTTGATCTCGCGGGTGGTCCGGTTCGCCCGGTAGACGTCACGGCTCCACGCGGAGGCGGCGAGCCCGTACGGGGTGTCGTTGGCCAGCCGGATTCCCTCGTCGTCGCTGTCGAAGGGCAGCACGACCAGCACGGGACCGAAGATCTCCGACTGGACGATCTCGCTGTCCTGGGCCGCGTCGGCGACGAGGGTGGGCAGATAGTACGCCCCCTTCTCCAGTTCTCCCCGGGGTACGGCCCCTCCGGTGACCACGCGCGCGTAGCCGCGCGCCCGGTCGACGAAGCCCGCCACCCGGTCGCGGTGGGCGTGGGAGATGAGCGGTCCGAGGTCGGTGCCGGGGGCGAGGGGGTCGCCCAGGCGCACGCCGCGCATGAGGGCGGCGGTCCGCTCGACGAACGCCTCGTACAGCGGTCGCTGCACGTACGCGCGCGTGGCGGCCGTGCAGTCCTGGCCGGTGTTGATGAGGGAGCCCGCGACGGCGCCGTGGGCGGCCGCTTCGAGGTCGGCGTCGTCGAAGACGACGAAGGGCGCCTTGCCGCCGAGCTCCAGGTGCAGGCGCTTGACGGTGGCGGTGGCGATCTCGGCGACGCGCCTGCCGACCGCGGTGGAGCCGGTGAACGAGGTCATGGCCACGTCGGGGTGGCCCACGAGGTGCTCGCCCGCCTCCCTGCCGGTGCCG
This sequence comes from Streptomyces zinciresistens K42, assembly GCF_000225525.1. GTDB lineage: Bacteria > Actinomycetota > Actinomycetes > Streptomycetales > Streptomycetaceae > Streptomyces > Streptomyces zinciresistens. Next base: position 2,115 of record NZ_AGBF01000179.1, on the reverse strand, counting down.
GTGACGATGTTGACGACCCCGTCGGGGATGCCCGCGTCGGTGGCGGCCGCCGCGAAGAGCAGCGAGGTGAGCGGGGTGAGTTCGGCGGGCTTGAGCACCACGGTGTTGCCCGCGGCGATGGCCGGGAGGATCTTCCAGGCGGCCATCTGGAGGGGGTAGTTCCAGGGGGCGATGGACCCCACGACGCCGATGGGCTCGCGGCGGACGTAGGAGGTGTGGTCGCCGGAGTACTCCCCCGCGGACTGCCCCTGGAGGTGGCGGGCGGCGCCGGCGAAGAAGGCGGTGTTGTCGACCGTGCCGGGCACGTCGAACTCGCGGGTCAGCTTCAGCGGCTTGCCGCACTGGAGGGACTCCGCGCGGGCGAAGTCCTCGGCGCGTTCGGCGAGCACGGCGGCGAAGCGGTGCAGGGCGTCGGAGCGCTCGCCCGGTGTGGCGCCGGCCCAGGCGGGGAAGGCGGCGCGCGCGGCGGCCACGGCGGCGTCGACGTCGGCGGCGCCGGCCAGGTCGTACGTGTACACCTCCTCGCCCGTGGCGGGGTCGACGACGGCGTGCGTGCGCCCGGAGGTCCCCTTCGCCGGGCGGCCCGCGATGTACTGCGCACCGTCCGCGAAGCGGTCCTGGGCCGGGAATCGTTCCGGGGTGGCGTTGCCCGGGTTGTGCATGTCGCTCCCTCCGTGTCCCCGAGGTGGGGCCGGCGTGGCTCAGGCTCGAATTGAGTGCCGATCCTGACAGAGCAGATGGACTCCAACAAGTGATTCCGTTGTTGCCTTTTGGTTACGCGACGGAATCTGTCGACCAGGTGTCGAGTGGGCACGGAAAACCAAGGACGGAGTGTCGGTGGTGCGTGCCAGACTCGGCCGCATGACGAAGATCGGTTCTCGGGATGACCTGATACAGGAGGTCCGTGCGGGGGCGGGAGTCAAGTATCTCCACTTCTGGGGACACCGGCCCCTCGCGGACGGGCGCCTCGGCGCGAGCTGCCTGAGCCAGTGGTGGCCGTCGCCGTTCACGGTGGACTCCGTGGCGTACGCGACCGCCGAGCACTGGATGATGGCCGAGAAGGCCCGGCTGTTCGGGGACGCGGAGGGGGAGCGGCGCGTCCTGGCCGCGGAGCATCCGTCGCGGGCGAAGAAGGCCGGACGCCTGGTGCGGGGGTTCGACGACGCGGTGTGGGAGCGCGAGCGGTTCCGGATCGTGGTGGAGGGGTCGGTCCACAAGTTCTCGGCCGATCCGGAGCTGGCGGACTTCCTGCTCCGCACCGGGGACCGGGTGCTGGTCGAGGCGAGCCCGGTGGACCGCGTGTGGGGGATCGGCCTGGCGGCCGGGGACGACGGCGCCGGTGATCCGCTGCGGTGGCGGGGGCCGAACCTGCTGGGGTTCGCCCTGATGGAGGCACGGGAGCGGTTGCGGGGCTGAGGGCCCCGCGGGCCGGGGCCCGGCCGGCGCCCGCGTCCGGTCCCGGCCGGGCGGGGGCAGGGGCGGGGCGCGGCCGGGCGGGGGCGGGGGCCTCCGGCGCTACGTCCCGACCGCGAACACGGCCACGGCCATCCCCGCCCCGAGCACCATGCCCGCGACACCGCAGATGATCCCGGCGAGCGCCTGCCCGGGGTTGGTGGCCTCGCCCCTGCCCGCCTTGGCGCGGCCGATCGCCCCGAGGACCACCGCCACCAGACCCAGCAGGATGGCGACCGGCCACAGGCAGAAGACGAACGCGGAGATGATGCCGAGCGCCATCGAGGTGGTCCCCGTACCGTTGCTCGGCATCGGCGACACCCCGGCCCAGCCGTAGGGACCCGGGGCCGGCGGCGGCACCGGATGGCCCTGGGGCCCGGGGTAGCCCCCCTGGATCATCCCGGGGTGGACCGGGCCGCCGGGGTAGCCGTAGGAGGCCGGTCCCGGACCGGTGGGCGCGAGGGGCGGCGGGGGGACGGGCCCACCGGGCGCCGGAAAGGGCACGGCGGACGAGGGCGGCGGGTACGGCACGGCGGACGAGGGCGGCGGCGCGGCGTAGGGGCCGGTGAGCGGGGCGTAAGAAGGAGCGGGGGAAGCGGGGGCGGACGGCGGCGCGGCGAACGGAGCGGCGGGCGCGGACGGCTGACCGGCGAAGGGGTCGGC
>NZ_AGBF01000180.1 GCF_000225525.1 Streptomyces zinciresistens K42 | reverse complement strand
GCCGTGTGGAAGCGGGCCGCGAGGAGCGCCGCCGTCTCCGGGGCGAACAGGTCGCTGTCGTAGCCGAGGAAGCCGGTGACGCCGTCCTCGCCCTGCCAGAGGTAGAGCTCGCAGTCGTTGCGGACCGTGTCGGGCGCCATCACCAGCGGGCGGAGCGGCACTTGGGCCAGCCGGGTCTGTGGCGGCCGGGGCTGGAGGACGAAGAGGACGTCGTAGAGGGAGGTACCGCGCAGTCCGGCCTGTTCCGCAACCGTCTCCACGGGGACGTGGGCGCCGCTGTAGGCGTCGAGACAGGTGTCCCGTACGGCGTGCAGTACGTCGCGGACCGTGCGCGCGCCCGTGGTGTCGGTGCGCAGTGCCAGCATGGTCGCGAGGGGGCCGATGGCGCCCGGGGCACGATGGCGTTCGCGGGTGGCGATGGGTGATCCGACGGTGATGTCGCCGTGTCCGGCGGTGCGGGCCAGGGTCAGATGGAACGCGGAGAGCAGCACCATGAAGGGCGTCATCGTGTTGCTGTCGGCCACTTCCTGTACGCGGCGCATCAGTTCGGCGTCCAGGGTGACGTCGACGTGCCCGGAGCGGAAGCGGCGGACGGCCGGCCGGGGCCGGTCGGTGGGCAGCGAGAGGGGGCGGGCGCCGGCGAGCCGGTCGCGCCAGGCGGCGAGGTCCGCGGGGTCCGGCTCGGCCGGGACGGCGGGGAGCGGGGTGGCCGGGCCGAGGGGCAGGCCCGCGTACAGGGTGCCGAGTTCGGTGAGGAACACGCCCAGTGACCAGCCGTCGGCCACGATGTGGTGGGCCAGCAGCTGGAGTCGGCCGGTGCCGTCGGGCAGGGTCCAGACGGCGACGCGCCAGAGCGGTCCGGTCGCGAGGTCCATCGGCTCGGCGGCGCGGGCGTCGGCCTCGGCGCCTGCCCGGTCGCGGGCGGTCTCGGCGTCGAGGTGCCCGAACTCGGTTACGGTCAGGTCGGGTTCGGCGTCCGACGCGGGCGCGACGGCACAGGTGGTGCGGTCCTCGTGCGGGAAGGTGGTGCGCAGTACGGCGTGCCGGCGGGCGAGGGTGCGCAGCGCGTCGGCGAGCCGCCCGATGTCGAGCGGGCCGCCCGTCTCGGCGTCGAAGCGCAGGATGTTGGCGGTGGTTCCGGGGTGGATCTCTTCGAACAGGCGCAGGCCGAGCTGGACGGGTCCGACCTGTGGGGCGGCGGTCGCGGTGGTCCCGGTGGTGCGGGCACGCCAGCGGGCCAGGAGGTCGCGGCCGAGGTCGGCGGGTACCTGAGCGCTGTCTGACACAGGCGTCGTCCTCCGTGTGGTCATCGGACGTGGCCCTCCGCGTCGTCGCCTCCGCGCGCGGCTCCGTGGCCGCGGACGTCGTCGCCCCCGTGCGCGTCGTCGTGGCCGTCGACTGCCGGTGCGTCGGCGGGTGCGGCCACGTCGCCCGGTGCAGGTGCGCCGCCCTGTGCAGGTGCGCCGCCCTGTGCAGGTGCGTCGGCGGGCTCTGGTGTATCGCCGGGCTCGGGTGCGATTCCGGGCGCGGGTGGGTCGACGGGCTCGGGTGGGTCGTCGGCTCGTTCGCGGGTCGTCAGCGTCCTGACGCGTTCCAGGACGTCCGTCCGCGGCACTCCGCGCCCGGCCCAGTGCTGTGTGAGGCGTGCGGTCAGTTCCCGGGGCGACCGGGCGCGCAGCACGTCCTCGACGGGGACGGGGAGGGTGAGGGCGTCTTCGAGCACCGCGGCGATCTCGGCGGCGCGCAGGGAGTCCCCGCCGATGGCCGCGAGGGTCTGGTCGGGTCCGCAGGAGGGGACTTGGCAGACGGCGGCGAAGACGGTGGACAGCAGGCGGGTGAGGAGTTCGGCGTCCTCGGCGGCGGTGGGTGGGGTGGCGGTGACGGCGGTGCCGCCCAGGGTGCCGTCGAGGTGGCGGGCCCGGGCCAGGGAATGCTGGATCTTGCCGCTGGTGGTGCGGGGGATGCTGCGGGGCGGGCAGAGGACCACGGTGTGGACGCGGGCCCCGGTGGAGTCGAGGACGCGGGTGCGGATGTCGGATGCGAGTGCCGCCCGGTCGTGGTTGTGGCCGGCGACCTCGACGGCGAGGACGATCTCGTCGTCGGGTCCGCTGAAGGCGGCGGCGGTGGGGCGTACCGCGGGGTTGTTCTCGGTGGCGGCCGAACACAGGTCGTGCGCATGGTGGTTGACGCCGTTCTGGATGAGGACGTCCTTGCGCCGGCCCGTGACGGTGAGGTGTCCGGCGCGCAGCCGCCCGAGGTCGCCGGTGCGCAGGTGGCGCGTGCCGCCGAGGTCGCCGAAGAGTTCGCCGTCGGAGGTGCCGGTGGCGTTCCAGTAGCCGTCGCTGATGCTGGGGCCGCTGATCCAGATCTCGCCCTCGGCGCCGTCGGCGACCGGGACGCCGGTGTCGGGATCGACGAGGGCGAGGGTGTGTCCGTCGATCACGGGGCCGCAGTCGACGCGGCCGTCCTCGTCCACGCCGGTGTCGTGGCCGGGCCAGTGGTGTCCGGTGACGATGAGGGTGGCCTCGGCCAGTCCGTAGCAGGGCAGGAACGCCTCGGGGCGGAAGCCGTGGGGTGCGAAGCGGTCGGCGAAGCGGTGGAGGGTGGCGGGGCGTACGGGTTCGGCGCCGTTGAAGGCGAGCCGCCAGGTGCTGAGGTCGAGTCCGCCGAGGTCGGCGGTGGCCGCGCGCCGGTCGCACAGGTCGTAGGCGAAATTCGGTCCGCCGGTGTGGGTGATGCCGAGTTCGCTGATCTGCCGGATCCAGGCGAGCGGATTCTTGAGGAAATGCACGGGTGACATCAGCCGGACCGGAAATGCTCCGTGGACGGGTGTGAGGATGAATCCGATAAGCCCCATGTCGTGATAGGGCGGCAGCCAGGAGACGACCCGTGCGGTTTCGTCGAGCTGGAACACCTCGGTGATGGCCCTGATGTTGGCGAGAAGGTTCCGGTGTTCCAGGACGACGCCTTTCGGCTGCCCTGTGCTTCCCGAGGTGTACTGAATGAGAGCCGGGTCCGCGGGGGCGGCGGCGGTGCGCAGGAGGTCCGCCAGGGCGTCGGAGTCGGGGCCGGTGTCCGCGGGCGGGGCGCCGGCGTCGGCCGCGTCGAGAGTGAGGACGCGGGGCCCGTCGTCGGCGTCGGCGTCGGGGGTGAGGAGGCCGAGCAGCGCGGGGTCGGCGAGGAGGGTGGCGGCCCGGGAGTCCTCCAGCATCCGGGTGAAGCGGGCGGCGATGCGGGCGGTGGAGCCGAAGATCGGCGGATATGCGGGCACGGCCGGCACCCCGGCGAGGAAGCATGCCCAGACCGCGACGACGAAGTCCAGGCCAGGCGGGTACAGCAGGAGCGCGGGGCCCTTCTGACCGGTGTCGGCGCGCAGGTGCCGGGCGGCCCGGGTGGCTCGTGTCAGCAGCTCCTGGTAGGTGAGGCTGTCCACCCGCCCGTCGTCGTGCAGGTACTCGTACGCCGTCTGCCCGCCGCGGGTGGCGGCGTGCCCGACGAGGGTGTGCACGAGCGTGGGGCGGGCGGGGCTCGGCATCGGCGGACTCCATTCCCTCGGCCGCGGGGGCCCGGTGTCGGACCGGGCCGGCGCCGGCGCTCGAAGACGGGCGGCAGTACGGCGGCACACTTCGGCGCCGACGCAATTAGAAGGGCGCGGTCTCTCACTCGGCTCTCAGTTTCTTATCGCTCGCCTCTCAGCCGCCGAGGTGGTGATTGAGCGCCCTCCACGGGAACTGATAGGCATGAGATCGGTGCGCATTGGACTTTGCGCCGCGGCCCGGTCGGACATTTCCGTTCCGCTCGTGCCGGCCCAGCACATTCTCGTGTTCTGCGTTCACCGTCTCCGATGGAGGTAGAGGTGCGCCCGACCCGACTGGGTTCCCGTTGGTTCCGATCATTCGGCGAAGTCACCGATCCCGTCTGCGAGGTGGTGTGCTTCCCGCATGCCGGGGGCAGCGCCGCCATGTTCCAGACCTGGCACCGGGCGACCTCGGCCCTGCGGATCACCGCGGTGCAGCTGCCGGGCCGCGAGGTGCGTCTCGGGGAGCGGCCGTTCCTGGAGATGACCGCGCTCGTGGACGCGCTGGTGCCGGCGCTGCGACCGCTGACGGGCCGGCCGTACGCGTTCTACGGGCACAGCATGGGGGCGCTGGTGGCCTTCGAGGTGCTGCGCCGGTTCACCGCGCTCGAACTGCCCTTGCCGCGCGCGTTGTTCGTGTCCGGCCGGGACGCCCCGCAGTACGGGGACCAGGAGGAGGTGCACCATCTGCCGGACGCGGAGCTGCTGGCGCGGCTGCGTGCCTGGGAGGGGATGGAGCCGCAGGACCTCTCCACGTACGAGGAGCTGGTCACGCTGATGCTGCCCACGATCCGGGCGGATCTGACCCTGGCGGAGACGTACCGCTACGCGCCGGGGCCCGCGCTGCCGGTGCCGGTGCGGGTGCTGCGCGGCGCGCGGGACCCGCTGATGCGGCCCAGGGACGCGGGATGGGCCGTGCAGACGTCGGCGGAGTGCTCGGTGCGCGAGTTCGAGGGGGGCCACTACTTCGTTCAGGACCAGGAGAGGAGCGTCGTCGCCCACATCGAGGCGGCGCTCGGCGTATCGGGCACGGGGGAGGCGGGCACGCGGTGAGCAGTTCCTCGTACGCCGGGGGTGTCGGCAGCGGGGAGTCCCGCGACTACAGCGACTACTTCGTGCTGCCCGCCGCCCCGGCGCAGCGAAGTCTCTGGTTCGTCTGCCAGCTGAACCCGTCCGGCAACGCCGCCTACAACGTGGTGAGCGCGGTGCGGCTGACCGGTGAGCTGGACGTCGTCCTGCTCCAGCAGGCGGTGAACGCGGTGGTGGCGCGGCACGAGTCGCTGCGCACCGGGGTCGGTCTGGTCGACGGCGATCCGCACCAGCTGGTGCTGTCCGAGGCGCTGGTGTCGCTGCCGGTGGTGGACTGCGCGAGTCTGCCGGCCGCGCCGGCCGAGGCGCGGGTGCAGACGCTGGCCCGGGAGCAGGCGGCCCTGCCGTTCGCCCTGGACGCGCCCCCGCTGCTGCGGCTCGTCCTGGTCCGGGAGGCGGCGGACCGGCACACCCTGATCGTGACGATCCATCATCTGGTCTGCGACAGCTGGTCGATGGATGTCTTCTACGGCGACCTCGCCGACGCCTACCGGGGGTTGCGGGAGGACGGCGCGGCCGAGCCGGCCGAGCTGCCGGTGCAGTACGCGGACTACGTCGGCTGGCTGGAGGAGGAGCTGTCGGGAGACCGGCTGGAGGCGCTGACCGCGCACTGGCGGGGCGCCCTGGCCGGTACGGCCGCGCTGGAGCTGCCGGTTGACCGTCCCCGGCAGCAGGGGCGCGGCGGTGCCGGCGGCCGGGTGGAGGAGCGGCTGGACGGGGCGACGACGGCCGCGTTGGAGGCGCTGGCGAAGCGGTCGGGCGGAACGCTGTTCATGGTGCTGCTGACGGGGTTCATGACGGTGCTGTCCCGGGTGACGGGCCAGGAGGACGTGGTGGTGGGGACCCCGGTGGCGGGGCGCCACCACCCGGACGCGGAGGGGCTGATCGGGTTCTTCGCCAACACCCTCGTCCTGCGGGCCCGGTTGGCGCCGTCCGGCGGCTTCGGCTCGGCGGCGGAGGCGGTCCGCGACACGTGTGTGGCGGCGTTCTCGCACGACCGGATGCCCTTCGACCGGCTGGTGCAGGAGATGCGGCAGGTCCGGGTCCTGGACCGCAATCCCCTCTTCGACGTCATGTTCTCGATGCCCGACTCCCGCGCGGACGCGCTGCGGCTGTCCGGCCTGGACATGACGCCGGTGGAACTGAGCGTCACGGCCGCCAAGTTCGACCTGTGGCTGACGGTCCTGCCGGACGGTGACGGGCTGCGGCTCCAACTCGACTACGACCGGGGCCTGTACGACGCGGCGACGGCGGCACGCCTGGTGGAGCTGCACCGGCTGGTGCTGGTGGACGCGCTGCGTGATCCGGCGGTCCCGGTGGGGGCGCTGCCCCTGGCGGAGGCCGCGGTGCCGGCGGGGCGGGCCCCCGCGTCCGGGCACCCGGCGGTGACGGTGGCCGGGCTGCTCGCGGGGCGCGGGCCGGACGACGTGGTGCTGTCGTCGGCGGACGCGGTGCTGACACTGGGTGAGCTGCGCGAGTGGGCGGCGGATCTGGCCGTACGGCTGCGGGCCGAGGGCATCGCCGGGCCCGGGGTGCGGGTGAGCACTCCCCCCGTGCCGTCGGCGGCGCTGGTCGCCGTCCTGCTCGCGGTGTTCGAGGTGGGCGCGGTGCCCGTGTACGGGCGGCGGCACGAGCGGGCGGGTGCCTTCGTGCGGCGGGCCGAGGGCGAGGAGGGCGGCTGGCTGATCACCACCGGGCCGCGGTTCGACCCGGTGGAGGTTGCCGGGGCGGCCGGACCCGGCACCCCCGCCTGGGGGGTGGACGGCCCGGTGCCCGAGGGGGCGGTGACGCACGCGGCGCTGGCCGCCGCGCTGGCGTCGGTCGCGGACCGGCTGGCGGTGACGCCGGAGGACGACGTGCTGCTGCTGGACGGGGATGCCCCGCCGTCGCCGGTGGACCTGCTGATGCCGCTGGCGTACGCCCGCAGTCTGATGCTGTCGGGGGTGCAGCGGGCCCCGGCGGGGCCGCCCGCCGTGTGGGTCCTGGCCGACCCGCCGACCTGGCGGCGCGTGCTGACCGAGGGCTGGGAGCCGCCGCCGGGCGCGCGGCTGGTCTGTGTCGGCGAGGTGCTGGCGTCCGACCTGGTGGAGATGCTGTCCCGCACCGGCCGTCCCGTGTTCCTCGGCCGTCCCGGCCCGCGCCCGACGGCCGCCCCGGTCGCCCTGGCCCCGCTGGACGGCTCGCGGGGCCGGCTGCTGGGAGCGGCGCCCGCCGGGGTGGTGCGCGAGGTGCTGGACGCGCGGGGGCGGCCCGTGCCGTCCGGTGTGGTCGGCGAACTGCACGTCGTGGACGCGTCGGGCGGCGCCGAGCCGGTGGGGCTGCGCTGCCGCCGCAACCGGGACGGCGCCCTGGAGGCGGTCGGGCCCGGTGCGGGGTGGCTGTTCGCGGGCGACCGCGCCGTTCGGGCGGCGGACGTCGAATCGGTGCTCTCGGGCCTGCCGGGGGTGGCGGAATCGGCGGTGACCACCGGCGCGGCGCACGGCCGGCCGGCCGCCTGGCTGGTGCCGGACGGCACGGTCGCGGCGGGCACCGGGGCGGAACGCGAGGCGTTCGCCGCGGGCGTACGGGCCCGCGCCCGCGCCGCGCTGCCCGCGCACCAGGTCCCGGACGCCTTCGGGGTCCTGGACGTGCTGCCGAAGGGCCCGGACGGCGGGACGGACCGGGGCGCGCTGCCGGAGCCGCCCGAGCGGGCGCCGCTCGACCCGGCGGAGCGGGTGCCGCCGCGCAACGGGGTGGAACGCCGGGTCCTGGCCGTCTTCCAGGAGGTCCTGGGGCTGTCGGGGATCGGGATGCACGCCGACTTCTTCGGGCTCGGGGGCCACTCCCTGCTCGCCGCGAAGATGCTCAGCCGGGTCCGGGCCGAGTTCGGCCTCCAGGTCCCGGTCCGCGACTTCTTCCGGCTGCCGACCCCCGCCGGACTCGCGGCGGCCGTCGAGGAGTTGGAGAAGGCCCGCGGCACGCGGCCGACCGCCGACGAGGCGCTGCTCGCGCAGCTCGCCGAACTGTCCGACGACGAACTGGACCAGCTCCTGCGCCATCTGAACTGACCTTCACTTCCGCACCGGTCACCGACCACCACGAGGAGCCCTCATGGGTATCGACGACGCCGACACCGCCTTCCAGGTCGTCATCAACGAACAGGACCAGTACTCGATCTGGTTCGCCGACCGGGCGGTGCCCGCGGGCTGGACCGCCGACGGCCCGACGGGCAGCAAGGAGGAATGCCTCAAGCACATCGAGCGGGTGTGGACCGACATGCGTCCTCGTTCGGTCCGCGAACGCTCCGTCTGACCGCATCCGACAGCTAGGACGGGAGTCCACCCGATGAGCGCGCAGCATGAGATCAGTTCACTGACGGCCGAGGAGAAGCGCACGCTCCTGGCGGGCCTCCTGGACGCCTCCGCCGACGTCACCAGCAATCTGACCCTGGAGCAGCGCCGGCTGTGGCTGCTGATCCAGCTCGACGAGAAGCGGCCGTGGCAGACCGGCACCGCGGTGCGGCTGACCGGCCGGACCGACCCCGCCGTACTCCAGCAGGCGCTGTCGGCGGCCGTGCAGCGCCACGAGGTGCTGCGCACGACGTTCCGGACGGTGGACGGCCGCCCGCTGGCCACCGTGCGTCCGGTGGCGTCGCTGCGGCTGCCGGTCGTCCAGGTCGATCCGGCGCGGCTCGACGCCGAACTGGCCCGGATCTCCGCCTCGGAGACCCGCCGCCGGTTCGACCTGGCGCAGGGTCCCCTGGTGCGGGCGAGCCTGCTGCGGCTGGGCGAGGAGGACCACGTCCTGCTGCTGACGGTCCATCAGCTCGTTGCCGACCGGCGCTCGGTGCGGCTGTTCACCGACGAAGTGCTCAGCGGGTACGGGCAGTTGCTCGGTGAGGGCGGTCAGGCCGCCTCGCCCGCCGCCGAACCGGAGGCGCTCGGCGCCGCCCAGCGCGCGTGGCTGACCGGAGACGAGGCCGAGAAGGACATCGAGTTCTGGCGGGCCCGGACCACGGGACTGGCCGGTCTGGAACTGCCCACCGACCGGCCCAGGCCGCCGGTGAAGACCATCGAGGCCGACGTGGTGTCCGTACCGGTCCCGGCGCGACTGCGCGCCGCGCTGGAGGAGTTCGCCTCCGGCACCGGCCGGCCGCTCTCGCAGCTGCTGCTCGCCGGCTACGCCACCGTGCTCGCCCGGCACGCCCAGCAGCAGACGTTCGCGGTCGGTGTGCCGGTGCCGCCGTCCTGGCAGGACGGTGCCGAGGAGCTGGTGGGCCCGCTGGAGAACACCCTGCCGGTCCGCTTCGACCTGGAGCCGGCCGAATCCCTGAACGGACTGCTGCGGCGCACCGGTTCGGCGCTCGACGAGGCGCTGGAGCACGCGCGGCTGCCCTTCGAGCAGATCGTGGAGGCGGCGCGGCCCGTCCGCGACCTCAGCCGCACCCCGCTGTTCCAGGTGCTGTTCGGCTTCGAGGAGGAGTGGAGCAGCCGGGAGCTTCCCGGGGCGGTGGCCCGCCCGCTGAGCCTGCCGGTGACCTGGACCCCGCACGACATCGACCTCTACGCGGTGCGCCGGGACGGGGAGCTGTCGCTGCGCGCCCACCACAACACGGCTCTCTTCGACCGGGAGACCGTCGAACGGCTGCTGCACCGGATGCTGCTCCTGCTGGAGTCGGGGCTCGCCGAGCCGGACCGCCCGCTGTCCGACCTGTCGCTGCTGTCCGCGCCGGACCGGGAGCGGCTGTCCGCGTGGAACGCGACGGCGACCGCGCACACCGGGTCCCGGCTGCTGCACGAACTGGTCGGGCGGGCGGCGGCGGCCACCCCGGACGCCGTTGCCCTGACGTCGAGTTCGGCGGAGCTGACGTACGCCTCCATGGACGCGCGGGCGGAGTCGCTGGCCGCCCGGCTCGCCGGGCTGGGCGCGGGCCCCGAGTCGCTCGTCGGGGTGCTGGCCGACCGGTCGGTGCACACCATGGTGGCGCTGCTCGGTGTGCTCAAGTCGGGCGCGGCGTATGTACCGTTGGACCCGTCGTACCCGGCGGACCGTATCGCCTCGATCGCCGCGGACGCCGGGATCAGGGTCCTCGTCGGCAGCCGGGGCACCCTGGACGGGCTCGACGGCACGGCGCCCGGCCTGGAGCGGGTGGTGGTGCCGACCGCGGACCCGGACGGCCCGGTCGAGCGGCCCGCCGTGCCGGTCGCGCCGGACAGCCTGGCGTACGTCATCTACACCTCCGGGTCCACCGGCCGCCCGAAGGGCGTGGCGGTGGAGCACCGCCAGATCACCCACTCCACGCTGGCCCGTTCGGTCGTCGAGGGGCCGGGGCTGCCGGAACGCTACCTGGTGCTGGCCCCGTTCACCTTCGACGCCTCGGGCGGCGGTCTGTACTGGACGCTGCGGCGCGGCGGCACGGTGGTGGTGCCCACCGAGGCGGAGGTCCTGGACCCGCGGCTGCTCGGGGAGCTGATCCGGGCCAAGGAGGTCACCCACGTCGACGGGGTGCCCTCGCAGTACGCGGTGCTGCTGGAGTCCGAGACCAAGGCGTTCCCGTCGGTGAGGGCGACGGTACTGGCCGGTGAGGTGCTGCCGCCGGGACTGGTCGAGGCCCACCGGCGGCGCTCCCCCGGCGTCGCGCTGTTCAACGAGTACGGCCCGACCGAGGCGACGGTCTGGGCGTCGGTGCACCCGGTGACCGCCGAGGACGCCGGGGCCGGCCGGGTGCCGATCGGCCGCCCGATCCCCAACACCCGCCTGCATCTGCTGGACAGGCGGCTCAACCCCGTACCGCCCGGTGTGCCCGGCGAGTTGTACATCGGCGGCGAGGGCGTGGTCCGCGGCTATGTCAACCGGCCGGGGATGACGGCGGGCAGCTTCCTGCCCGACCCCTTCGGCGAGGAGCCCGGCGGCCGGCTGTACCGGACCGGGGACCTGGCCCGCTACCGGGCGGACGGCAGCGTCGAGTTCCTGGGCCGCGCGGACACCCAGGTCAAGATCCGCGGCTTCCGGATCGAGCTGACCGAGATCGAGAACGTGCTGCTGCGCCACCCGCTGGTCGCCGAGACCGCGGTGATCGCGCGGGAGGACCAGCCCGGTGTGCCCCGTCTGGTGGCCTACGTGGTCCCCGCGGTCGGCCGGGTGCTGACCAGGGAGACCCTGAACAAGCACGTCCTGGCGCAGGTGCCGGACTACATGGTGCCCAGCGCCTTCGTGACGCTGGAGCGGATGCCGCTGACCCCGAACGGCAAGATCGACACCGGGTCGTTGCCGGCCCCGGACCTCGCGGTCGAGGACTTCGTGGAGCCCGGGACGCAGTTGGAGGCCGAGATCGCCGAGACGTTCTGCTCCCTGCTGGGCGTCTCCAAGGTCAGCGCGGTGGCCGACTTCTTCGAACTGGGCGGCAACTCCCTGCTGGTGGCCCGGCTGACCGCCCAGCTCTCCCGTACGCACGACGTGGCGCTGCCGGTGGAGCAGATCTTCCGGGTGCCCACGGTGGCCGGTATCGCCGCCGTCATCGAGGAGGACCGCCGGCAGCGCGACAACGTGGACAGCGAAGTGCTGTACGCGCAGCAACTGAAGGAACTGCACGCGGAGATCCGGCTGCCGGAGGAGATCACCCCGGGCGACCTGCCGCACTCCGAGTGGTTCGCGCCGCGCCACGCCCTGGTCACCGGGGCCACCGGCTACCTCGGCGCGTTCCTGGCGGTGGAGCTCATCCAGCGCACCGACGCCCTCGTGCACTGCCTGGTGCGGGCGGAGGACGAGGAGACGGCCTGGGAGCGGATGGAGCAGACCCTGCGCAAGTACCACGCCTGGGACGAGGCGTACCGGCCCCGGATGCGGATGCTCGTCGGTGACCTCGCCAAGCCCCGGTTCGGGCTGAGCGAGGCGGAGTTCACCGCCGTGGCGGCCGAGATCGACGTGGTCTACCACAGCGGCGCGGTCGTCAACTTCACCTACCCGTACGAGGCGGCGCGCCCGGCCAACGTCGAGGGCACCAAGGAGGTGCTGCGCCTGGCCACGACGCGGACCCTGAAGTCGGTGCACTTCGTCTCCAGCGTCGACGTCTTCATGGGCACCGGGGCGGAGCGGCCGTTCACCGAGCAGGACCTGGACAGCGGCCCGAACCGCATCCCGACCGGCTACCCGCGCAGCAAGTGGCTGGCGGAGAAGATCGTGTACCTGGCGCGGGACCGGGGCATTCCGGTGACCGTGCAGCGCCCGTGGATGATCACCGGTCACACCCGGACCGGCGCCTCGCACCACACCGACTACCTGTACGTGTATCTGCGGGGCTTCCTCGACCTCGGGGTGCTGCCGCTCTACGACGACGTCATCAACGCGGTGCCGGTGGACTTCACGGCGCAGGCGATCGTCCACACCTCGCTGCGGGAGGAGAACTTCGGGAAGAACTTCAACATCACCAACCCGGCGCCCACCACGATGACGCAGTGCTACCAGTGGCTGCGGTCGTTCGGCTACGACCTGAACGTGATCGACGAGGAGGACGCCCGGCAGCGGGCGCTGGGCGTCGACGAGGACCACGTCCTGTTCCCGATGACGCCGCTGCTGCGGGTCGCCTCGATGCGGCACGCCGCGCTCGACCCGGAGCTGCAGAAGCAGATCGATCCGCAGGACGAGTGCCGGGTGCTGACCGAGGCCCTGGAGGGGTCCGGGATCGCGTGCCCGCCGGTGGCCGAGGAGTGGGCGCACGCCTGCTTCCGGTTCCTGGTGGACGGCGGCTACCTGCCCGCCCCGGAGGACGTCGTCGTACCGCAGAACTCCGCCCACTGACCGTCGGACCAGGGAGGACCCGTGCCCACAGGAGGCTACTTCCGTACGGATCATCCGGGAGATGAGCGCCCGTGATCCGCTACGTGGATCTGAACGCGGCCGAGGGAGCCGCGCTGGACGAGCTGAGCCGCTCGGTCCTGCGGAAGCACGGGACGAGCGACGCTCCGGCCCTGCTGGACGAGCTGCCGGCGGTCGCCCACCGGCTGCCGGCCCGGCTGACGAGGGAGTTGCGCGGGTTCAGGACGGCCGAGCAGGAGTCCTGCCTGGTGGTGCGCGGCCTTCCGGTGGACGACGACCGGCTCGGGCCGACCCCGCTGGACTGGCGGGAGCGGCCGGGGGAACCGGAGTCGGCGGTGCACGAGGTGTTCCTGACGCTGGTGACGGCGCACCTCGGGGACATCTTCGGCTGGTCGACCCTGCAGAACGGGCGGCTGGTGCACGACGTGCTGCCGGTTCCCTCGCACGAGAACGACCAGAGCGGTCACGGCACGGTGGAGCTGGCCTGGCACACGGAGGACGGCTTCCACCCGTTCCGCTGCGACTATCTGCTGCTGCTGGGGCTGCGGAACCACGACGCGGTGCCCACGGTGGTGTCCGGCGTGGACGAGGTGGTGCTGCCCGAGGAGCACCGGTCGGTGCTGAGCCTGCCGCGGTTCCTGATCCGGCCGGACGAGGAGCATCTCAAGCACGCGCGGACGCTCACCGCCAGCCGGGGCACCCCGCACGTGGTGCAGCTGATGCAGGACGAACCGGAGCCGTGTGCCGTGCTGTTCGGGCATCCGGACCGGCCGTATCTGCGGATCGACCCGGCCTTCATGTCGCCGCTGCCGGGAGATCCGGAAGCGGCGGCGGCGCTGGACGCGCTGACCGGGGAGCTGGAACGGAACCTGTCCGAGGTCGCGTTGAGCCCCGGTGACCTGCTGGTGGTCGACAACTACCGCGCGGTGCACGGCAGGAGCGCGTTCAAGGCGCGCTTCGACGGGACGGACCGCTGGCTGAAGAAGGCGGTCGTCACCCGGGACCTGCGCAAGTCGCGGGCCTACCGGGAGAGTCCGGCGGAGCGCGTGTTGTTCTGACGGACGTGAGCACACCGGGGCGGCCAGGCGTGTCCGTACTGGCCGCCCCGCCACGACAGCACCTCAGGAGGAAGCGAGCGATGCCCCCATCGGTACCCCTGTCCGTGCCCCCGCCCGTCCGCGCACCCGGTCCTGCGGCCGGTGCGCGCGGTGTCCCGCCGGGTGGCCGCGCCGGGCTCACCACCGGCTGCTGGGTGGTCGAAGGCCCCCTCGATCCAAAGGAGTTGCGGACTCGGGCCGGGGACGCAGGGCCGGGGACCGTACTCACCGTGCAGGACCTCGGGGGCGACACGGACCCTGCGCGGTGGGGCGAGCTGATCCGCGAGGAGACGGCCGCGGCGGAGGCGGACCCGGGGCCCGCCCGGGTGCTGCTGGCGCGGCTGGGCGGGGAGCGGTCCCTTCTGGTGGTGGTCACCGAGGACGCCCTGTCACCGGCGGCGGTGCTGCGGTGGCTCCTGACGGACGGCGCCCCGTTCCCCGGCGCCGACCCGCCCCCGCGCACGGCCGGTGCGCCCGGGGCGCGCGCCGCCGGCTCCGTGCCCGGTCTGCCGGACCGCGGGGGCAGGGCCTCGGGGTACGCGC
>NZ_AGBF01000181.1 GCF_000225525.1 Streptomyces zinciresistens K42 | reverse complement strand
GTCGGTCGTCCAGGGGTCCGGCCTACCTCTGCCCTCAACCGGCAAACGCTCCCCGTACGTCAACCGGTTCACGTACGGAGTGACGCACCTCCGAGCGTTCGTGTTCGGCCGTCCAGCCGTATGGGTTGGGTTCGGGGTGGTGTTGGGGTGCGGTCCGCTGGCTGTGTGGCGGGGTTCTGCATACCGGCAAGCAAACGCGTTGACTCGCGAACGTAACCTCTCCGACCATGGATGTGTGGACAAACGCGAACGCTGGTTCCGCGAGGGAGCCCAAAATTTTCGTACGGTAGTTCGTGCCCTCGGCCTCGGTGACCGGCTCCCTCCTACTGGTGACCTATATCCGTGCCCTTGCTGCCTTGTAATTCGTGATCACGACGACCTAATTACCAAACGGCTTACCGAGGAACACGTACCGCCGAAAAGGCTTGGCGGGAAATCCCTCCTCCTCACTTGTTCGGACTGCAACAACACCGCCGGAACAAAGTTGGACTCGCATGCGAAAACTCGCGATGAAATCCGCAACCTAGCACGCGGGGAAGCTACCAGCCGACCGATTAAGGTTACTTTCTTCGCTGATGACATTCCCTCGCATGGGGAGGTTCACTCAACCGGAAACGGTCTTTACATGCAGGGTGTGCCGAAGATGAACAATCGGGTGCAGATGCAGGCTCACAATGACGCTCTGCAAGCGGCATGGGACCGAGACCGTTCCTTTCCATCGTTCAGATTCACCGTGACAGAACGGTTCGTGAACTCTCACGCAGAGCTGTCATGGATTCGATCAGCCTATCTCGCGGCGTTCGCAGCTCTAGGCTGGCGCTATATCCTGCGCCCGGAACTCCAACCGATCAGAGATCAAATCAAAAATCCTGAGACGAAAATCCTTCCCAGACTATCGGGATTCAACCCCGAGGCGCCGACCGATCGCAAGGGAATCTTGCTAGTTGAGTCGCCGAACGATCTCCGTGGCGTCTTTGTGACCATCGGACGGCATGGGGTATTCCTTCCGGGACCACCATGGGCCGCCCAATCCTGTTCGGAACTTTCCCAAGCGATCACCGATTGGTCTGCCGCCGAGAGTCGTCATCAGATGATGCTGAGCGGGAAAGAGGTACCGTGGCCAAAAAATCCCATGTACCTCCTAGACCCTGATTCCGACTAGTCCCACCGCGAGCCATTACAATTCAGACCACGCGTTAACGACGTCACGGACAGCCATAACCTTCCTCTGTCATCGTTCAGCCCATGCAGACAGGACTTCCCGCCATTGCTGGCAGGCGGTAGGCCGGTGCCTCCATTGAGATTCTGGTAGTTCACTCCCAATGTCCTCAACGGCTTTCGCAACGGCCACGCGCACTAGAGCTGACTTGAGTTCGCCGCCCGGTTGCTGCTGTCCATTGAGAATCCTGTTTACCGATCGGCTGGTTACGGATACACCTTCGGCTGACGCTCGTTCTGCGACTTGAGGCCCCGTCAATGTCTTGAGTACGGGCACGGCGAATCGCTGGAAGTCATCCAACCCGGTTCCGTAGTCAGTGATGATTTCTTGCGCGTCCAGGAACGTGTCAGTTTCCCGCTCCTCAAGTTGGTTGGTTTCCTTGCCCTGGTGAGTCCAGGCGGACACGTTTACGTGATGCCGGTAGAGAATGCCTCGCGTATCGAGTCGGCATGGCTTGCCGTCAGCGTCAGCGAATTTTTCCTCGGGGTGCACGCTGTAGCTTCCGACCACGTCGGCATAGCTCTTGACCCTGACGATTGGACACCCTTCTATCGCTTCGATTTCTTCGGGTATCTCGGTATCGATGCGGTACGTCGGTCCCTGGGGGTCGTGCATGTTCTGAAACTCGATATCTCGCCACTCGTCAGAGTTTGTGCTGTACGGCCCTATGAGCCGGAAGTCTGTTCCGCGCATGATTCGGTTCGCGACTACGGGAGCCATCATGAATCCGTAGGGCTTGATTCGGTCGGCGTATTCCTTACCGTCGTTCCACCGTCGAAGGTGTGCGTACGTGTTCCACGTGGATACGGTGACTCGGGACATGACCGGACGCCGGAACCAATAAGGTTCCGCCACGGATTCCCCAGCGTCACTACGGATGATGTACTCCCAGATATCGCGAATCCATGCCCGTTGCCCGCGCGATTCCCGATCGCTCGGGTCCTCCGGATTCATGTACTGACCCAAACCGTGTTCCTTGTTCACCACGATATCTATACGACCGCTCTCCGGGATCGTAAGCATGGTGTATCGCTTCGCTGATATCGCGTAGCAGTACACCTGTGGGTCTGTCAGTTCCTCCGGTTGTTCCCTCTTGAGGATCGGTACAGGTCCTGCAATCTTCGGATCGTAGGGGTTCAGCGAATCAAACCTGTGCCGGATCTCTTCCACTACCTCATACGACAGCAGGGGGATTGCGCCCGGATAGTCAGCGTCAACGCTCCGGGGTGGCAACGCGCATTCCGGGGCTATCCATCCTCCCTCTTGGCTGGCCGCTATCGCCATTGAGTCGGTGTCGCACATGACCCACGTTCCACCCTCATCTGTGACGAGCTTTTCCAGAATGCCGAGCATGAGCCTTGCCGCTCCCGTTATCAGGGTGCCGATGGGTGGGAAGCAATACGCTCCCGCCGTTTCCGGCTTACGGACGTTCATCGTCCATGACCCGTGCGAGCCGTAGATAGTCTCTACCGACTCTTCTTTATCGTCCTCCCTGTTGACTTCAACGAAGATTCCGTATCCCCCAGCGTTGGCAATGACTTTGAGGAACTGTTCGTTACGGCACCCCTGGCAAAGACACCCCGACTTACGGTCGCATGTCCGTTTCCGCTTGATTGCCTGCCTACGCTCGATGACGGTACGGAAAAAGTCGTCCCTTGCCGGATCGATGCGCACTTGCCCGCGCAGGTCTACCGGGCGAAGGGACTGAACCTTTTCCCCGTCCGGGTAGAACCTCAATGCGCGGAGGATACGAGGCGCCTTTCCTCCGTTGAGCCTCGCATTGATGATGTCGGGTATTGACCACCACATTGGTTCGCCACTCGTCACGTAGCTAATTCCGATGGTGTCGGACTCCCCGCCGAATGACGTTCGTACTGGCAACAGGTCATCATCCGGCATCACCAGGGCGATTCCCCGGAGCGATTCCCAAGTCTCACGCCTCAGCAAATCCTCAACTGTGGCACTTTCTACCAGCGACCGGACGGCGTCTGTTTCCTCCCGTACGTCGATTCGTTCGGCCGTCAGCAGATCCCACAGTTTCATATTCGCATTGACGGTCGGGTACATCGATGTCACGTCAACATGCAGCACCGGGACCGGTACTTTCCTGATATGCGCTTCGGCTCGCCCACCGTAGAACGTCGCCATTGAGTAGCCGAGTACATCGTTCGGGAAGTCCGCTTGCTTATCCAGTGGCTTAGGAACTCCCATCACGTCAAGGTAGGCTTTCGCGATTGACGCCGGGGAATAGACACGGTTGTCTGTCAGGTCGATTGGGTGTCTGTCCAGTTCCTTGACCAGCGCCACATAGAGAGCGGCCGTCGTGCGCACGTCCTGACGGCAATAGTGGATGTAATCGAGCGTGATAGAGCCGTGCCCATCCTGGGGTATCGACTTGCGCTCACTCACTCCGAATGCTTCCGCCGCATTGGCGAGACTGTAGCTCTTGTTAGCGAGCCCGAACGCGAGGGTTCCGGCATCCGTGAAATAGTCGTCTCCCTCTTTCCCTCCGGTATAGCCGAACATGGCGCCCTTGATTCCTCGCTTGACAGTGCGGATATTGCCGCTCTTGGCATCCTTCCGCATCTCAAACGAGAATCCACCCGCGTACTTTTTCTGCGCCATGGTCACACCGCTAGCTATCCGAGACAGGTCAAACGGCAGGTTGAATCCAACGACCGTTGCGGGCTTGTTGGCTTTCCAGCTATCCGACGGGTAGGCAGCGTGGTGCAAGCGTTCTGCGAATTCACTTTGCGAGACGAGCATTATGTCGTCTGCGGATTCGCGTTCTACGTGGTGTTCGTTGACCTTCCAAAAGTCAACGATGGTTGAGAAATCGTTCTTTGGATACCAGCCATACAATCCGTAACTGAGGATTTGCTCTGGCGTCTTTCCCTTATCCCATCCGCTACGTGTCATGTCGTGCATTGTCATGCGGTCCGCAGGCGCGTACTTTTCTCGAACCTTGCTATGCCCTCGCAACACGTAATCTTGCAGGACCGCGAATCCTTCCGGGTTACGTTCGGGAAGGTCGTCAGCATAGATGAGGTATTCCCCTACGGGGTGAAACTCACCATCCTTACCGACTGCCATATAGAGAGCTGCACCGAAGTTGAAGCGCTGTTCTTTATCAACGCTGGTTTCGGTGTCGAACACCATCACGTGTTCTATCCGCTCCAATACACTGCCTTGCCGCTTCCGAGGCTTGCGCCCCCTCGTTCGTCCATCCTTGACCCCCTGTGCCGTCCATGCCCGGACCTTTGCCGACCGGTGTAGCCGCTTCACTGTTCCTCCAAGCGAGAGATTGCAACGCGCTGGAATTCGTCAACGCATTCCCGGATGGTTCGAGAGAATTCCGCAAAGTCCATGTTCAGCCTGAGAGCGTCCAGCGAATCAGACAGCTTTTGGAGAGCAGAGCCGGCCCAGATATCTAGAGCCGTTCCCTCGCCCCATTCCCGAGGGTTTTGGGCAACCGAGAGGAAGAACAAAGTCACGCTGTGCCGCTCTCCCATCGCCATTGCCGAGAGGTAGGCTGTCATGGTTGCCAATGTTGCAGCGACCTCGACGGATTCCCGGAAGATCCGGCGCGGTGGTTTCCTGAGCTTTTCTACCTTCGGCTCTGGGATTGATTCCGCGATTCCGGCTATCGCGCACGTCAGCTTTCCGAGAGTCCTGATAGCTTCCGCTACCTTGTCCCATCCCAGCCGCAGCGTGAGCACTTCAATGACATGTAGTGCCCCTGTTGCTTTGGCCCATGACTTCACCAGCTCTGGCCGTTCGCTGTCCTTTTCCAAGGGGATTCGGTGCACGTATTGCCAGGGGGTGAGCGTGTATTGATGGCATCCTCGGCACACTGTCACCGTGAATTCGGGATCGTTTGCCCTCCCCGCTACGTGGTGTTGCTCGAATGGTCCGGCACTTCCGCACACGAGACAGACAGCCATGGTTTACCCCTGTCATATCTCATAGATGGATTGGAAGTTGAGGTCACCGTTCATAGCCTGACGCATGATGACGTCTAGGTCTGTTTCGAAGTAGCGTCCGGCAACCTGATACCCGGAATAGCTCGATACCTGGGACCCTGTGGGGTCCTCTCCGTTCAGAAAGTCCTTTACCGCATTCCAGTAGTGCCCGATGTTCTGACGGTCGATTCCGTCCATCTGGTCAAGCGGTATCGAGGTTGCTCCCATGCCGCTTTCGTTGAACCGAACCCCGGAAGAGTAGGGCTGGAAGAACTCAGCGAAGTTCGATTCGTCGTACCCCTGAGAGCGGAAGAATTCTTGCGCTGACTCTGAAAAGTCATCCCAACGACCGGCCATTACCGATCACCCCCAGGAAGCGCAGAACCCCCGGAACGGGGAGCCCCCGGAGCGACGGCCCGGAGCGACCGGCCGTCACAGGAACGGGGCTGCATGAATTCATGCAGATAACGGGGAAATGGTATAGTTGTATTCACAGGTTGGTCCTTTGCTTGACCGGCGAACCCCCGCGCTACCGGGGGTTTTCGCTTGTGTGGGGTGTCGTCATCTGTTGACGACTGGTGAGTTTCTACGTCGCCAACAACTCTCGCTGTCGGTTCCTCGCTCCGCATTCACGCTGCTACCTCCTCAACGTCCGTGCTCTGTATGGGCCATTCACCATTCACGACAGCGTCAGGGTTGTACTTGTCTCCGCTCTTCCGTTCGTTCCGGAAGTAGCGCTGTAGGCTCGCCGCTTGTTCTTTCCGCCATTCCCTCTGTGATTGGTAGAGGTCAGCCGGCCTCATGAGCCCCAAATACGGGAACCGTTCAAAGAGCTTTTCTGACAGGAGTACAGCAGCCGAAGCGTCAGCGTCCGCACTGTGCCAATCGTTCAGCTCAATTCCGTAATGCTCGCAGGTGGGTTGCAGCTTCCTACTGCCGCGCCTGTACTTGTCTACCGCCTTGTCTATGACATGCGGATCAACAAGCGTGCGAGGCTCGATTGCAAGTCGTTCGCTCATCACAGGCAAACCGTTACGCCGTAGCTCCGCATCCAACACCGTCCAGTCATAGGAGAGATTGAACGCGATAACCGGACTCTGACGTGACAGAGCCGTAGCGAGATTCCCCGCTATCTCGTCTAGCGCTCCCCGTGGCTTTCGCCCCTCCGCGCGTGCTCGTTCAGTGGTTACACCGTGAATGGCGGCGGCCTCTTCCGGAATCTCAACCCCGGGATCAATCAGCCATTGAAAGCTGCGGATCGTTCGACCGCCGCCACGCACGATAAGTGCCGCTGTCACGATGCGCGCATTACTCGGATCAACACCAGTGGTCTCGGTGTCGAATCCGATTTTCACGGCATCGCTGAACTTCACTTGGAAAGAACCTCCACAACCGGAACCCCCATGAAATACCGAGCGGCAACCAGGAACGCCAGTGCGCCGAGTACGACGATTGCAGCGGCCTGCGGAGTCCCGTTATTCATGACTTCCTGCATCTCCTCTTCCTTTCCGAGTGCCGCGCTTGCGGCTCCGTAATTTTCGTAAGTAGTCATTTCCTCATCCCTTCTCTACCTCTCCGAACCCCTACTGCCGGAGAAACCCTTATTCCGTCGCTGACAGATCAAAACCATTGACGGGAACCGGTGTCAGTTCCCCGAGCGCAGAACGTTTCTCGTTCCTGGCTACATTGTGAGCGTGCGAGCGATTCACGATCACGCCCCGTTCCGCCAACCAATCGACAGCGGCCGGAACGTCGTACGAATCCAGCACTCGGAACGCGTACCGCAACGCATCTGCTTTCGACATAGCCGACACGTCCTCAGACCCCGTTACCGCGCTCCGGGGCCGCGCCGGTACTCCGGTCCCCCGGACCGCTGAAACGGCGTCCTCTGGCCTTGTGATGCCCTCTATGACGGCCGTCTTCCATGCCCGGTAGGTTTCCTCTCTGGCCACTATCCAGCGAAGTACCCGGAACCGTGGCAACGGGGGTTCGTAGACCCCTTCTTTGGAGAGTCCCCACCTTCTAATGCGCCTGATGACAACTTCCAATAGGGTTGCTCCCGCGAGGCTCATTCCTGGGAAGAACCACACGGCGTCTTGCGCCTGGACGTTGAAGCTGTGCCGGTAGTTGGCGAACGCTGACGCTCCCGCGAATACCCACACCAGTACGTGAGGGGCGCCTCCCGATTCTCCGCGCCATGCGGCATAGACACTCATGGCGATACAGAGAGCGGCTGCACAGTCGAGAGCCACGAACACCACGTAAGGCCAAACGCCATTGAGCCCCAACCCGTTTTCGGATGCTGCCCACTTCACAAGGTCTTGTGAGGAGAGCGCCACGGGGGATATGACGACCACTCCGAGGGTTATTCCGATGACCGTTGCGAGTATCTTTTGAGGCCATGAGGCCGGCTCGCGTTCGCTGGTCATGCCGCCTCCCTGTTTGAGCTGAAAGGAACCGGCTTACTCAACACCCTTTTAGCCGCATGTGCTACGGCTCCAAAGGGAACCTCTACGGGGTGCATCTTGACCGTGTGAGACATAGCGAATGACACCATGCGGCAACTCGTGTGTTCGCGCTGAATCCGCTTGAACTCAGACCTCAGTCGGTCCCGTTCTCCCCGTAGCTCGGTTTCCTGTTCCCACAGTCGCCGTTTGAGAGTGCTCAATTCCCGAACGTTCAGGTTGTCGAGTGACGTTGTTTCGTCATCTGTTACAACACCACTGGCCGAAAGAACCTGCGGCCGTCCCGTAGGGCATCCTGAGAGCGGTACACCGTCAATGGAGTACAGATACTCAATGTCGCGTATCGCCAATGCATGCTCGGCCAGACTCGGAGTTACCCCAGTCATTCGACAGCTCGTGTTCAAACCCAGCTCTGTGTGTACTGCGGCTATGTCCGAACTCCTGATGGGCTCTTTCCCTGTATCGGTATTTAGGCGCAACATGAGAGCAACCCATTCCGAAAACATGTGGGCTGCATGCGTGCGCCGGTTGCTCCGCATGATTCCGTCAATCTCGGCTCGCAACCTCGCGATTGTTTCGCGCCTGCGAGCGATGATGCCTGCATTGTCATTCACGGATGACTCCTCAGAGAGTTCTCTAGCAACTCGGGCAGTGGTATCGGATCTCTAGGGTTGAGCGGGTTGTCAATCCCGTGGGGGTTTGAGTGAGTCCCTTCGGGTCGGAAATGACAATGCCAGCGGGTGTCATTCTGAGACTCCCTCACCCGTTCTAGAAACTCCCTCTGTTGTGGGCTGAGCATCTTTCCTGCCTTGGTTCGATTTGCTCAGGGTTCACGCAGTAGCGAGCGAAACAAGCTGCGCGGTTGCAATACTGGCGAGCACTACGATTGCGAGCGCGGTTGCAGCGATACCGGCCGTGAAGGCTCCGGGCATCGTGAGTGCCACGAAACAGGCAATCAGGAACCAGCCGAACGAATCTCGGATGATGTTCTGTCGCTCTGTCTGCGCACGGAACCTCTGGGCTGGTGAACTTTTTGGGTTCTGTTCTATGCGCAACAGTGCCTCTGATTCGGCGTCGGGAGCGTCCATGAGTTCCGGCGAATCCGAGTCGAAATCAACGCCGTACGTGGTCATGAGGTGCCGCTGTAGTTTGGCTGTGACGGCTTCCTTTTCCGCACCGGTTGTAGACAGAGCCTGATTCATCAGACGTTCCGCCGTTGCGTCCTCAACTGCCGGAGTCACGCGGTCATAGTGGTTATTCATCACGGTTACCCTCTTCCGATTGGGTGGGAATCAAGTCACTGAGACGGTAGTATCCGCGACCATTCTTCGGGCCACGCCGTTTGAGGTATGCGTTCATCACATCCTTGTGAATGAACGTCCCGAGAGGAGTCTTCACAACTTCAATGACTCCGCTGCGAATCCGATTGCGGATAGTGAAGAATGATTCGTCTGCCATCTCTGCCGCTTGCGTCATTGTGTAGTAGGGGAAATCGTCTCCCATTGCGCTACCTTTCGAGGATCATTTGAGGTTCGAGAGACTTCAAGATCAACGGCCCGGCGCAGTTCACCGGCCCTACCCTCTATGATAATTGGCGGGTGGGTAATTCCGAAGTGCCCGAATCGCGAGTTTCCGGGGCGCCGGACCCGCAGGTGAGCGGGTCTCTACAAAAGACTCAGCAATAGATGCGGTGTTCAGAGGCCGGCTCGCGTCTGCGGATTGAAAGACGAAAGGCTAC
The DNA here is from genome assembly GCF_000225525.1 of Streptomyces zinciresistens K42. GTDB lineage: Bacteria > Actinomycetota > Actinomycetes > Streptomycetales > Streptomycetaceae > Streptomyces > Streptomyces zinciresistens. Next base: position 4,593 of record NZ_AGBF01000181.1, on the reverse strand, counting down.
CGGTATAGCTCTGCCGAATTAGGGGCGCGAACCCCAGAGAGAAAGAGAGACGGATAACCAGCGCCAACGAACGGCACGCACCGAGTACGTCACCCCTGTACGTCAAACCGATGACGTACAGACCCAACCCAGCAAGCCACCGACACACCAGGCCAGGAACGGAGCCACGATCCGGGGCACCCCTGCCGGACGGCTACACGGCGCAGAGCAACGGCGGTACCTTGGGAACCCACAACAGAAAAGAGCCCCGGCCAGTGTTGGCGCACTGACCAGGGCGGCACCCCGAACGATGGAGGTTCGACGTGCACACACAGGCTAGCTCTGTCCTCATGGACCCTGCTACCGGCCCGACCGTGGCGGACGTGTACCGGCGCGAGTCAACAGACTCACGCGTCATCGTCGTTGACGGCTACGGCGCAACGATCAACGTCCGTAACGGACACCTGGTCATCTCAGACGGCATCGGTCCCCACCGGCGCACGCGACAGCTCCCGAAGGTTGAGCGGAACGTTCGCCGCATACTCGTACTCAACGCGCGGGGCTCCCTCACGTTCGATGCCGTCCAGTGGTGTAAGGACGTGGGTATCTCTCTGGTCTACACAGACAGCAGCGGAGAAACCCTCATGTCCTCCGACACGGGTAACGATGCTCGGTTGCGTCGGGTACAGGCATTCGCCGGTCAAGGCGGACCCTATGAGTCTGTGGGTCTCGACATTGTGAAACTCATTCTCGGCCGGAAGCTATCCGGCCAGTCTGCGAACCTTCGGGCCATGGGACACGAGAAAGCCGCTCAGGAAATCGACGCATGCGCGGTACGCGTACAGGAATCCGAAACGGTAGACCTTTGCCGTTCCTGGGAAGGTGCGGCGGCATCCGCATATTGGGGAGCATGGACCGGAACCGTAGCCATGCCATGGAAAGACTCGGATGCGAAAAAGGTTCCCGCTCACTGGACGGTCTATGTCTCCCGAGCGAACCTCACAAGCGGGAAAGCGCGCGGAGCAACCGACCCGGTAAACGCCATGCTGAACTACTGCTATCGGCTGGCAGAGGCGGAATGCGTGTTGGCGTGTCACTCGGTAGGGCTTGACCCTGCATTCGGCATGCTGCATCTGGACAAAGACTCTCGCGACTCATTCGCCCTCGACCTCTTGGAAGTCGTACGACCGGAAGCCGAACGGTTCGTGTTGGGGATGCTCGGGGCTCTCGATATCGATGCTCGGGAGTTTCACCGGTCGGAGTTTCACGAGACCCGAGAGGGTACGTGCCGACTTGTCGCACCACTCACTCACGAACTCGCTGAACAGTGCCTCACATGGGCACGGTTGTTGGCTCCAATCGTGAGGGAATACGCGCTCATCCTCGCTCACGCTTCCGGAGGGAACATCACCGTTCCGAACCCCACTAAAGACAAAGCCCTCATGCGCGAGCCGGCCTCCGGGAAAGCATCCCGGAAAGACAGCCCGAAGAACGCTCCGCAGAACGCTCCAAAGGAAAGTCCTCAGCCTGTAAAGCGGGAGCGAGTAACACACGTGCCGTGCACCGTGCGGGATGTCATCCCGTCAGACCTATGGGAACAAGTCGCTGAGCACCTTCCCAAACCGAGTCAGGGCAACAAGGCGGACCAACGACTCAGCAAACACGGTGTGTTGGCTGGCGCCGTGTGTACTGAAATCCTGCGCATTCCTGGTAGGCATCTACCGCCAACCATTGCCGACCGGAAGACCGTCCGAACTCATCTGCGGCGCTGGAAAGCAGACGGAACATGGGATGCCCTCTTTCCTGTGCTCACTGGTCACCCTCGCGTGCGAACGCTGATGGGTGAGGTAAGCGAACCGGGAGCGTAACGGCCGTCTGCTGTGGGGGTTCCTGCCGTTGAGGCGAGGGACCCCGTTCGCATGCTGTGAGCCGCAGCGAACGCGACGGTAAGCGGTACCCCAGGGAGCGCGCGGCCTCGCCCTGGACGGCCGCAGACGGCCGCGCGCCGGTACGTCACTTCAGGATGTGAACCGGTAGACGTACCGGGCACGTTCGCCGGTTGAGGACAGAGGCGGGCCGGACCCATGGACGGTCCTGGACGGCCGCCACGGGAGCCGGTAACGGCGTGCGTGAGGGAAGGAAGTGTCAGACTTGCTGCGAACGGCGCTCAGAACGGCTCTCAGGGTTGGAGGCTCACCGGTCGGCCGACCGGTGGCGCGAACCATGGCGTGATTCGGATTGCGGCTCTCGGCATGATGGCTACTGCTCAATAGCTTTGAGTGTCTGGTATGCCTCTCGAAGGTCTGCACTCTCCGGAAGCTGACGGGCTTCAACTGCCTTTACGACTTCCAACGCTCGCCAATGATTCGATGGCACAACTCGTCCCGACAGAATGGCTTTCTGTGCAGAATCGCATGCCTCATCTAGTCGGTTCTCTTTCAGTAACACCAGAGCCAAATCAATGTTGGCGGAAGCTACGCGACGCGGCCACTTAGTCACGTCATCGCTAGGGCTTAGCCGTTTGATTACCTCGCGGGCGTATGGCTCTGCCGCTGAGTCTCCCAGCCAAGCGAGAGTAGTTGCCGTATAGGACAACGACTTAGCGGGATCGTACCGGTAGTGATGCTCGGGGGTGTCAGGGATGCCGAGTACAGCCGACATGTCCTGTACCCGTTCAATAGCTGAATAGGTCTCTGACGCATTGCCCAATCGCGCATGCGCCCTACCCTCTTGAGCCGTCGCCTGAATCATGGCTGATGTTCCGGCGGGAGCGATTTCCTGAGCCGCGCGAGAAAGTTCCGCCGCACGGACGTAATCACCGTCCGTGAGAACACGCCAAGCCTCAGTTTCATAACACCAGGCTTCTATTTCGAGATACCCCGCCTCTCTGGCGAGCGTTGCAGCTGTTTCGAGTCGCGCCGTAGCGGCATCGTCTTGCATTAGATCGATGTGCACCGTGGCACCCAAGAGTGAAAGCCAACCACCAATGACCAGCAAACGCCGGTGTTCAGACAGAGTTTTCTTGGCGTCAAGTAGCTTCAATACGTAGGCTGAATGCTTTCGCACCTTCCGCAACAAGTCTTCGGGGTCTGACTTGGGGTAGGCCATAGCCAAGTCATCGAAAGTACGCTCTAGCCGTTCAAGAGTTGTTGATCCCACATCACTTGCCTGTACGCGCCGAGCAAGTTCCCACGCATCCATTTCGTCGTCATGGGGAGTTGCGCTCTCGACTTCCAGCGATAGGCCGAGATATTCGTTAAGCGCTTGGATCAACTCAGGGGAAGGCGCCTGTTTCCCGTTCAGCGCACGACTCAGATAGGAAACGTCGTAATGCAAGGCTTTGGCCGTACCTCTAAGGCTCTTACCTTGCTCCCTGAGTGATTTCCGTACCGCATCGCTGAAATCGTTCATGGGTCGCTCCCGTTGACTGTTGACTCTCATCGTAGTCAACGCTGGTCAACTGCCCTACAGGTACGCGGGATCGGTTGTGTAGCGAGACGCAAAGACCCCCGCGACCGTGCGACCGGCCCGGGGGCATGGACCCCACCTGAGAGGCAGGCAGAGCCATGACAGAGAGTAGGCCGATGGGACGCCTACTGCCATGGACAGGCGACGACGGACAACCCGCCTTCCTGGCACCGGGCAGTGAGAACGGTGCACTGGCCCGACTCGCTGACTCGCTCGAAGAGTCACAACTTCAAGACTCGTCAGTGGTGTTCGATCACGCGCTGTCCGTCTTGGAGAACGACAGCGCATCGGATGTTGAGCTTCGCTTCGTCGCTGAGCGGCTGAGTGAATGTCTGTTCAACACCATGCGGGTCGCAGACAGCAGGGGCGCGCGCTTGCCCGACGTTGAGGGGGGCGCGTGAGCGGCACACAGTGCGCCGAGTGCGCCCAGTTGAGGCGTGAGAAGGAAGAGGCGCGTAAGGCCGGAAACATGAGCCGAGTCACAGACTGTGACGTGTTGCTCAAGCGGCATCCGGAGCACAGCGGAACGCTTGCTCCGGCCGGTAAGGGGTGGGCATGACGCGCGCCATCTACCGGTTCCGTGAGTACACGTTGAGGCCGGACCGCACGCCGGAAGCTGACCCCGTGCTCTTTGCCATCGAGTGCAAGGGGTGCGGCCAAAGCAGCGACGGGGCAGAGAACCCCGAAGACGGCACCCAATGGGCTGCCGAACACCTCAAAGCGAACCCTGGTCATCTGACCTACCGGGAGCACATCACGCGCCCGTACCGATTCGAGGCGGGAGCGTGGCAGTGATGGAAACGGTGCAGCGACAGACAGCCCATGACTGGACACCGGGCACGGTCGGAGACGACGTAATGACCGTGCACAAGGTTCGGAACGGCGCGCCCGTGTGTGGCGCTGTCGGCAAGGTTGACGAGTGGCAACGGCGGGTCACGTGCCCCGCCTGTCTCACCACCGAATAGCCCAGAGGAACGGCTAGAGAGAACAACCCGCACTGAGAGGGACGGCACCCAACAGCCGTCCCTCTCGCGCGCTCTCAGCCGACTACATGGCGCACCGCAACACCGAACCCCCGAAACCCCACAACATCCCCTCAACGGACGGTCGTTGAGAGAGCCGACCGGCGACGGCTGGACGACCGCC
>NZ_AGBF01000182.1 GCF_000225525.1 Streptomyces zinciresistens K42 | reverse complement strand
GCCCGCGGGCCTGACCGCCCTGCCGACCAAGACCCGCGCATCCGAACGGCGCATCGCCCTCCCCAACGAGTGCATCCAGTCGTTCAAGGGACACCGTGAGGTACAGGAAGGAGAACGAGAGGCGGCAGCGGAGGACTGGAGGGACACCGGCCTCGTCTTCAGCACGCCGGCAGGAGGCCCGATTGAATCCGGCGAACCTCAACCGCAGCTTCCGCGCCCTCCTCGATCGGGCCGGGCTCCGCCGGATTCGCTTCCACGACCTACGGCACTCCACCGCCACCCTCCTCCTGGAGCAGGGCGTCGAGCTCGTCGTGATCAAGGAACTCCTCGGCCACGCCCACATCGGCGTCACAGCCACCGTCTACGCCCATGTAAGGCTCCGCCTCCAGCGAGACGCCATCGACCTGCTGGGCACCACGCTCGACTGACGGATACCACCGAGGCGGTCAGCCCCGACGGCGCGAACCGCCACCCTACGCCGCCCTCGTCCGCTGACGTTGCCGTCAACTACTGCCGTCAAACACTACAGATGCCCCACCGATTTGATCGGTGGGGCATCTGTAGTTTCTAGCAGTTTCGATTTAGGCGCCCTCCCCTGAGGAAGGACAGGGGCGAAAACAACGCCCAATTACACTGAAGTCAGTTCAGCCAGTCTTGCGCGTGCAAATTCTCGCGCACGACCCCTCATTGACTGAATGAACTCGTGGTCATCAGGGTTGCCGGTCTGGGACAGCAAAGCGATGTCAGCCACTTGGTTTCGGAGCTCGATTTCGTACCTATCCACCCCGTCGTCCAGCTCTTCCGAGATGTATTCAGCCGAGTTGAGTGCATGGTTTGAGCAGCTGGCCACATCTACCAGATTCCCAGTCTTTCTATACTTTGCCGCGTAATACAAAGTGGCGGCTGCGTCGTAGGCGTACGCCAGCAAGCCGGGAGGCTCCTCGTCACCCGCCAGCTCTGGCAACGAGCTGAAACTCTCGGCAATCTCATCCCAAGAGATTTGAGGCTGGGATTGCCAGAGTAGATCCATGCAGCGGATCGCCAACTCGACGTCCTGAGATCGCTCAGTGTTGGTTCCTACCAGACCGGTGAAGAGTTGGGCCATTCGCTCTGCGCACGAGGCGACAAAGATCCTCATCTGGCCTGAACTCGCACTTTCCGAGAACTCCCGGATAGTCGAATCGATGCTCACCACTCGAAAGTCCTAATCTTTGTTCCTGATTCGTTTTGGTAGACGCGACCAGTTATGCGACCACCACCGGCCCGAATGAGCGGCGCACAGACTTCACTGCACACACTCCTTGAGGCGCCTCCGGCAATTGGCGACCACCCCATTTCATTGATGAACAGGAGTGCATTCTGTTCCGCGTGAGCTCCGGGGATGTTTCGAGCGGGAAACTCTACTCCACTAAGCATGTCTTTCTGTGCTCTATTCAAGCCACGGCCACTGCCCGCAACCACGTTAACGACACCCTTCGGGGTTTGCGCACTGACTACGGCAACAGTTGACTTGCTCATAGCTATTTCGCTACCCGCTTGAGCGTGAATCTCGGATGCGCGGTCGGCCAAGGATTGAGCGCCACCGCAGTTATGGACAAGGACCGGCGTGGTCCCCGCCAGCGCATAATACGTGTTCGTGTCCGCAACGGTCAGGTTCCGGACGGTGGCGTTCTGCGTCCACGCCTGGACCGCGGTGATCTGCAACCAGCTGCCCGATGACGTCTGGAGCCACTGGCCGGGCTCCAACTCACCGGCGTCCACCCACTTGCCGAGGGCCGGGACCCAGAAGGGGTGTCCGTCGGTGGCGACCACCGTCCCGGTCCCCGTACCGGTGGTGGCGCCGTTCCCGTCGCCGTCCCCCGGCTGGGCCTGAAGCAGCCCGGTGTCGACGGGAACCCCGCCGTCTGTCTCGCCGCCTGGCCGGGCAGCGTCCCGGATGTTCTCCGGTGATGCCTCGCCCGTCCGGATGGTGATCTTGACCAGGTTCTTCGTACCGTCGCCGAGGATCGTGGAGACAACCGGTTGCGCCGTCGTCCTGCCGCTCTTCGGGTCGGTGGCCAGGACCTTGTCGCCGAGCTTGACGTCCTCGATCCGCTTACGGGTTCCGTCCGCCATCACCACGAGGGTGCCGGGCACGAAACTGTTGGTCCGGCAGCTGGCCTGTTCGGCGACAGCGTCTTCGGCCTGTCCGCGGGCTTCGCTCCTGATCTCCTCGCGGGCCCGGCTGCCGACCGACTGCTTCGGGCTGGCCTTCCTCTGCTGAGCCGGCTTCGCCTTCTGCGACGGCTTCGTCCTGGGCCTCGGCTGGGACTTCGGCTTCGGCCTGGGCTTAGGTCTGGCCTTGCGGGCGGCGGCGCGGGCCGCCTGAGCCCTCTGCGCCGCGGCGCGCTGCGCACGCTGCTTGGCGCGTGCGGCGGCCTGACGGGCCACGGCACGCTTCGCCGCGGCACGCTGGGCGGCCCGCTGGGCGGCGGCGCGCTTCGCTGCGGCGGCCTTGCGGGCGGCCTCGCGCTTGGCCTTGGCCACGGCCTTCTTCCGAGCCGCGGCGATGGCACGCTTACGCGCTTCGGCCAGGATCCTTTTACGAAGGGCCTCGGCCGCCTTGCGGGCGGCGATCTGTGCGGCGCGGCGGGCCGCGGCGCGGATGGCGGCCTGGATCGCGATGCGGGCCGCGATACCGACGAGAACGGGGAAGAAGAGGCCGTCGGGGTCGGAGAAGGTGGCGGGGGCGTTGTTGGCGTAGGCGTAGGGGTTGATGGTGGCCGGCTGCTGGTAGTCGACCATGGGGTCGACGGACAGGAAGCGGCCGGTGGCGGGGTCGTAGGGGCGGGCGCCGAGCTGGGTGAGACCGGTGTCGGCGTCGCGGGTTCCCCCGACGAATCCTCGCTGTCCGGGCCAGGTCGACGGAGCCGCGCCGCGGTCCTCACCGAACGGGGTGAGCAGACGCCGGGTGACCGGCATGCCCGCCTCGGTCATGTCGACGGAAGTCTGCGTGGAACCCTGTTGGTCGGCGAGCAGCACCTCGCGTCCGCCGTCGGACGAGCGGACGGTGGTGGCGCCGTCGGGGTGCGCGTAGGAACGCTCCACCGATTCGGTGCCGTCCGCTCTGACGGTCAGCTCCGTCTCCCCGAGGTAGAGGGTGGTGGCCCCGTCCGAGCCGGTACGCAGCAGGCGCTCACCGGAGGCGTCGTAGAAGTAGGAGGTCTTCTTCTCGCCTCCGCCTGCCCTGGGCTCGGTGACGGATTCCAGGTTGCCTTCGATGTCCCAGGACAGTGACTGGGTCGTGCCGCCGTTCTGACGGGTGGTGGTGTTGCCGGCCTTGTCGTAGCCGAAGGTGGTCTTGGTGGTGCCGTCGGCGCCGGCGGAGGTGATCTCCCTCAGCCGGTTCGGGCCGCCCGCGTCGCCGCCGTAGCTGTAGGTGCGGGTGATGTCCTCGGCCACGTTCCCGGCCGGGTCGTGCTCGACCAGCTTGGTGCGGTTGCCGGAGGCGTCGAACTCGTAGGACTGCCAGTACGGCTCGGGCCCGCCGACCGTTTCCTTGCTCGGGCCGTCCGGGGCGCACTTCTCCCCCGCCGTCCAGGCGGAGGTCATACGGCGCAGTTGGTCGTAGGCGAAGCACTGGGTGTCGGTACCGTACTGCGCGTCGGGCATGCCTTCGCCCGGGGTGCGGGAGATGGCGGTGACGTTGCCCGCTTCGTCGTAGGCGTAGGTGGTGTCGTCGATACGTCCGGGCTGGACGGACCGGTCGTGGACGACGCGGTCGGTCCGGCGGGTGAAGTCGTCGTAGAAGTAGGTGGAGAACAGTTTCCTGCCGGCGGGCCCGGCCTCGGAGCGCAGGATCTCCCCGTACTTGGAGTACGTGATGTCGGTGACGTAGTTGGCGGCGCCGGAGAGGGAGATGGGCAGGTCGTCGCGGTTGTACCGGAAGACGAGACGTTCCTTGGCCATCGGGCCGACCTTGGGCAGCTCAACCCAGGCGAGGTTGCCGGTGGACGTGTAGGAGTAGGTGTAGGTGTACTCGCCCGCGACCTTTCCGGCTGCTGCCGGGATGGTGGTCTTGGTGGTACGCGGCCGGTAGTTGGCGTCGTACTCCGTCACCTCGTCGCGGTAGGCGTTGCCGTCCTTGTCGTAGCGGACGGACGCGACGGGCAGGCCCTTGCCGAGGGTGTCGTAGGTCCACTCGGCCCGCTTGGGACCGTCCGCGGAGTCCTCGCGCAGGCTGGTGGCGCGCCCTGCCTTGTCGAAGGTGGTGACCAGCTTCTTGCCGAGGGCGTTGACCGTGGCGGTGACGTTGTCGCCGCGGTCGTACTCGAAGCGCGTGGTGCCGCCGTCGGGGTCGGTGGCCGAGGTCTGGCGGCCCCGGGCGTCGTAGGTGAAGGTGTACTCGCCGCCGCCGGGCTCGGTGACCTTGGTCAGCTGGTCCAGGTCGTCGTAGCTGTAGACGGTGTCCTGCCAGGCGGACCGGTCGGCCTCGGTGTACTCGCGCAGCTTGGTGTCGCGGCCGTCGGCGTCCTGGTAGGTGGTGGTCACCGTCTCGCCCTTGGGCGGGATGACGGTGACGGCGTCGCCGTCCTTGACGGTGGTGCTGCGGAGCTTCTCGTCGCCGTAGCTGTAGGTGACCTCGGCGGTCTCCTCACCGAGGCCGTTGAAGTCGATCCGGGTCTGCGAGGGGACCGCGTTGTCGCCGACGCTCAGCAGGCTGGGGGCGGCGTTCTGCTCGTTGAAGTAGCCGTCGTTGCTCTTGTACGCGCGGCCCGCGCTGTCGTAGAAGGTGTCGCCCACGATGCGGCCCTCACCGCCGACCGCGGCGTCCTGCGTCTGGCGGGTGCGCAGCAGCCCGTCGAGGATCTCGTAGCTCGTGGCGTACGAGCCGTCGCCCTTCAGGGTCTTGCTGGTGACGACCGTCGGGCCGTCGCTGCGGATGGTGTAGTCGTACTCGGCGGACGCGGACTGGGTGGCCTGGTTCCGGTCGATGTCCCAGACCTTCAGCAGACGCCCGAGCGGGTCGTAGCGCATGTCGACGCGCTTGCCGTTGGCGTCGAGCTCCGCGGTGGGCAGGCCCCGGTGGTCGAACTCGGTGGTCTCGGTCTGGCCGAGCGGGTCGGTGTCGACCTGCTTGGTGGGGACGGCGCCGGTGGCCGGGGTGAAGGCGGTCCGGGTCTCGTTGCCTTCGACGTCGAAGGTCCTGATCTCCCGGCCGTGGATGTCGTACTCGGTCCGGTCGACCGTGATGTAGCCGTCGCCCGCAGCGTTGAGCTCCTGGACCTCGGTGACCAGGCCCTGGGTCGGGGCGGCCTTGTAGGCGCCTCCGTCGTAGAGGGACCGGGTGTCGTCGACGACCTTCCCGCCGGGGGCTCCGCACGCTCCGGTGGTGGTGACCTCTCGGGACTCGGTGTCGAGGATGTGCTGGGCGGTGTTGCGGGCGTACTCGATCCTGGTGCACGCCTTCCGGCCCGATCCGGTGGTCTCCTCGATCTGGGTGGGCAGTCCGTCGCTGTCGTACGTCGTGGTCTCCGAACTGCGCCGCCACGTCGAGTCCTTGACGTGTTCGCGAGTCTCGGACGTGACCGGGGACACCATGTACGCCTGGAGCGGGGTGGTGCCGGCGCGCTCGCGCTCGGCGGTCTTGACGGCGGCGGGGGTCAGTTTGGTGGCCGCCGCGATCGCTCCGCCGTCGGAGGCGTACGTGATCTCCTCGCGCAACTGGCCCTGGTACTGCGGGTAGTCGGTGATCTTGCCGCCCTCGGAGTCCTCGATCTCCACCGAGCGGGTGCCCGAGGGCAGCTTGTCCCCGTGCATGCCGCGGAAGTAGCGGTTCTCGGTCAGCTGCCTGACGTCGGTGCCGGACCCCAGCCGGGTGCGGACCCTCTCGTAACCGCGGTACTGCGACCAGGTGCGTCGCCTGGCCTCGGTGTTCTCCGAGTCGTCGTAGGCCCAGGCCGCTCCGCCCAGGTACTCGTAGCTGGTCACCCTGGCCACGGCGTCCGTGACGTTGTCCTCCTCGCGAACCTGGGTGACCAGGTACTTGTGGAAGTAGTCGGTGATCGGCTCCAGGGCGCCCTTCGGCGTCCAGTTCTGCGGGTAGCAGCGCAGCGTGTTGGTGTCCGGGCCGGCGGGCATCGTGCCGCCGCGCCTGCACTCCTGCGGGGAGTAGGTGACGCCGACCGTGCCGCCGTTCTCGGTGTCCACGGCGTTGACGCGGTAGCGGGAGAACGGCTCCAGACCTTCGAGGCCGTCGACCCGGTTGTCCATCTGCTCACCGCGGAAGGTGACCTTCGGCAGAGTCGCGGTGGTGCCGTCCTGGCCGTAACCGGTGCGCTCGACGGACTTCAGCCACAGGGCGGGCGAAGTGCCGTCCCCGGTGGCGGGGAAGCTCTGGTCCAGGGCGAAGGAATCGACGTCTCTCAAGCCGCCGTTGTTGACCTGGGTGGTGATCTTGGTGAGGCGCTTGGTGGACCAGAACGTCGGGGAGTTCCTGTCCTTGCACTGCTCACCGGCGTTGCACTGCTGGTCGATGGGGGTGTCGGGCCAGTACTTGGCGTTGGCCGGCGTCCGGTCGGCCTCCGCACAGGTGAAACCGGAGCCCGGTATGCAGCGCTCCGCCACGGTGAAGGCGATGCGCGCGGCGGCGCTCTGGGTGAACAGCTTGTCGGCGCGCTGGCCGTAGTCGATGTTCTTCAGGTAGGCGCCGCGGTCGTACTTCATCCCGGCGGGCTTGTTGTTGCCGCCGTAGTAGTTGGACTCCTTGGCCCACCACAGGGACATGGCGTCGCCGCGCGGGTCGACGACGTAGTCGAGCATCCAGCGCCAGCCCTGGTCGCAGAACGAGTCGGCGAACGCGGAGGCGTAGCACGGCTCGCCCGCCTGGTTGCCCGCGACCGGAACGGTCAGGGTGGAGTCGGTCCGCTGGGCCGCGGCGCCGGGCAGTTTGTTGAGACCGAAGTGGTACTGCGTGCCGTCCGTGGTGGTCAGGACCCAGTACTCGCCGCCGCGGGCGCCGTTGTCCGCGCCGGTCTTGCGTTCCAGCTTGGAGCCGTCGTCGTCCGCCGGCCGCCAGGTGCCGCTGGTGTCGTCCTTGACCAGTTCGGTCGAGGACCCGTCCAGGGACATCACCATCTGGTCCGAACCGAAGCACAGGTCCCCGGTCCTGCCCGCCTGGCCCGGGTTGTTGGCACCGGTGCCCTGGTCGTCCGCGCAGGAACGGTACCTGCGCTCGATGAACCCGGGCTCGTAGTCCCAGCCCTCGGCGATCCACGAGGACTGCGCGTTCGTCGAGGCGGTACGCCCGTCGATGGCCTGCGAGGAGTAGCCCAGTGCGACCTCCGGCTCCGGCCCGCCCGGGACCGCCGGCGCGTCCACGGGGTAGGTCCACGAGAAGCCGCCCGAAGAGGAGCCTCCCATCCAGGAACCGGACGGGGACAGTGAGGTGGCGGAGTAGTCGCCGCCCGAACCCGCCGCCTGCGCCACCGCTGCCAGGGCCAGCGGCTCGGCCTTGCCCGCGCGCGCCTCGGGGAGGTTGATCTCACCGGTCAGCTGACGCGCCGAGGAGTCGTTGCTCCGGGTGACGGACTTACCGGTGGCGGTGTCGATCAGCTCCAGGCGGGAGCCCCAGTTCGCACCGAAATTGCCCTCGAACTTCGCGTAGTCAAAGGTGACTCGGGCCTTACCCGAGGGTGCGACGGCCGTCGCGGACCCGGCCCTGCCCGCCGTGGCCGGAACGGTGGGGGTCACCGTGAACAGGACCCCGTTGACGCCCGCCTTCTCGGCGGCCTTCCGGTCCAGGACCTCGATGTCCACGAGGCCCGCGTCAGCGCCGCTCGCGGTTCGGGCACCACTGGCCTGATACACCGACACCGGGCTCGTACCGACGGAGGCCGACCTGCCCCCGGCCGGGGCCGCGGCGATCGGCGCGGTCCGCTTACCGGCGGGCCAACTCGCCTCAGACGCCTTCCAGTCGCGGTCCGCTCCGTTGGGACGCTCCCGCTGCTTCGGCGTGAACACCTCGCCGGGTATGGACTTCTCGTTCCGTAAGCCCGGCGGATCGGACTTCTGCTCCGTCGCCTGGGCGACGTTCACGCCCGGGATCAGGGACACCATGAGCGCCACCATGACCACGATGGTGAGGGTGACCAGGACGTGAGCCAGGTACCGGATTTTGGGCAGCGTGGTGTCCACGTACACGAGGGAATCCTCACAAGATCGCCGAGAGACGCACAACGTAAAGTTAAAGTGAAGGTAAAGTCAATCCTTGACCTTCTCCTTCATGTGCCTGTAACTGGGACTACGCACCCCTGATCGCCAGGAAGGCGTGATCCGCGTCCGAGTGGCCGGAAAAAGCCCCTCGCAATACACACGCGGCCCGAACGCCCCTGCGCGACTTGCGATATCGACCCCTCGAACAGAAGAAGGCAACCATATGGCGCACATACCGGGCAGATCGAGACGGTGGCGCAGCAGAGCACTCCTTGCCAGCCTCGTCACCACTGCCTGCCTCGCAGGCACGATCCCCGCAATCGCCGTACCAGGGCAGCCGATAGATGCCTCTGACGACGCGACTGTCCTCATGGCAGCCGAGGCCAAGGCGTCCGCACGCGCGACGGCCGAGGGCGAACCGGTCGAAGTCACTTCGGCCCGTACGGAGACGGGCGAGGTCCACGCCATGCCCGACGGCACCATGCGCCGCACCGAATACACCGCACCGGTGCGCGTCAAACGCGCCGGCAAGTGGCAGGCGATCAACACGGATCTGGCCCGCAGCGGCGACCGGCTCGCCCCCAAGGCGGCCCCAGGCCAAGTCACCTTCTCCCCCGGCGGCGACAAAGAACTGGCCATTTTCACCGCCAAGGGACGCAGCGTCACCCTGAAGTGGCCCGACCCCTTGCCGCAACCACGGCTGGAAGGCCCCACCGCGACCTACCCGGAGGTCCTCCCCGGCGTCGACCTGGCGGTCTCGGCGAAGCTGGACGGCTTCGGACACGTCCTCATCGTGAAGAACGCGCAGGCCGCGGCGCAGCCCCGCCTGAAGACCATCACCTACGGCCTCGAAACGGACGGGGTGCGGGTCGAAAAGGACGAGGCGTCCGACACCCTTCGCGCCGTCACCCCGCAGGGTCAGGAGGTCTTCTCCACCTCGACGCCGCGCATGTGGGACTCCTCGACCACCGGGGTGGCCCGCCGCGCCACCCTCGCCCAGGAGTCCGAACCCCGCGCCCAGACGGCCGATCTGCCACTGACCCTCACGCCCGACGCCCTGACGCTCACGCCCGACCAGGGCCTGCTCAACGGCGAGGCCACCACCTACCCGGTCTACCTCGACCCCAACTTCAACGGCGCACGGCAGGCGTGGACCATCGCCTACTCCCGCTACCCCTCCACCTCCTACTGGAACGGCGCCAACTGGAACGGGAGTTACAAGGACCAGCCGCGCGTCGGCTACGAACAGGACTCCGGCGGCAAGTCCCGCGCCTTCTTCCGCCTCAACTCCAAGGGCCTGGGAGGGGTACAGGTCCTCTCCGCCCAGTTCCAGGTCACCAACACGTACTCCTGGTCCTGCTCCGGGCGCAGCACCGAACTGTGGCTCACCGGAGCCATATCGAACCAGACCACATGGAACAAGCAGCCTTCGTGGTCCACCATGCTCCAGTCCAAGTCCTTCGCCTACGGCTACAACTCCAGCTGTGCCGCCCGCGGCGTCGACTTCGACGCGAAGGTCGCGGCCGAGCGCGCGGCCGCGGGCAACTGGGCCGACATCACTGTCGGGCTGCGCTCCACCTCGGAGACGGACACCTACACGTGGAAGCGGTTCGACAACAACCCGAAGATGATCACCAGCTACAACCGTAAGCCCAACATCCCTTCCAGTCTGCAGACTTCGCCCTCCACCAGCACGGACACGGCATGCAATGCGGCCCCTTACGTCACCCTGGGCAACACGGACGTGACCCTCAGGGCGAAGGTGTCCGACCCTGACGGAGGCACCGTCAAGGCGCGATTCCACCTGTGGCCCACCGGTAAGCACCCCAACGACGCGTCGGACGGGGTCCTCGTCGTCAACCGCGATGTCCAGGTCACCTCGGGCAGCGTGGCCTCCACCGTGGTCTCCAAAGACGACCTGAAACGCTACGAGGGCTTCGGGTCCGGGGGCCGGTTCTCCTGGAAGGTGTCTGCCCTCGACGCCTACACATCCACCGCTTACACCCCCACCGGCGGCGGCTGCGCGTTCGGCTTCGACTCCAGCCGTCCCTCGTCACCGCCCGGCGTGACCTCCTCCGAGTTCCCGAGCGGTGACGACGGCGCGTGGGGCGCGCCGGCCCGGACCGAAGGATCGTTCACCCTGACCTCCGGGGGCGTCTCCGACGTCGTGAAGTACAGCTACGGACTGAACACCAACCCGCCCACGACCGTGGCCACTCCGTCGTCGGCGGGCGGCTCCGTCACGGTCAGGCTCACTCCGACCCACACCGGTCCGCACACGCTGTACGTCGTCAGCCACGACGCGGCTGGCAACAAGTCCGACACTCAGGCCTACCTGTTCTACGCGTCCAGCCCCGGAACCCCGGAGAAGCCGGGTGACCTCAACGGCGACGGCAGCCCCGACCTCTACGCCGTGGACGCGAACAGCAACCTGCGCTTCTATCCCGGCACCGCCCAAGGCCGCTTCGGCACGCGGATGGACGTATCCACCACCGGACAGTGGGCGGGATCTCTGATCACCCACCGCGGCGACTGGACCGCGGACGGGTACGAGGACCTGATCGCCCGCCGGAACGACGGCAAGCTGTGGCTCTACCCGACCGACGGCGTCGGTCGCGTCGATGAGGAGACCCGGCAGGAGATCGGCCAGTTCGCCCCGCCGGGCGAGCCCGAGTACATCGACCCCTCCTCCATCGACCAGCTCGTCTCCCTGGGTGACCTGGGAGCCGATCCCGATGCCGCCAAGGTCGACTTCGCCGCCGTGATCGGTGACGCCCTGTGGTACCTGCCCGGCTACGCCGGGGGCTACCTCGACTACGGCTATCCCATCGCCGACACCGGCTGGAAGAACATGACCCTGGTCTCCCCCGGCGACCTCGACGGCGACGGCCACACCGACCTGATCGCCCGCGACACCGTCACCGGTGAGGTCTGGCTCCAGCGCGGCAAGCCCGGCGTGGACGGCACCACCGACCCCGCCTCCCTGGCCGACCCGGCATCCCGCACCGCCTACGCGACCGGCCTGCCCGCTGCCACCCACCCGCTGATGACCGCACCCGGCGACGCCAACGGAGACGCCGTCACCGACCTGTGGTCCACCCACCTGGTCGCGGGCGAGGGCAACTTGATGCTCCACCCCGGCCGGGCGACCGGCGGAGCGCAACCGCCGGTCCTCGTCGGACCCGGCGGCTGGCACGACATCAAGGGCATCGCCTGACCCCGTTCTGAGAACTCCACAGTCGGTGCGGCCCAATCTGATTCACATGGGCCGCACCGCCTCGGGGGGCAACAGGCGCGCGTCACCGTGGCGTCCACCCGCCTTGGCCAAACCAACGCGCGTCGTTCGGGACTGCTGCATGATCGGGTGACAGCGGCGGGACCCGCACGACGTCCTCGCGGAACTCCTTCGGATACGGCTTGGGCACTGCACCGTCCTTCCAGGGCACCTCTCAGCAAGCCAGGTCAGGTGTCACCTAGCAGAAGGTGTATCTCAACCGATCCTGGAACGTGTGGATCGAACGGATTCCTGGTCGGGTGCTCTTCCAGCGGCACGCGCATGAAGGCAGGACCTCCTGGCAGCTCGGGGGTGCGATCCCGTTCCGAGCGGTTCCCGGAGGCCCTGTTGTCGTTGTTGTACGCGCCCGAGCCCCGTCGCTTCAACTCGCCCGCCGTGTCGTGCGATTGCTTTGCGCACGTGTACCGCAACGCACCCGATCATCCCGATCGGGTGCGCCGACATCCGTCGGACACTTCGGACGCGGAGTGGGCGCCCGTGCGGCCGTTGCAGCCGGACCGCAAAGTCCTGACCTGCTACAACGCACATACCATGGACTGGCCTGGACGCCCACAGACGGTCTCTACAACCTGCGCCAGGTGGTGCCGAGCGAGGGGCCGAGAACCTCACGCCGCCTTCACCCGATCCGCGCGGGTCCGGGTGGCCGGCGCCGCGGGGCGGGACGGGGCGGCCCGGGTGTGTCCTTGAGGCGGACTCGTCGGTGCGCGCGGGGGCGTCGGGCGGGCGCGTGTGCGCGGCGGGCGGGGGCGCCGGGCCTACGGGGTGGTGCCGAGGCCGGTGAGGGCGCCGACCGGGTCGAGGTCGGGGGTGCCGCGGGGCCACCAGTCGTCCTGGCCCGGTTCGGACTCGTACGGGTACCAGAGCCCGTCGCGGCCGAAGCGGAGCTGGACGTGGCCGCGCGGGTGGGTGAGGTGGTTGCGCCAGGGGCGGAACGCGGGCAGGTCCGCCGCCAGGAGCAGCGGCCGGGCGCGGTCGAAGCGGCCGGCGGGCGGGTCCCAGGGCTCTTCGAGGACGGCGAGGCCCTCCGGTCCGCCCTGCCGCCAGGCGGCCACCGCGCGGGCCAGTTCGGCGGACGTGCGGCCGGCGGCGGAGGCGAGCGAGGAGTACAGGGAGCGGGTGGCCGCGGTGAGGCCGGCTCCGGGGCGGGCGGCGGCGATCCGGACGGCGTCCTGCCACAGGGTCAGGCCGCCCACCGGGTCGCGGCCGGTGGTGAGCAGGGCGTGCGCCCGCACCGTCGCGTCGGTGGCCAGCTGGTCCAGCGCGAAGGCGTCCGGCCCGTCCGGGGCGGCGGGCAGGACGGGCGGCTGCTCGGGGTGCGGCGGCGCGGGCAGCGGGGCGGGCAGGGGCGGGAGCCGGCGCTGCGGATCGAGGGCGTCGGTGGCGCGGACGCCGGCCTGGGGGTGCGGTTCCCTGTCCTGCGCGTCGCGGGCCGTGCGGGCGGCGCTGAGCCGGGACAGGGCGTCGAGCAGTTCGCGCTCGCCTCGGCCGCGCAGCAGGAGCAGGACGAAGGGGTCGGCGTCCAGCAGGCGTGCCGTCTGGTAGCAGAGCGCGGCGGCGTGTTTGCAGGGGTGGCCGCGGTCGGGGCAGCTGCACAGGGGGTCCAGGTCGCCCGGCCCCGGCAGCAGCGGAACCCCGCACTCCGCGAGGGACCGGGGCATCTCCTTGTCCAGCAGGGCCGCGATGTGTCCCGGCCGCTCGGCCACGGCGTCGAGGAACCGCGCCCAGTCCCGGTCGTCCAGTGTCCTCAGCCGTACCTGCGCGCGGTAGGGGCGGGGGCGGCTGCCCCGGACGTACGCCAGCGCCAGGCCCGGTGTCACCGTGATGGCGTCGACGTTGCCGTGCTCGGCGTAACCGCGGCCGCGGGCCAGCCGCTCGACGTCGAGCGCGCCCCGCTCCAGGGCGCTCACCCAGGCGTTGCCCCACCAGGTCTCGGCGAAGCCGGTCCCGCCGGAGGGGCGGGGCGCGAACGCGGGGAAGGTACGCCGCAGTTCGCCGTCCCGGCCCGGGGCGGCCATGGAACGCGGGACCTGCGGGACGGCCGGGGCCGCTGCCTCGGGCGGCGTGGTCGGGGACGGGTCGGCGGGGGCGGCCGTGGCGGGGGGTGTCCGCCCCGCCGGCCCCGGTACGGCCGCATCGGCGGGCTTCCCGCGCTTCGGGGGCGCCGCGGGCGGGGACCCGGTGGAGGCGCCGGTACGTGTGTCGCCGGCGTCGGACCCCGTGTCGCCGGCCGGCATGCGGAAGGCGTCGGCGAGCAGTCGCCGTACGTCGCGGGCGCGTTGGGCGTGGGGCGGGGCGGGGTCAGGGGCGTGCCCGGGGCGGCGGGGCGGTCGGGTGCCGCGGGCGTTCTCCGCCTCCGCCTGAGCCCGCAGCCTGTCCTCGCGGGCGGCGCGCAGCGCTTCCCGTACGCCGTCCGCCGCGCGCCGGGACGGCGTGGC
>NZ_AGBF01000183.1 GCF_000225525.1 Streptomyces zinciresistens K42 | reverse complement strand
GCGGCTGGTCGCGGCGTGTGGAGACAGACACCCGGAGGTCCTTCCGTACGTAACCCGGTGAGGCGGCGGACCCGGGGTCCGCCGCCGTTCCGTACGGCCCGCCGGCGAGGTGCGTTCAGGTCCGCGGGCCGGGCCGCGGCAAACACCCGGCAAACGTTCGGCCAACCGCCGGGCCCGGCCCTCCCGCGCCCCGCGTCACCGGGTGGTTCAGGCGCCGCCGATCGCCGTGAGCAGGGCCAGCGGGGCCGCCGCCGAGCGGGACTCGCGTGCGCAGGCGTGCGGGTAGGGGACCGGCTCGGGGTGGGTGTCGCGGCCGTATCCGGCGAGCACCTCCGGGAGCCGGTGGCCGGTCGCCGTCGCCGCGTCGACCAGGGCGTGCGCGACCGTACGGGCCTCGTCGTGCAGCCCGTAACGGGCCAGGCCCAGCGCCGTCAGCGCGTTGTCGTGCGGCCAGACCGAACCCCGGTGGTACGACAGCGGGTGGTACGCCGGCTGCCCGGACGCCAGCGTGCGCACGCCCCAGCCGGAGAAGAAGTCCGGCTCCAGCAGGCGCCGGCCCACCGACTCGCCGTACTGCTTGTCCAGCAGCCCCGACCACAGCAGATGCCCGGCGTCCGAGGCCAGCGCGTCCAGCTGGTTGCCCTCGCCGTCCAGCGCGAGAGCCGGGAAGTCGTGGCGCGGCATCCAGAAGTCCCGCTGGAAGCGGTCCCGCAGATCGGCCGCGGCCTGCTCCAGGAGCGCCGCGTACGTCGCGTCCCCCCACACCGTGCGGGCCAGCCAGGCCGTGCGCCGCAGCGCGTCGTAGGCGTAGCCCTGCGCGCCCGCCGCCATCACCGGGCCGCCGGGCCGGGTGCCGTCCGCCGAGCAGATGGCGCCGGGGGAGTCCTTCCAGTTCTGGTTGGCGAGCCCGCCCTGGTCGGCCCGGTAGACCAGGTATCCCCGCGAGGTCAGCCCGCCGTGGTCCAGCATCCAGCCGACCGCCGCCCGCGCGTGCGGTTCCAGACGGCGGGCCGCGGCCGCGTCGGCGGTCCGCTCCACGTACGCGCCCAGCAGCACCAGGAACAGCGGCGTCGCGTCCACCGAGCCGTAGTAGCGGCCGTAGGGGACCTGCCCGAAGTGGGCCAGCTCGCCGTGCCGCACCTCGTGCACGATCTTCCCGGGCTGGGCGACCGCGTCGGCGTCGGTCCGGGTGGCCTGCGTGGCGGCCAGCGCGGCCAGTACGTCGGCGGCCGGCCGGGGCCGGTAGGGCAGGGTGAACAGCGAGGTCAGCAGCGCGTCCCGGCCCAGGAGCGTGAGGAACCAGGGCGCCCCGGCGGCCGGTACGCGCAGTTCCTCGCCGTCCGGGCCGGCCGCCGGGACCTGGAGCGCGGCCAGATCGGCGAGGCCGCGCGCACAGGCCGCGGCCAGCTCGGGCCAGCCCGTCGGGAGGGGCACGCCCGCCACGAACTCGCCCTCCTCGGCGAGGAGCCGGCCGCTCAGCGCGGCCGGGGAGCGCGGGACCCGCAGGGCCCGTCGCTCGCCGTGCGGACGGGCCATCACGCGCAGGGTCAGCTCCGCCGTGCCGTGCGGCGGCAGCTCCAGCGTCCACACCAGCCGCCGGGCGCCCGTGCCCGTCTCCTCGACGGCGTCCGGCGCCGGGTCGGCCGCCACGGTCGTCACCGACCGCCAGGCGCCGCGCCGGTAGGCGAACTCCACGCCGTGGTCCAGCACTTGACGGGAGCGCACGGCACCGGTCTTGACGTACGTACGGTGGTCCGAGCGCAGCTCGAACTGGTCGCTGAAGTCGGCGTCGGCGGTGATCGCGAGCCGAACCGACGACGGCACCGGCCGGTTGCTGGTCACCCGCAGGCACTCCACGAACGAGCTGTCCCCGACGGCCTGTTCACGAAAGAGCGTGTACGCGCAAGGCTCGTCGCGGCCGCCGCGCGGGACCAGCACGCAGCGCGCGGCGTCCCCGTCGGCGACCGGGCTCAGCACCTCGGGCACCGCCCCGTCCACGGTCAGCTGCCAGCGGCTCAGATGCCGCGCGTCGCGCACGAACAGCCCCTCGGGCGAGCCCGCCGCCCGCATCCCGCTGATGTCCCCGCCGTCGCCCACCGCGGCGAACGTGCCCCCGTACACGAGCAGATGATGCCGGTCCGTCATCCCCCGTCCCCTCTCTGCAATCCCATGTCACCCTCGGCTTGCTCGGCTTGCTCGGCTTGCTCGGTGTGCTCGGTGTGCTCGGTGCGCTCGCTGTGCTCGGTTTCCTCGTCCCCGCGGTCCGTCCTCGCTTCCCGGGCTTGCCCGGCCGCATCGGCTTCGGCGGGCGCCCCGCGCGCGTGCAGCAGGTCGAGCGCGAGGGCGGCCGTCCAGCCGAAGCCGGTGGCCCCGCACGCCTCGCCGGTGTACGGATCGACGTACTCGGCGTGGTCGGACGCGGCGGCGAGGTCCAGCAACGCGGTGCGCAGGGCGTCGGCCCGGCCCCTCTCGCCGTGCGTGCGCAGACCGCGCTCCAGCAGCCAGGACGTGTTGAACCAGGCGGGGCCGCGCCAGTAGCGGTGCCGGTCGAACGCCTCGCCGAGCAGGTCGTAGGAAGGGACGAGACGGGTGGCGGCGCCGAGGCCGAAGTGCGGTCCGCCGGCCGTGCGGACCAGGGCCGCGGCGATCTCGCGCGGGAGCGTCGGCAGCAGGAGCGGGACCAGCCCGCAGACCGCCCGCTCCGGGATCAGCCCTCCGCCGCGCACGTCCCGGCAGAGGAAGATCTCCCGCGCCGGGTCCCACATCCGCTCCACCAGCGCCGCCGTCAGCCGCTCCGCGCGCGCGTGCCGGGCGGTGCCCGTCGCCCCCAACTCCCTTGCGATCCGGGCCAGTGCGTGCTCCGAGGCGATCAGCAGCGCGTTGAACGCGGGGTCCTCGACCGCGAACGCGCCCGCCCCGTCGGCGTATCCGCCGTCGCGGTAGTCGGCCGCGAGGCGCACGTACCGCCCGTAGTCCAGGTCCGTGGGCCGGTCCCCGGCGCAGCCGTGGTCCAGGTCGGCGCGGCGGAAGGAGCGGGCCGGGGCGGGGGTCACCCGGGCCAGCGGGGCGTCCCAGCAGGGGCTGTTGTCCATGCCCTGCTCCCAGGGGTGCACGACGGATGCGAGCCCGCCGCCGCCCAGGTCCCGCCGGTGCAGCAGATAGCGGTGCCAGGCGGCCAGCCGCGGATACACCCGGGCGAGGAAGCCGCGCGCCCGCGACAGCCCGGGGTCCGCCTCGTGCACCAGCCACGCGGCCAGGGCGTGCACGGGTGGCTGGACGATGCCGGAGGTCTGTACGGTGCGCGGGGCCCCGGCGGCGCGGCCCGCGGTGGAGGAGCGCCAGAAGTCGGGGCTCGGGAAGTAGGCGTCGAGCGGGACGGAGGGGTTGAACACGATGTGCGGGACGCGTCCGTCACCCCACTGGGCCGCCAGCAGCGTCTCCAGCTCGGTCTGCGCCCGTGACGGCGACAGGTGCCGCAGGCCGATCGCGATGAACGCCGAGTCCCAGGACCACTGGTGGGGGTACAGCGCCCGCGAGGGCACCGTGGACGAGCCCGTCCAGTTGGCCTCCAGCACCCGGGCGGCGCGGTGCTGCGGGGAGCCCGGCGGGGGATCGTATGCGATGTCATGTGCCGTGGTGGGCGCGGTGGTTCGGGCGGTGAGCTGGGCGGTGCGATCCACTCGGGACTCCCCGGGAAGGCGTCCGGCCCGACCGGTTCGGTCGTGGCCGCCGTAGGGTTACGTCTAGTTAACACGCAAAACTCAATATGTAAGGCAAACTTGAGAAACACAAGGGGGTGTGCATGAGCGCACGGGGTCAGGTGAGCGCGGGAGATCTGCTCCAACTGGTGCGCAGCGGGCGGGCCGTCACACGCGGGGCGCTCCAGCAGGCCACCGGCCTCTCCCGTGCCACCGTCGGCCACCGGCTCGACCGGCTCTTCCGCGCGGGCTGGCTGCGCGAGGGCGCGGGCGGCCCGGTCGGTTCGCCGCTCGGCGGCAGGCCCGCGGTCACCCTGGAGTTCGACGACGCCCACGCCGTCGTCCTCGCCGCCGATCTGGACACCCGGCACGCCCGCGCGGCCGTCGTGTCCCTGAGCGGCGGGATCCTCGCCGAGCACAGCGGCACGCTGCTCGTCGAGGACGGCCCGGACGCGGTGCTCGGCGACCTCGGCCACTGGTTCGCCGCACTGCTGGAGAAGGCGGGCCGCGCGCCGCGGCAGGTGTGCGGCATCGGGCTCGCCGTCCCCGGCCCCGTCGACAGCGCCACCGGCCGGGTGGTGCAGCCGCCGATCATGCCGGGCTGGGACGGCTACGACATACGGGAGCGGCTGGCCGGGGCGTTCGCGCGGGCCGCCGGCGCCGCCCCGGTCCCGGTGCTCGTCGACAACGACGCCAACCTGATGGCGTACGGCGAGCAGCGCACGGGCTTCGCCGACTGCTCGGCGTTCGTCCTGGTCAAGGTCTCCACCGGGATCGGCGCCGGGGTCGTGGTCGACGGCTCGGTGTACCGGGGCGTCGACGGCGGCGCGGGCGACATCGGGCACATCCGGGTGGGCACGGACGCCCGGTGCCGGTGCGGGGCGCAGGGCTGCCTGGCGGCCGTCGCGAGCGGGGGCGCCGTGGCCCGGCGGCTGGCGGCCACCGGGGTGCCCGCGGCCTCCGGCTCGGACGTACGGGATCTGCTGGCGGCCGGGCACCCGGGCGCGGCGGCGCTGGCCCGGGAGGCGGGGCGGCAGGTCGGGGACGTGCTGGCGACCGTGGTGACGCTGCTCAACCCCGGGGTGCTGATGATCGCCGGGGACCTGGCGGGCACCGCCTTCCTGACCGGGGTGCGGGAGCTGCTGTACCAGCGGGCGCTGCCGCGGTCCACGGCTCACTTGAGCATCGTGACCTCGCGCCTGGGGGAGCGGGCCGGACTGGTGGGTGCGGCGGCCCTGGTCGTGGAGCACCTGTACGCCCCGGAGAGCGTGGAGGAACGGCTGGTCGCGCTGGGTGTGTGACGGCGCGGCCTCCGGGGCTTTTACCGACCGCAGGGAGCTGGATGGTTGCTCTGACCTGCAGTGATGCATAGTTTACATGTCCGTGATGATGTTAGTGGCTCCTCTCGACACCGACTGCACGTTGCTCCTCTGGTGCCCAGAGCGGTCTGGGTGGGTGAGGTCGCTCGAGGGTGAGACCTTGAGGCTTGTTACGCGGTACTGTCTGCGTGTGCGTTGATCTTCCGGGCGGCGGCCAAGCGCTGCTGCAGACGGTGGGCGGCCCGATGTGTTCATCGGGGCCGTCTAGTTGGCATACCCGTCACCACCACACCGGGAGTTCAGCCATGACTCTTCATAAGGCCATCACCTACGACGCGTTCGTCGAGCTCGCGGTCGCTGACTCGGCTGTTGTCGGCCTTGTCCTGAAGGGTTCTCGGGCCCATGAGGGCATGACCACCGAACACTCTGACCACGATCTATATGTCGTTCTCGACGGTGACAGTACGACGGACCTCACCCGGTTCGCTGGTTACCGCACCCCGGAGCTCGATCTGGTGGTTCTCTCCCTTGATGAGTTCCGCGGCAGTGCTGGCATGCCTGGCTTTGACCGATACGCACTCGGGCGGGCCGAGATCCTACTCGATCGGCTTGACGGAGGTATCGCTCGAATCCTCGCTGACAAGGCGCGGCTCGATGCTGACGAAGCCTTCCAGGAGGCGGACAAGTGGCTCGACGCCTACTCCAACTCCCTCTACCGCTCAGTCAAGAACCATCGCGACGGACATGCGCTTGCATCCAGGCTCGACGCCGCCGACAGCTTCCGGTTCTTGCTTGAGTTGCTTTTCGCGCTCGACCGTCGTCCTCGCCCTTTCAACAAGTATCTGGAGTGGGAGCTTGCCCGGTTTCCGCTGCCGGGCTGGGACACCGTCATGCTGCTCGACTCTGCGGACCGCATCGCAGCAACGGGTGACGTGTCCACCCAGCGTGCCCTCTTCGCGCAGGTGGAGGCAGCGGCCCGACGGGCCGGCCACAACGCGGTACTGGACGCATGGGGAGAGGACTTGGACCTGATGCGACCGCAGTAAAAGCGTGGGGCGGGAGGGAACTCCTGCACTATCTCAGCGAGCCGGAATGTAGGAGGGCAATTCCCTTGGCGGCGCTTCAGGGCAGTCAAACAGTCTCTCCGCTCTATGACTGATCGAAATGATCGGGACATGACCTTGTGGGATATCGTCCCCGGCCGCTGGAGGCGGCCGGGGACGCGGAGGGTCATGGCGGTCAGGTTTGCTCGGTGAGCTGAGCTTCGAGATCGGCGATTCGTCGGTCCTGGAAGCGGTTGTTGGAGCGGGCTGCCTTGAGGCGTTCGTCCAGGGTTCGGTTGTCCTCGGTGAGCTTGCGGACCCGCTGCTTTAGGGACGTGTTTTCGGTGGTGATCCGCAGGATGGATTCCTGGGTCCATTCCGCCTCCAAGTCTCGTACCTGACCGAGGAGTTCACCGATTTGGGTTCGTTGGGCGAGGATCTCGGCGTTCGCGGCCTTGAGCGCGTCCTCGGCGTTCAGGGCTCGCTCGCGCCATGACGCCTCACGGCCGCTGGCCTCGGCGGTGGTGGCTTGGTCGCGGTCGTGGTGAGCGGCGGCCATGGCCGTGGTGACGGCGGTGTGGGCTTCGGGGTTGGAGTAGATGAAGGTTCGTGAGGCTGCCGCTCGTCGGGCAACCGCAGCGACGGAGATCACGGCCGTCTCCTTCTGCAGTTGACGGAGCGCTGCGCGGACACGCTCCAGGGTGTCCAGACTGGCTTTTGCGGCGGGCCGTGTGGGCGGCGGATGTCCTCGGTGCGGGGACGGTCATGCCGCCCTCCCTTCGTCGTCGTTCTTGCAGTCGTCTTGGTCGTCGGTGTTCGTCTGGGCGAGGTCGGAGGCCCTGAAGGCGGTGCTCCAGAGGCGTTGGAAGTAGTCCTGTGGTCGTCTCAGGTCGACGGACATCCCGAAGCCGGTCGGTAAACGGATCCGGAATGCCCAGGTCACAGGCCAGCATGAACATCACGAACAGCCAAAACTACGGTCGGTAAAGTTCCGCGACGCGTCCGCATGGTGACATCCGGTCGGCTGTGAGAGCGTGATTCTCGCCACCCTTGATAAGGGTTGCGCTCAGATGAGCAGATTGCGGGCGACTGCACTTCTCCAAAGGGTGGCACTGGGTGCCACCGTCGGAACGTTCACCGATCGAACTCAGACGCGAGGGCTACCTGCTCACATGAGCGATCAGGGGCGCTTTTGAGGATTCATGTGTTCAAGAAGTGAAAACATCCGGCCGTAACGGCTTGCCAAGCCTTGACTTTCGATCCACTGGCGGACGGGTGGTTACAGGCGCATGACACGAGAGTGGACGTACCCAGGCGCCTTCGATCTGGGTATGTTCCTCGCCGTCAGGGCAGCCACCGCGTCCTCGAGGGAGTCGAGACCGTGTCGGAAAACGAAGAACCCCACGCAGCGAAGCTCGTCTACGACTTCACCGAGGGAAACAAGGAGCTCAAGGACCTCCTCGGTGGCAAGGGCGCCAACCTCGCCGAGATGACCAACCTGGGGCTCCCCGTCCCTCCCGGCTTCACGATCACCACCGAAGCCTGCAAGGTCTACCTCGACAGCGGCGAGGAGCCGGCGGCACTGCGTGACGAGGTGAGTGCGCACCTCGACGCCCTCGAAGCCCGCATGGGCAAGACCCTCGGCCAGGCCGACAGCCCGCTGCTCGTCTCCGTCCGCTCCGGCGCGAAGTTCTCGATGCCCGGGATGATGGACACGGTCCTCAACATCGGACTCTCCGACACGTCCGTGAAGGGCCTCGCCGAGCAGGCCGGCGACGAGCGGTTCGCCTGGGACTCCTACCGGCGCCTCATCCAGATGTTCGGCAAGACCGTCCTCGGCGTCGACGGCGACCTCTTCGAGGAAGCCCTCGACAAGGCCAAGGAGGCCAGGAAGGTCACGGTCGACACCGACCTGGAGGCCGCCGACCTCAAGAAGCTCGTCACCGCCTTCAAGAAGATCGTCAAGAAGGAGGCCGGCCGGGACTTCCCGCAGGACCCGCGCGAGCAGATGGACCTCGCCATCAAGGCGGTCTTCGACTCCTGGAACGGCGACCGGGCCAAGCTCTACCGCCGCCAGGAGCGCATCCCGCACGACCTCGGCACGGCCGTCAACGTCTGCTCCATGGTCTTCGGCAACCTCGGCCCCGACTCCGGCACCGGCGTCGCCTTCACCCGCGACCCCGCCTCCGGACACCAGGGCGTCTACGGCGACTACCTCCAGAACGCCCAGGGCGAGGACGTCGTCGCCGGCATCCGCAACACCGTCCCGCTCGCCGAGCTGGAGTCGATCGACAAGAAGTCGTACGACCAGCTGATGCGGATCATGGAGACGCTGGAGAACCACTACAAGGACCTGTGCGACATCGAGTTCACGATCGAGCGCGGTCAGCTGTGGATGCTCCAGACCCGCGTCGGCAAGCGCACGGCGGGCGCCGCCTTCCGTATCGCGACCCAGCTCGTGGACCAGGGCCTCATCGACGAGGCGGAGGCCCTCCAGCGCGTCAACGGCGCCCAGCTCGCCCAGCTGATGTTCCCCAGGTTCGACGAGGACGCCAAGGTCGCGCAGGTCGGCCGGGGCATCGCGGCGTCGCCGGGCGCTGCCGTCGGCAAGGCCGTCTTCGACTCGTACACCGCCGTGAAGTGGTCGCGTTCGGGCGAGAAGGTCATCCTGGTCCGCCGGGAGACCAACCCCGACGACCTCGACGGCATGATCGCGGCCGAGGGCATCCTCACCTCGCGCGGCGGCAAGACCTCCCACGCGGCCGTGGTCGCCCGCGGCATGGGCAAGACCTGTGTCTGCGGCGCCGAGGAACTGGAGGTCGACACCAAGCGCCGCCGGATGACGGTCCCGGGCGGACATGTGGTGGAGGAGGGCGACGTCATCTCGATCGACGGCTCCTCCGGCAAGGTCTACCTGGGCGAGGTCCCGGTCGTCCCGTCCCCCGTCGTGGAGTACTTCGAGGGCCGGATGCACGCCGGAGCGCAGGACGCCGGCCAACTGGTCGAGGCCGTGCACCGCATCATGGCGTTCGCCGACCGCAAGCGGCGGCTGCGGGTGCGCGCCAACGCCGACAACGCCGAGGACGCGCTGCGCGCCCGCCGCTTCGGCGCCCAGGGCATCGGCCTGTGCCGCACGGAGCACATGTTCCTCGGCGACCGCCGCGAGCTGGTCGAGCGGCTGATCCTCGCCGACACGGAGGCCGAGCGCCGCGAGAGCCTCGAAGCGCTGCTGCCGCTGCAGAAGAAGGACTTCGTGGAGCTGTTCTCCGCGATGGACGGCCTGCCGGTGACGGTCCGTCTGCTGGACCCGCCGCTGCACGAGTTCCTGCCGGACATCACCGAGCTGTCGGTCCGGGTGGCACTGGCCGAGTCCCGCCAGGAGTCGCACGAGAACGACCTGCGCCTGCTCCAGGCCGTGCACCGGCTGCACGAGCAGAACCCGATGCTGGGACTGCGCGGAGTACGCCTCGGCCTGGTCATCCCCGGCCTGTTCACCATGCAGGTCCGCGCCATCGCCGAGGCCGCGGCCGAGCGCAAGGGCGCCAAGGGCGACCCGCGTGCCGAGATCATGATCCCGCTCGTCGGCACCGTCCAGGAGCTGGAGATCGTCCGCGAGGAGGCGGACCAGGTCATCGCCGAGGTCGAGGCGGCGACGGGGACGAAGCTGAAGCTGGCGATCGGCACGATGATCGAGCTGCCGCGCGCCGCGCTGACGGCCGCGCAGATCGCCGAGGCGGCGGAGTTCTTCTCCTTCGGCACCAACGACCTCACCCAGACCGTGTGGGGCTTCAGCCGGGACGACGTGGAGGCGAGCTTCTTCACCGCCTACCTGGAGAAGGGCATCTTCGGCGTCAGCCCGTTCGAGACGATCGACAAGGACGGCGTCGGCTCCCTGGTCGCCGCCGCGGCGAAGGCGGGCCGCGAGACCCGGCCCGACCTCAAGCTCGGCGTCTGCGGCGAGCACGGCGGCGACCCCGAGTCGGTCCACTTCTTCCACGAGGTCGGCCTGGACTACGTCTCCTGCTCCCCCTTCCGCATCCCGGTGGCCCGCCTGGAGGCAGGCCGCGCGGCCAGCAGCGCGGAGGGCAGCGACCACCGCTGACCGCGCCCCGCGCGCGTCACGGCGGTCCCGGCCGCCGCCGGCGCGGGCCCGCGAAGACTCCGGAGCCGTCGCCCGTCCCCGACCCTCAAGACCGATGGGCGGCGGCTCCGGTGCACCGAGGAGGGCGGCACCCTGTGCGGGGGTGCCGCCCTCTTCCGCATGATCTGCGGAGACTGTCAAGCCACATCGCTGAACAGGCCAAATGCCGTTCGCTGGCGTTGGTTGCCGTTGAATCCGCATGAAGCTGTTGTGCCCTCGTTGTGCCCTCCGGGTGCGGCTAGGCCCAGTTACGCGCCGTGGTGCCGCTGAGAGCCGGTCCGAGCCCCTCGGGGGTGTTCCTAACACGCTTTCCAACTGTCCGCGCTGCCGTCCGGGGCCGTTCGCGGTGCTGGTCAGAGGGGGTGCGCGTACGGTGGCGTACTGGACGAAAGCCAGGACGGCGAACGGTACTGAACTGACCAGGTGAGCGCGGAAACCGAGACGGGCGCGGCCTCACTCGGAGGCCGCGCCCGCTTTCTGTTTGTGCCGCTCAGGAGGGGAGGAAGCCCGGCTTCGCCCTGCCCAGGTCTTGCAGGTGGTTCAGGTAGTCCTGTGCCGCTGGTTCGGTGCTGTAGCGCTGCCTCATGACTGCCGCGAGTTCCCGACTGGTCATGATCAGGGAAGGGACGGACTGTCGGTCGCCCTGTAGGGCGCGCTCGCCGTGGATGAGGGCTTGTTCGAGGTCGCCCTCTCGCGCTGCGGTGACCCCCAGGGTTACCCGCGCTTCGGCGTTCCGCATGGGTGATCGCTCTGTGCCGTCGAAGTCCGTGCCCGCACGCAGAACCTCGCTCGCGAGTGTTCGCGCAAGTCGGTCCTCCCCAACCAGCCGGTAGCAGTCCATCGCGTAGAAGTCGAACTTGGCGGGGTCAACGACGAAATGGTTGTCGAGGTTCTCGGGATACGGCATTCCCTCTAGCAGCCGGCGCCCCTTGTCGAGGGCCACCTCAACCTGTCGACGGTCCCCGAGTCGTGCCCATGCCTTGGCTTCCTGGCCGGCGAGCTGAACGGCGACGCCGTGGTGTGCTGCGGTCTCTGCCCCGGCCTGCGCTGCCGCGATGACCCCGCGATAATCGCCGGTCGTGAGGGCGAACCACGCCCGCATCTCGTGTGCCCACCCCGCCACCTCCGGATGGTCGGACTCGGTAGCGAGCGAGAGAGCGGCACGCCGCGTCGACTCGGCCGCGTGGCGGTCCCCTGTGTCGTACTCGACACAGCCGACCAGCAAGGCGAGCCAACCTGACAGCGCAAGCACTTCGCGATGTTGGGCAAGGGTGAGGCTCTTCGTGTGCAGGTCAACAACGCGGCGGAGCCACTGCCGTCCCTCGATGAGGAGCTGAGCACTCGGCATGAACGGGTACTCAGAGCAGAGGCGGTCCGTGGTGATCCGAAGAGCATCGAGGGTCGCGCTGTCGACGTCGGACCGGTTCAGGCGACTCACGATCTCCAGAGTCTCCATGCCGCTCGCCGCCAGGATCTCCTTGTCTCCGTCCCGGCGGGCTGGCGCAGGGAAGAGGGCGTGCGTCACTGTGCCGAACAAGGCCGCGATGATCGGTTGATAGAAGTCGTTTGGTGCCTGGCCGGACTCCCAGCGCTTCCACTGGCGAATCATGCTCTCGTCTGCCGGGAGCTCCGTGGGCGCGTGCGCGCGCAAGGCCCTGACCGCGTCGCGCTGTGACCAGTCGCGCGCTTGCCGTTCGGCAGCAATACGCCGTGCCCATGCGGGCCTGTCGTCAGTCATGCGCCCTCCTCTGAGTGCCTCTACTCCGAGTCTCGCGCGCGGGCAGGGGGGACAAGGAAGGGGACAGGGGGGTGTCACTGGACATGTCCCCACCTCCCCTTCGCCGTCCCCTTGCTGTCACTTACCTCACACACTCCGTTACTCCCATGCTGGTTGCAGATCAAGCGCCACCCGGTGCGGAGCGGCTTTCCAGCGCTTCGAGCCGTTCGGTCAACACCTGGAGTTGGGAGCGGATTTCCTTGATGTCATCACGTACGTCGCCACCCGGGGCAGACCCGTCGCTGACGAAGTTGCCCAGGTTCCCCGCCGACACGATCAACCCCTCGGTCCGCAGTGCGGCTAGCCCGTTCTGGATGGTCTGGCTGGCGTACCCGAAGCGGTCCATCAGCTCTCGCTGAGAGGGGAGTTTCTCCCCTGGCTTCATCTTCTTGATGTCGTCGCGGAGCGCGTCTGCGACCTGCACGGCCTTCGGCTTGGGCCCTCCTGTGACAGTCATGCCTTGAGGGTACCCACCACAGCGAACTAGTGCGCATCACCCCGTAGGGGTTGTGCGCTACAGCAGACTAGTGCAAGCTAGTCAATGAAAGGTTGCCCCGACTCAAGGGGGAAACCGCTTGACCTGCACAGACAGTGCCCGGAGGAAAGCCCGCAGGGGTGAGTACGAAGGCAGCGCCAGTTATTTGAGAACTGAACAGAGTGACGAGTTGATGGGGTGAGACCCCGTCCCCGCGACGGCCCGGGTGATGGCCGCCGGCGGCCACTTCGTGGCAGGTGAACCTGTCCTGTCCTGCGTACCGGCTCTGGAGAACAGTTCCGGGGATCATCCCTTCCTCACGGGAGGGCAACCACGGGGCCTGCCACCTGGTCACGCGCCGCCCTGCTGGCGTCAGAGCAGTGACGATGACGCGCCCGACTTCACCGGCTCGGGATCGGTGCCCCGTGGCAACGGAGCATCGGTGAAAGCCGTGTCCCTGCGAACGCGGGAGGTCGGTCGTGAACCGACGACATACCAAGGTGCCGCCGCTCGGACCGGCCGGCGGTGCCTGAACAGCAAGCCCGGTCCGTTCCTGGCTCGCAGCGCACGACGCTGCGGCCGGCTGCCTCTCCTGCCCGTCCGGTCGGCGCTTTGGTGTGCCGGCTGTACGGACGGGAGCGCGGGGAGCCGGAATCCGCCGACTCCGGATACAGGGGCGGTCCCCCGGGTTGCACCCCGAGGGACCGCATACAGGCGCCTGACTGGAGGCAACCTGTGGTGCTCAGTCTGACAGACGAGGAGCGTGCCGAGCTGGCGCGCAAGAACGCCGAAGCGAACAAGCGCAGCGAGGACAACGCCCGTGCCCGGGGCGGTCGGTGACGGCCGGCACCGAGCACGAGAAGACGAAGGAACCCCTCCCGCAGCGCCCCCGCGGCCCGCATCCGTACCTGTGGTGACCGGCCGCTGATCGATCCGCCCCGATGGGCGTGGCCGTGACCGACCGGCACGGCGGCGCCGTTGCGTCCCCGGTCCGTGAGCACCCCGCAGTGCTGCGGACGACCGGTCACTTTCCACCGGATTCGCGGCGGCTCACGCTGCGCCGGTTGCCTCCCCCGGCCGTCCGGCCCGCCGTGTGCGGGGCCGTACGGCCGGGGTGCGGGGAGCCGTGGGGCTTCACCGTCCGTCGAGAGGACGGTTCATGGACCGTTTGAAGAAGCAGGCCGTCGACAACCGTGCGGCGGCCCGTGTTGTGCGTGAGCGCGGCAACGAGGCGCGGGCCGAGGAGTTGGAGGCCCGTGCCGATGAGCTGGAGTCCGGCCGTGTCACCGACGCCACCGACGTGGTGAGCGGCCTCGTTTCCTGGGCTTTGCGCCGCTGACCGACCTGTCTCGCCCGTGCGCCCCCGAAGCGGCTACTTCGGGGG
>NZ_AGBF01000184.1 GCF_000225525.1 Streptomyces zinciresistens K42 | reverse complement strand
AGACCGTCCAGCGAACCCCACGGGCTCGACCCCGCCCGCCGCGCCGAACCCCCCAGTCGAGCAGCCGGCCCGCCTCCTCGTAGACGGCGAGACCGCCGCCCGCCTGCGGGTTGAGCACCGTGACGACGAGGGTGCGGCCCCCGCGGCGGGCGGCGGCCACCAGGGTGTTGCCGGCCGCGCTGGTGTAGCCGTTCTTGACGCCGATCGCCCCCGGGTAGGGCGCGAGGCCGTCGGCCCCGGTCAGCAGGCGGTTGGTGTTGCGGATGCCGAACGAGAGGCCGCCCCCGCCCGGGAACTGAGCGCTCGCCGTGGAGCTGTAGCGGGCGAAGTCGGCGTTGCGCAGCCCCGCCCGGCCGAACACCGCCAGGTCGAACGCCGAGGACACCTGGCCCGGGGTGTCGTAGCCGTCGGGCGACATCACCCGGGTGTCCAGGGCGCCCAGCGCGCGTGCCTTGTCCTGCATCCGGTCGGCGGTGGCGCGCCAGCCGCCGTTGAGCGAGGCGAGGACCCGCACCGCGTCGTTGCCGGAGCTGAGGAACACCCCGCGCCACAGGTCGGCGATCCGGTACGTCCGTCCCTCGGCGACGCCGACCAGACTGCTCCCGGCCCCGATCCCGGACAGCTCGCGCGCGCTGACGGTGTGCGGGACGCCCGCCGGCAGCGTGGGCAGCAGGGTCAGCGCGAACAGGGTCTTCAGGGTGCTCGCCGGAGGCAGCTTGCGGTGGGCTTCGTAGGAGGCCAGGACCTGCCCGCTGTCGGCGTCGGCCACCAGCCAGGACAGCGCGGAGACCCGGGGCGGCAGGGGCGCCCCGGCACGCGGCCGCACCTGGGTGCCGGACCGGTACAGCAGCGAGGGCGGCGGGGTGGCGCGCACGGTTTCGGAAGGGCCGGAAGGGCCGGAAGGGCCTGCGTGACCGGAGGAGCCGGAGGGGCCGGGTGAGGACTCCGTGCGGGCGGACGCGGCGGCGGGGGCGAGCGTCAGCAGACCGGCCGCGCAGAGCGCGCAGACGGACGCCAAGGCCCGAGATGAACATCCGATCTTCATACCGTCAACGTAGGAAGGGGGCCGCTCCCCGGCGCGCTGCCGGGGCCGGACGAGCCGCGTCGGCACCCGTACGGACGATGCCTCACGGCGTGTCAGGCGGCGGGCAGCGTCGGCTGGATGCGGCGGACGAACGCGGCGTTGTCCGCGGTGTCGCGCAGCCGCTCCAGCAGGGTCTCCACGCCGCCGCGGCCGTCCCGGGGGCGCAGGACCCGGCGCAGCCCGCGTACGGCTGTCAACTCGGCCCGGGACAGCAGCAGTTCCTCGCGGCGGGTGCCGGAACCGTCGAGGTCGACGGCCGGGAACACCCGGCGAGAGGCGAGCTCCCGGCTGAGCCGCAGCTCCATGTTGCCGGTGCTCTTGAGCTCCTCGAAGTAGAAGTCGTCGGCGCGGGAGCCGGTCTCCACGAGGGCCGTCGCGAGGACGGTGAGCGAGCCGCCCTCCTCGGCCAGGCGGGCCGCCCCGAAGAAGCGCTTCGGGCCGTGCAGCGCGGCCGCGTCGACGCCGCCGCTCAGGGTGCGGCCACCGGGCGCGGCGGCGTTGTTGTGCGCCCGGCACAGCCGGGTCAGCGAGTCGAACAGGACGACGACGTCCTCACCGGCCTCGACGAGCCGCTTGGCCCGCTCCACGACCAGCTCGGCCAGCGCGATGTGCTGCTGGGGCGCCCGGTCGAAGGTCGACGCGTAGACCTCGCCGCGCACCGAGCGCCGCATGTCGGTGACCTCCTCGGGGCGTTCGTCGATCAGCACGACCATCAGCCGGCACTCGGGGTGGTTGCCCGCGACGGCCGCGGCGATCTGCTGGAGCAGTACGGTCTTGCCGGTCTTGGGCGGGGCCACGATCAGCCCGCGCTGTCCCTTGCCGAGCGGGGCGATCAGGTCGGCGACGCGTCCGGCCAGGCCGGACGCCGGGTGTTCGAGCCGGATCCGCTCGCGCGGGTGAAGCGGCGTCAGCTCGCCGAAGCGGCGGCGGTCGCCGCCGGGGGCACGGCCGTTGACGGTGCTCACCCCGGTGAGGGTGCGCCGGTCGCCGCGTGTGCCGGTGACCAGGTCGCCCCTGCGCAGTCCGTACCGGCGGACCAGCGCGGGCGGGACCTGGAGGTCGGCGGGGGAGGGCAGCAGGGACGGGGCGCGCAGCCGTCCCTTCCCGCCCGCGTCGATGTCGAGGACACCGGTGACGGCGGGGGCCGGCTGCTGCTGCCGGACAGGGGGGCGTTCGAGGGTGGTGGTCATGAGAGTGGGTCCTTTCACGGACGGAGGACATGAGGCAGGGGAAATCGGGCGAGGGGGAAGGCCGCCGGAAACGGACGGGAAGGCGCGTGCGCGTGCCTTCGGGCGGCGGGAAGCAGCACCTCGGACAGGGCCGGCGAGCGGTCGCGCGAGGGTGCGGGGAAACCGGTACGCGGACCGGTCGACCGGGGGAGGACGGGCACCGGCGCCCACGACGGGGCGTACACGGGTGCTGGTCGGACGGTACCACGGGGCTGCGGCGTGTGGCGAGCGGCCCGAGGAGCGGGAGAACCCGAGGCCGGGGCGCGCGCCTGGTTCGCCGTGTCCCGCGCGGTGAACCGCCGTGCACGGTCGGCCGCCCGACGTCGTGCTCAACGTGGTGACGGCCTCGTGTATTCCGCGGAGGCGCTCGTGGCTTTTCGCGGTGCCCCGGATGTCCGGCCGGTCAGGGCGTGTCCGGTGTCCGGTGTCCGGCGTCGCCGGGAGCTCGGCCCTCGCCTCAAGTGCTTTCGAAGTGTGCTTGGAACCCGGGGAGTTGAGCAGCGCGTGCGACAACCGGACGACGGCGACCGGCCGCCGGGACGCAGGAGCCGGGCCACCGCGCGCCCGGCGCTCCGGGGAGGGCGGCGCGGTGGCTCCTGATGCCTATGCCGAGCGGTTCTGCGCCTCCTCCAGGATGCCGTCGAAGCGTGCCCCCATCGCCTCGGCGAGCGCCTGGGCCCCGGAGAGCGGACGGACCATGACCATGAAGTCGCTGATCAGGCCGTCCTCGTCCAGGCGCAGGAAGTCGCAGCCCGTGATCTCCCGCTCGCCGACCCGTGCCGTGAACACCAGCGCGTGGTCGCGGCCGTCCGGGTCGCCGATCTCGCGCACGTAGCGGAAGTCCTCGAAGACCTGCACGACCGCGCGCAGGATCGCCGCGGTGATCGCCTTCCCCGTGTACGGCTTGAACGCGACCGGGCTCGTGAAGACGACGTCCTCGGCCAGCAGCGCCTCGGCGGCGTCGGTGTCGCCCGCCTCCACCGCTTCGCGGAACGCACGCATCGGATCACCTCATAGACAATTAGTTGAGTAAGTGCCGATGACAATAATCATGCGCTGTTACGGTGTCCACATGTCCCTCAAGTACGCCGTGCTCGCCGCGCTCCTGGAGGGCGAGGCGTCCGGCTACGAGCTGTCCAAGCTCTTCGACGTCTCGTTCGCCAACTTCTGGCCCGCGACCCCGCAGCAGCTCTACCGGGAACTGGAACGCCTCGCGCGCGACGGGCTGGTCCAGGCACGGTTCGTCCAGCAGGAACGGCGGCCCAACAAACGGATGTTCACGCTCACCGAGGCCGGCCGGGACGACCTGCGCGCCTTCGCCGCCGAGCCGCCCCGCCGGCCCACCGCCATCCGCGACGAACTGCTGATCAAGGTCCAGGCGGGCGAGGACCCCGACGCCACCCGGGCCCTGGTCGAGGAGCGCGGGACCTGGTCGCGTGCCAAGCTCGACCGCTACGAACGCGTCCGCGAGCGCCTTCTCGCGGGCCGGACCGAGGAGGAGTACCTGCGCGAGTCGGAGCGCGTCGGGCCCTATCTGACGCTGCTGGCCGGGATCTCCTTCGAGGAGGAGAACCAGCGCTGGTGCGAGCGGGTCCTCACGGTCCTGAGCCGACGCGTCCGGCTGGGGTGACGCGCGTGTTCAGCCCCGAAGGGCCCTCCCTGCGCGAACTCGCCGTCCAGGCGCTGTCGTCCGTCGAGCGCGGCTACGACCGCCTCGCCCCGAAGTTCGACCACACCCCGTTCCGCACTCCGGACGCGGTGCTCAGCGCGGTCGCGTCGGCGCTCAAGGCGACCGGCCGCTACGACGACGGACTCGACCTGTGCTGCGGCACGGGCGCCGGGGCCGACGTCCTGACCGAGGTCTGCCGGCGCAGTGTCACCGGCGTCGACTTCAGCGCGGGCATGCTCGACGTGGCCCGGCGCCGCGCGCGGGCCGCCCCGCCGGGGGTCCACTGGGTCCGCGCGGACGCCCGCGCCCTGCCGTTCGGCCCGGCCTTCGACCTGGTGGTGAGCTTCGGGGCGTTCGGGCACTTCCTGCCCCGCGAGCTGCCGGGGCTGTTCGCCCAGGTGCGGTCCGTCCTGCGGCCCGGCGGACGCTTCGCCTTCCCCGTGGTGGCCCCGCCCCGGCCCGCCTCCCCTGCCTACTGGACGCTGCTCGGCTTCGACGCGGTGATGCGGGTGCGCAACGCCGTGTGGCGGCCGCCCTTCGTCATGTACTACCGGGCGTTCCGGCCCGGCGAGGTGCGGCGGGAGCTGGAGCGCGCCGGGTTCCGGGTGGAGTCCCGTGCCCTGCCCGAGTTCGGCCGGCGCGGCGACGGCAGTCCGCGCGCACGGATGATCATCGCGCACCGCACCGACTAGGAAGGTTGGATTTCCGAACTCAAGGTCGAGGGGGGTTTGTTTTTCCGACTCACCTGGCTGTGGTGATCCGGTGACCGCGACGACCGACACCGAGACCCGCATCGACCCCCAGTGGCGGTCCTGGGAGGGGGCGCACGGCGGCCATGTCGCCGCCCTCGCGCTCACCGCCGTACGCGACCGCTTCCCCCCCGGCGGCGCGCACCCCCTGCGCACGCTGACGGCCCACCTCCTCGCCCCGGTGGGGAAGTGGCCGCTGCACTTCTCCGGCACGGCGCCCGCCGCCGGACGCCGCACGGCCGCCTGCGTCTTCACCGGGCACCAGGACGGCGAGCCGGTCCTGACCGGCGCCGCACTGTTCGGGGCGGCGCGGGGCGGCCGGGGCGGCCGGGGCCGTCCCACGACGGGATCCCCGCCCCCCCCGTGTGCCGGGACCCGCGGACTGCCCCCGGCTGCGCCTCCCCGCCGAACCGTCCCCCTTCGCGCACCGGTTGGAGATCAGGCCCGCCACGCGGGACCGGCCGCTCGACGGCGGGGAGCGGGCCGAACTCTCCGCCTGGATCCGCTTCCTGGACGGTCGGCCCCTCGACGCCCCCACCGTCGTCACCCTCACCGACGCCCTGCCGCCCGCCCTGTACGCCCTGTGGCGCGCGCCCCGCGCCCGGTACCCGCCACCCCGAACCGACCGTGCACCTCACGGACGCCCTGGACCGGCCGCCCCGCGACGGACGGGCCCTGGTACGGATCCGC
Organism: Streptomyces zinciresistens K42; assembly: GCF_000225525.1. Classification (GTDB taxonomy): domain Bacteria; phylum Actinomycetota; class Actinomycetes; order Streptomycetales; family Streptomycetaceae; genus Streptomyces; species Streptomyces zinciresistens. Next base: position 8,362 of record NZ_AGBF01000184.1, on the reverse strand, counting down.
ACCGCTCACGCGGGCGACGGCTGGGCCGTCGACGACAGCACGGTCTGGTCGCACGGCGGCCGGCTCCTCGCACTGGCCGGGCAGGCCAGGGCGGTGCGCGCCGCTCAGGCGGCCGGCAGCGTGAACTCGTAGACCAGTGCGTCCTGTTGGGCGTCCACCACCAGATCCGTCACCTCCAGGGGGCGCGCGTACTGATCGTGCACCCGCCGGGTGACCCGGACCGAGGGCGCGCCCGGCAGCCGGGTGATGGCGTCGCGGTGGTGCAGCGTCAGGCCCGCCCTGCGCATCCAGTCGTAGGCGCGCAGCAGTTGGGCCGTGCCGGTGCCGTCGGCGCGTTCGCGGTACCGGGCCAGTTCCGCGACCTCGGTGAGGGCCACCGCCGAGAAGGACGTGACCGCGGTGCGCCGGTCGAGGCCGTCGGCCCCGGCCGACTCGTAGCGGTGCACCAGGGTTCGCCGGTCCGGGTCGAGCCCGAGCGCCTCGGCGTGCTCGGCCGGGGGAGTCTCCCAGGTCACGGTGGCCCGGTCGGCGGCGCCCGGACCGGTGCCGCGCAGCCCCAGCGGGAACGTCATGGACGCCGGTGTCTCCACCGGCAGACCGGGCAGGCTGGCGTGGCTGCCCCGCCGGTCGGTGGCGACCAGGCCGCCGCGCCGCAGCACGTCGAGCGCCTGCCGGACCGTCTCCCTGCTCACCCCGAAGTGCTCTGCCAACTGCCGTTCCGCAGGCAGTCGTTCACCCGGTGGGATGGTTCCGTCGCGCAGTTCGTCCAGTAAGCGGGTGGCGACGCGCCAGTAAAGGGGCTGAGTCGCGACGTGCGGACGGTGGGTGGTGCGGGCCATGCCGCGCCTCCTGTGTGGTGACGTGTGGTAGCCGTGCGGGCTCCTTGCGTCACCAGATCTAACCAGTGGTCTAAACCAACAGGGAAGAAGGGAACGGGAGTTCGGCTGAAACGCCCCGCGCCCGGCCGGCTTCACCGGGCGTCGTGCAGGGCCGTCGCGAGCGCCGTCGGGCGCGGGTCGTCCGCGATATGAGGCCCCCTCCGGTTCACCGCACAGCCCGGCGACACCCCCGCCTCCGGGTCCGCCGGGCCGCTGGACCCGCCGAACCCGTCGTGTCCGAAAGCCCGTGGGTCGGGCCCGTACGAGCCGTTGGGCCCGCTCAGCCGCAGACAGACCCCGGCCTCGGCCTCGCCGCCCCGGGCCCGTCCCCGGCACCGGGTCCCGACAGCCACCCTGCCCCTCGCGCGCCCGCTCGACGGTCTCCGCGCCGCGCTCCGGTGCGTTCGGCGTTCGGCGTTCGCCGTCCGGCGTCAGGTGTCAGGTGTCCGGCAGTCCCGTGTCAGGTGTCAGGTGTCAGGTGTCAGGTGTCCGGCAGTCCCGTGTCAGGTGTCAGGTGTCAGGTGTCCGGCAGTCCCGCGTCAGGTGTCAGGTGTCAGGTGTCAGGTGTCCGGCAGTCCCGCGTCCCGCGAAGATCCCGCAGTCGAGCGGGCCCGGTCGGCGAGGACGTGGGCGCACCGCACGGTCGGGCCGTGGTCGTGGACCATATGTGACCAGCGTGTCGCGTTCCCGGGTGCGGGTGCGGGTGCGGGTGCGGGTGTGCGTGCGGCCCCGGTCCCGCCGCCGTACTGGTGCACGACCCGCTCGCCGCTCCCGGACACGGCGACGGACGCACCCGGCAACCCGCGCTCGCGGAGGTTCACCTCGAACGCCTCGAACGCCTCGTGCATCGCCGTGAACCGCGGGACGCGGTGCCCGTGTGCCGACGCCGTCCCTCCGCCGTGAACCGGCCGCCCGGACGCCCGGGGCGGTGCCGGTGCGCCCCGGGCGACCCGAACACCCCGACCGGTCGGACGGGCGGAACCCCGGAACCGCCTTCAGGCGAGCGGACGCAGCCATTCCAGCGTGGCCGCCTGGTGGAACGGGCCGCCGCCCTCGTGGTCGTTGAAGTCGTAGACCTCGATGGCCTTCTCCTCGTGCGCCCAGGCGTGGTAGGCCGCGAACACCGTCGACGGCGGGCAGGTCTGGTCCTCCAGGGCCGCCGAGAACAGTGCCGGAGCCCGGCCGCGCGAGGCGAAGTGGACGCCGTCGAAGTAGGACAGGGTGCGCAGGGCGTCCTCGGTGCGGCCCCGGTGCGTCTTGAGGAACAGGCCGATCTCACGGTACGGGTGACGGTCCGTCAGCGTCGTCCCGCGCGGGAAGTCGCACAGGAACGGCACGTCCGGCGCCACGGCCACGAGATCGGGGACCAGACCGCCGACGGCGATCGTGATGCCGCCGCCCTGGCTCGTGCCCAGCGCGACCGTGCGGGCGGCGTCGGCCAGCGGGTGGGAGCGGGCAGCCTCGACCGCCCGTACCGCGTCGGTGAACACCCGGCGGTAGTAGTAGTGTTCGGGCGCCTCGATGCCCCGCGTCATGAACCCCGGGTAAGCGGGGCCGGATCCCACCGGGTCCGGGGTGCCGCCGCCCGCGCCCCACGCGCTGCCCTGGCCCCGGGTGTCCATCATGAAGTGGGCCCGGCCGGTCGAGGCCCACAGGAGGTTCTCGTGCGGCAGGCCGCGCCCGCCGCCGTATCCGAGGAACTCCACCACCAGCGGAAGCGGTCGCGTCGCTCCCGCTGGCAGCCGCAGCCAGCCCCGCACCGGGTGGCCGCCGAACCCTGCGAACGTCACGTCGTACACGTCCACGGTGGACAGTCCCGTGTCGACGCGCGCGAAGCGGGCGTCCAGGTCGTGGCCGCGCGCCTCGTCGAGGGTCTGGGACCAGAACGCGTCGAAGTCCTCCGGCTCCGCCGACTCGCTGCGGTAGGAACGCAGTTCGTCGATCGCAAGGTCGAACAGGGCCATCGGGGACCGCCTTCGTGAGGAGTGCGCGCGGATGATCACCGTACGTCGCTGTTCGCGGGGACCGCCAGAACGGCCGACGGCGCTCGCGGGGCGGTCGGCGCGTGCTCAGCCCCGGCGGCCCGTCCACGCGGGCTCCGTGCCGGTCCACGCCGTCTCCCACTCGGCCAGCCTGCGGCGCATCGCCGTCTGCCGGACCAGTCCGTGCCCGAGGACGATCAGCGCGACGGATGCGCCCGCGGCCAGCACGCCGACGGTCACCGCGTGCTGCCACACCGCGGCGGCGTCCGGCGGCGGAGGAACGGCACGGCCCCGGGCGTCCAGCCACAGCCCGACCCGCTCGCCCGTGCGCGTCCCCGCCGGAACGCGGACCTCGGCCGTCCGCGGCCCCTGCCCCGGCTCCGTCCAGCGCACCGTCGCCCTCGCGGACGGCGTGCGCCCGGTCTGGGCCGCGGGGACCGCCGCCGAGGTCCGGCCGACGACCTCGGCGCGCACGGGACGGCGCTCGGCGCGCTGGTCGCGCGCGGTCGCCCCGGCGTCTCCCTGGGCCCACCACGCCGCGGCCACCCCGGCCAGCGGCGCGATCACCGACAGGAGCACGACGACGGCCCGCAGGGTCCAGGTCTCCACCACATCCGACCGGCGCCGCAGCGGATTCGGCCGCCGGCGCCAGCCACGCACCCGGCTTCGCATGGCGTCCAGGTACCCCGAAAGCCGGGCACAGTGCCTCGAACCGGCCGGGGGTCCCGCGCTGTCGCGGCCCCTCGCGGCGGGTGTGCGCCGTCGCGAGGGGCCTCCGTGGACAGAACCCCTCGGTCGATGTCATGGGCGCGGGCTACATGTCCTCGGGCGACATGTTCGCAAGTGACGTGTGCGTGCGCCCTTCGTGTCCGGGCCGCCAAGGTGTCCGTGCCGCCCTCGTGTCAGCGGGCGGCGTGCCCCAGTGCCGACGTGTCCGCGCGTGGCGGGTTCATGAATCGACCTGTCGATCTGTCGATGTGCTGGTGTCTCGACGTGCCGGTGCGTCGAGAGGCCGGCGTGTCAGCCGAAGCGCTCGATGCGGATGCGGTGCACCGGCTGGCCCGCGGCCACGAGGAGGCGGGAGGCGTGCTCCGCGAACCCGTTGGAGCCGCACACATAGGCTTCCCACCCGCCGGCAGGCTGCTCGGCCAGGAGCGGCGCCACATGTGCGGCGGCCATACGTCCGACCGCGACGCCGTCCGGTGCGCTCCGCGTGAACACCGGTGTCGTCTCCGCGCCGTACTCCCGCGCGTAGATCAGTTCCTCGGGGCCGCGCGCCGACACCAGCAGCCGCAGCGGCACGTCGAGACGGCGGGCCCGGTGGTGGCGCACCATCGACATCAGCGGGACCACCCCGGAGCCGCCCCCGACCAGCAGCGCGGGCCGGTCGCCGGGCCAGGCGAAGAAGCCGCTGACCGGACCGCGGACCTCGACCGTGTCACCGGGCGCGGCCACCGTGTGGAACCAGCCGGACACCTCGCCGCCCTCGACGTGGTCCACCGTCAGCTCGATGTGCTCCGAGGCGTCGGGCGCCGACGCGATCGAGTAGTGGCGCTGCGCCGCGTAGCCGTCCCCGGCGGTCAGCCGCAGCATCAGGTGCTGGCCGGGGAGATGGCCCGCCCAGCCGGGAACAGCGAGCCGGACGGTGACGACGTCGGCGGTCTCCCGGCGGATCGCGGTGAGCGTCGCCGTCCGCCACACGGCGGCGTCCTGCTCGCCCACGGCGATCCGGCCGGGCACCGCGAAACGGGTCGGAGGAGCGAACGGCACGCCCACCACGGCCAGCTCAGTCACCGGAGTACCTCTGCTCCTCCCAGGGGTTGCCCCGGGCGTGGTAGCCGTTGCCCTCCCAGAAGCCCGGCTCGTCGTGGTCGAGGATCCGCAGGCCCGCGATCCACTTGGCGCTCTTCCAGAAGTACAGGTGCGGCACCAGCAGCCGTGCCGGGCCGCCGTGCTCCGGGGCGAGCGGCCGGCCGTCGTACTCCCAGGCGATCCAGGCCCGCCCGCCGGTCACGTCGGCCAGGGGCAGGTTCGCGGTGTACCCGGTGTGGGAGTAGGCGACGACATGGGTGGCGGACACATGGGGACGCACCACGGAGAGGAACGCGTCCAGCGAGACGCCGCCGAACCGCACCCCGAACTTCGACCAGCTCGTCACACAGTGGATGTCGCCCTCGTACGACGACTCCGGCAACTCGTGCGCCTGCTCCCAGCTCCAGCTGCGGGGCCGCTCCACCAGGCCGTCGATGCGGAAAGACCAGTCCGCGGGCGCCAGCTCGGGCGTGACCTCGGCCGACAGGACGGGCCAGTCGTCGCCGGCGTCGTACTGGCCGGGCGGCAGCGCGGCGTTCGGGACGCGGGGACGTCCGGTGAATCCTCGGGTGACGTTCATGACGGGTGGTGCCTCCAGGCCGCGGGGCGACGGCCCTCCGGTCGGGCGTGATCGATACGTGCTCGTACCACCGTACGGCGTCTCACGGGTCCGTCCGTCACCCGGACCCCGCGCCCGCCCCCGCGCCCGCGCCCGCCCTCGCCCTCGTCCCCGCGCCGGACCCGCGCCGGACCCGCGCCGGGCCGGGGAGGGCGACGGGTCCGTCCACTGCCCGGCGGCCCGGACCCGGACTCGGAACCGGGCCGGGCTGCGGGCCGCACCGGGACGGGGAGAGCGGTGATCGTTGCGGTAGGGTTGCCGTCCGGCCGGGAGTGCCCCGGTTCCGCGCAGCCGGGGAGGTGAGTCCGATCACCGCAGTGTCAGATCGGGTGCTCCGTCCTCAAGGCGACGCGGACCAGCGTCGCTAGGCGACCGCCAGAGCACCCTTCGGCTTCCGAAAGGCTCTCGGCTTCGATGCCTTCCTCCCCTCCTTCCGCTGCCTCGCCCTCCTCACCGCTGTCCCACGACGGCGTCGTGGCCGCGCTGCGTGCCGCCGGCTGCGTCTTCGCCGAGGACGAGGCCCGCCTGATCCGGTCCGCGGCCGCCACCCCGGACGAACTGGCCGCCATGGTGGACCGGCGGGTGACCGGTCTTCCCATCGAGCTCGTCGTCGGCTGGGCGCGGTTCCGCGGACTGCGCATCGCCGTGGCACCCGGTGTGTTCGTACCGCGCCGCCGCACCGAGTTCCTGGTGGAGCAGGCCCTCGCCCATGTCCCCGGCACCCATGTCTCCAGCGCCCATGTGCCTGGGATCCACATTCCCGACACCCATGTGCCCGGCACTCACGTCCCCGGCACCCATGTGGTCGTCGACCTGTGCTGCGGCTCGGGCGCGGTCGGGGCGGCCCTGGCGGACGCGCTCGGCCCGGTCGAACTGCACGCCGCCGACATCGACCCGGCGGCGGTGCGCTGTGCGCGCGGCAACCTGGCGGCCTTCGGCGGCCAGGTGCACCGGGGCGACCTGTTCGAGGCGCTGCCGCGGAGCCTGCGGGGCCGCGTCGACGTCCTCGCGGCCAACGTCCCGTACGTCCCCTCGGGAGAGGTGGGGCTCCTGCCCGCGGAGGCCCGGGACCACGAGCCGCACGTCGCGCTGGACGGCGGCCCCGACGGTCTCGACATCCTGCGCCGTGTCGCGGCCGAGGCGCACGAGTGGCTGGCCCCCGGCGGCTGTCTGCTCGTCGAGACGAGCGAACTCCAGGCCCCCGCCGCCCTGGAGTGCTTCGCCGAGGGCGGGCTCGCCGCCCGACTCGTCCGTTCCGAGGAGCTGTACGCCCAGGTCGTGGTGGGCCGCAGACCGGCCGCCCCCGGCGCCAGGGCCCCCGAGGGCCCCTGAGAGGAGCAGGCGCCCCGCCCCTCCCGTGAGGGGCCGACGAAGCCCCGCCTGCGCGGCCACCCCGCCGCCGAAGCCCCGCCGCCGAAGCCCCCGCCGACGCGGCCCTCGGGTCCGGCACGACCGGTGCCGTGCCGGGAAGGGGCGAGGAGCAGCAGGGAGCAGCGGGGGGTGCGGCGCGGCGGGGCGTGGGCACGGGACTGTGGCCCATCGGACAGCCGGTGTTCGTTCCCCTGGCCTGTACATGACCACAGAGGGCGGCCAGACTGGCGCCGACCCACGCCCGCCCCCCCAAGGAGTCTTCATGGCCCTGCGTGCCCGACCGCGCCGTCACGCCCTCATGGCCGGCCTCGTCGCCCTCGCCTCCGCCGCGGTGCTGTCCACCGCCACGCCCGCCCAGGCCGCGGACACCTGGAACGAGGTGGGCTCGGACCGCGCCAGGCCGCTCACCGAGAGCCAGGGCCTCGCCTCGGTCGAGGTCCCCGTGAACAGCCCCAACCGCTACACCGGCATCGGCACCATCCCGGTCCCGCTCTCCGCCCGCGGCTGGGTCCACGTCGGAGACCCCGACGCCTCGTACGACGGCTACTACATCGAGCCGTACCAGGCGAACTCCGGCAATGCGAAGATGTTCCGGGTGCAGGCCCCGAACGGTGCCTGGTCCGAGTACACGCACACGCTGGGCCCCGGTGAGGCGCTGAACAACTCCTTCGTCGCCGTTGCCCCCGCCGGCCAGTGGATGGTCTCGGGCGAGTGGGGCACGATGAACCGGCTGCTGGTCCACCCGACGCCCGGCGTGAACCCCGCCACCTCCCCCTCGGCGAACCTGCCCTGGACCTCCAGCATCCGGCTCGACCGCCCGGTGCGCGACGTGCAGGGCTGCGACTTCCGCGACGCCACCACGCTGCTGTGCTCCTCCGACGACCCCGACGGCAGCCTCTTCGGCATGACCAAGCCCCTGCTCCAGATCGACCTCTCCGCCGCGCCCGGCACCTCCGACGTCACCGGGCGCGTCACGGCCCTGCGCCAGCTGCCGCTGCGCAGCTCCTGCTCCGGGAACTTCGAGACGCAGGGCATCGACTACGACCGCCGTACCGGCACCCTGCGCGTGATCGTCGTCTCGCCCGGCTTCTGCGCGATCACCGACAGCAAGACCTACCGCTTCACCCGCGGCTGAGGCGTCCGGGGCGCGGGCCGCGCCGGTCGTGCGCGGGCGCGCGTGGTGCTTTTCTTGGGTTGGGGTCCGGTTCCGCGGGCTACCCGTGGCACCGCGGCCCGGCCACGAGAGGAGCGATCACGATGGATCGTGAACGACAGCACGAGGAACCCGTGTCCGTCGAGATCAGCGGATGCAGCAAGGAGGACGCGCGGATCGTGTTCGACGCGCTCAGCACGTGCTTCGCGTCCGACCGGGGTCCCGAGGACGTCCCCCAGCAGCTCCACGAGACCCGGCCCATGGTCTGGCTCGGCACGTTCGAGGTGACTCGGGCGCAGCACTGCCCGCCTCCGGGACGCCTGTCGTCGTCGGTCGAGGCCGACGCGCAGGGCGGCTACTGGGCCATCGAGCGGCTCCGTACCACGCTGGACTCCCTGTTCACCGTGCACGACCTCGCCTCCGCCTCCGGCGACCAGGAGCGCGAGCTGCACGTGGTGCTGGAGAGCCGCGGCGTCTGAAGCGGCCGAGCCCGGCGAGGCCGGGTCCGGCCCCCCTCGGGGCGGGACGAGCGGCCCGGAGCGCGGGC
>NZ_AGBF01000185.1 GCF_000225525.1 Streptomyces zinciresistens K42 | reverse complement strand
GACGGGGTCGCGCGCCGGTTCCGGACGGGCCGGTGCCTGCGCCTGCGCCGGGGCCGCCGGCCGGTCCGCCGCCCGGGGCTGCGGACGCGCCGGAGGCACGGCGAAGGCCCGGACGTCCACCGACTCGGTGACGTCGCCCGGGTCGTCCGCGCCGGGCTCCCCCTCCTCGGTGGAGCGCGCGCGCAGGTCCTTGGCGTACCGGCGCTCCATCCCCGCCCGTCCGGACAGCAACCGGATGGCTGTGCTGAAGCGTTCCGTCGGACGGGCCTCGTTCAGCTCGTCCTGCCTACGGAGCCACATCGGCACCAAGTAGGCGGCCCAGGCCCCGACGATGACTGCGTAGATGAGGCCGCTGCTGCTCACGCCTCACACGGTAGAGGGGTTTGCGCGAGGCCATCCGCCAATTGAGCCGGTGTGTCGCACGATCTGGCTGATATTTCGAACTTTTTTTGTGATCGATGCGATCAGCAGCCCGCCGCGGGCGCGAATTCCCTGCCAAGAGCCGGTCATCCGGCATCAATTTCGAACACATATTCAATTTCTGGGCTACGCGGGATTCCCTCGCGAGTTCTGCCGGGTGTCCTGCGGGGTGTCCTGCGTGTTCGGCGGGGCCGGCGGCGGGTTCTGCCGGGAGCGCGCCCGCTGCCGGCGGGCCAGCAACCCCTCGGGGACCTCTTCCGCGGTGAGCGCGAAGACGAGATGGTCGCGCCAGGCCCCGTCGATGTGGAGATAACGCGGCCGCAGCCCCTCCTCGCGGAATCCGAGTTTCTCCACGACCCGGCGGCTGGGCCGGTTCTCGGGGCGAATGCAGACCTCGACGCGGTGCAGGCCGACGGTCCGGAAACAGTGGTCCACGGCCAGGGCCACGGCCGTCGGCATCACGCCGCGGCCCGCCACCGCCTCGTCGACCCAGTAGCCGACGTGGCCCGAGCACATCGAGCCCCAGGTGATCCCGGCGACCGTCAACTGCCCGGCCAGCCGCCCCTGGTACTCGATGACGAACGGCAGCATCCGGCCCGCGTGCGCCTCGGAGCGCAGGTGCCGGACCATCTGGCGGTAGGTCGGCCGGTGGGTGATCGGCCCGCTCGGCGTGGGCGGCGGGATGGTGGCCTCCCACGGCCTCAGCCAGTCCCGGTTGCGCCGGTTGACCTCGCGCCAGACCCGCTGGTCGCGCATCTTCATCGGCCGCAGGACGATGTCGCCGTCCCGCAGCACGACCGGCCAGGAGGGGCTGTTCAGCTCGCACCCCCGTCGCTCGGTCCGGGATGGTCGCCGCCGCGGATCTGGTCGACGGCGTGCGTGAGCAGCGGCTCCAGGACGGCCAGTCCGTCCTTCACCCCGCCGCTGGAGCCCGGCAGGTTGACGATCAGCGTGCGCCCCGCCACTCCGGCCAGGCCCCGGGAGAGCGCCGCGGTGGGCACCTTGCGCACGCCGAAGGCCCGGACGGCCTCGGCGATGCCCGGCACCTCGCGGTCGATCACCGCGCGGGTCGCCTCGGGGGTGCGGTCGGTCGGGGAGATGCCGGTGCCGCCGGTGGTCACGACGACGTCGTAGCCGGTCTCTACGGCGGCGCGCAGCGCGGCCTCGACCGGGTCGCCGTCCGGGACGACCTGCGGCCCCTCGACGTCGAAGCCGAGGCTCCTGAGGCCCTCGGCGACCAGCGGCCCGCCCCTGTCCTCGTAGATCCCGGCGGCGGCCCGGTTGGAGGCGGTGACGACGAGCGCGCGATAGCTCATGCCCGGCTCCAGTCGCCCGACTTGCCGCCCGTCTTCTCCTCCACCCGCACGTCCGTGATGACCGCTCCCTTGTCGACCGCCTTCACCATGTCGATCACGGTGAGCGCGGCCACCGAGACCGCCGTCAGCGCCTCCATCTCGACGCCCGTACGGTCGGTGGTCCGGACCGTGGCCCGGATCTCCACGGCGTCGTCCGCGACCGACAGGTCCAGTTTCACACCGGTGACGGCGAGCGGGTGGCACAGCGGGATCAGCTCGGGGGTGCGCTTGGCCCCCAGGATGCCCGCGATGCGCGCGGTGGCCAGGGCGTCGCCCTTGGGAACGCCCTCGCCGCGCAGCAGCTCGACCACGCGCGGCGAGACGAGCACGCGTCCCGTCGCGCGGGCCGTGCGCGCGGTCACGTCCTTCCCGGAGACGTCGACCATCCGGGCGGCGCCCGCGTCGTCGAGGTGCGTGAGGTGGTCCTGCGTGGATGGGTCCTGCGTGCTCATGCTCGTGTGGCGCTCCCGGTCCGGGCCCGTCGCGGTGCGGCGCACGGGCCTGCTGTGCGCGACACGGTACCGCCAATCAGGGGCCCTCAGCCGAGCAGGACCACCTCGACCTCCGTGCCGGGCTCCACGCTCTCGGTGTCCTCGGGGACCACGATCAGCGCGTTCGCGTGGGCGAGGGCGGCGATCAGATGCGATCCGGCCCCGCCGACCGGGGCCACCTCGCCCCCGGCGAGGGTCCCGCGCAGGAACTGGCGGCGCCCCTTCGGGGACGTCAGCGCCTTGTCCGCGGTGAGGGTCGCGCGCTCACGCGGGCGGTGGACGTCCTCCAGGCCCATCAGGGTGCGGATCGCGGGCCGTACGAAGATCTCGAAGGAGACGTACGAGGACACCGGGTTGCCCGGGAGCGCGAGCAGCGGGGTGTGGTCGGGGCCGATGGAGCCGAAGCCCTGGGGCTTGCCGGGCTGCATGGCGAGCTTGCGGAACTCGATGCCGCTGCCGGCCTCGTCCTCGTCGCCGACGTGCGAGAGCGCCTCCTTGACGACGTCGTACGCGCCGACGCTGACGCCGCCGGTGGTGACCATGAGGTCGGCGCGCACGAGTTGGTCCTCGATGGTGGAGCGCAGGGTCTCGGCGTCGTCGGTGACGGCGCCCACGCGGTAGGCGATGGCGCCGGCGTCGCGGGCGGCGGCGGTGAGGGCGAAGCTGTTGGAGTCGTAGATCTGACCGGTGGCCAGCTGCTCGTCGGGCTGGACGAGTTCGCTGCCGGTGGACATGACGACCACGCGCGGGCGCGGGCGCACCCGTACCGAGCCGCGGCCGATCGCGGCGAGCAGGGCGATCTGCGAGGGGCCGAGGATCGTGCCCGCTTCGAGGGCGCGGTCGCCCGCCTTGACGTCGCTGCCCTTGGCGCGCACGTGCGCGCGTGCCTCGGCGGGCCGGTGGACGTGGACGGTGCCGCGGGCGCCCTCGGGGCCGAGGCTGCGGGCCCGCATCCCGGTGACCGGGCCCTCGCCGAGCCCGCCGTCGGTCCACTCCACCGGGACGACGCTCTCCGCGCCGGGCGGCAGCGGGGCGCCGGTCATGATGCGGGCGGCCTGGCCGGGCCCGACCTCGGGCAGGTCGGCCTGACCCGCCGCGACGTCCCCGACGACGTCCAGGACGGCCGGGAACTCCTCGCTCGCGCCCGCCACGTCCGCCACCCGGACCGCGTACCCGTCCATGGAGCTGTTGTCGAACGGCGGCAGGGAGAGCGGCACCGTCACGTCGTCGACCAGGACGCAGCCCTGGGCGTCGAGCAGCTGCAGTTCGATGGGTTCCAGCGGGCGGACGGTGGCGAGGATGTCCTCCAGGTGCTCGTCCACCGACCAGAGCTGGTCGTGACCGGCGGGGCGGGGCGCGGCGGTGCTCAAATCCCTACATCTCCTCGGCTACGAAACTGCGAAGCCAGGTCCGGAACTCCGGGCCCAGGTCCTCACGTTCGCACGCGAGTCTGACAATGGCACGCAGGTAGTCGCCGCGGTCGCCGGTGTCATAGCGCCGGCCCTTGAAGACGACGCCGTGCACCGGGCCGCCGACCTTCTCGTCCTGGGAGAGCTGCTGGAGGGCGTCGGTCAGCTGGATCTCGCCGCCGCGGCCGGGCTCGGTCTTGCGCAGTATGTCGAAGATGTGCGGGTCGAGGACGTAGCGGCCGATGATCGCGTAGTGGGACGGGGCGTCCGCGAGGGCCGGCTTCTCGACCAGGTCGTGGATCTTGACGACGTCGCCGTCCTCGGTGGGGTCCACGGCGGCGCAGCCGTAGAGGTGGATCTGCTCGGGCGCCACCTCCATGAGCGCGACGACGCTGCCGCCGCGCTGCTCCTGCACCTCGACCATCCGCTGGAGCAGGGGGTCGCGCGGGTCGATGAGGTCGTCGCCGAGGAGCACGGCGAAGGGCTCGTCGCCGACGTGGGGGGCGGCGCACAGCACGGCGTGGCCGAGGCCCCTGGGGTCGCCCTGGCGCACGTAGTGCATGGTGGCGAGGTCGCTGGACTCCTGGACCTTGGCGAGCCGCGCGGCGTCGCCCTTCTTCTGCAGGGCGGACTCGAGTTCGTAGTTGCGGTCGAAGTGGTCCTCCAGGGGGCGCTTGTTGCGGCCCGTCACCATGAGGACGTCGTCGAGGCCGGCCGAGACCGCCTCTTCGACCACGTACTGGATCGCCGGCTTGTCGACGACCGGCAGCATCTCCTTGGGAGTCGCCTTGGTGGCCGGCAGGAAGCGGGTGCCGAGACCCGCTGCGGGGATGACAGCCTTGCTGATCCGGGGGTGGGACTGAGTCATGCCCGCCACCCTATCCGGTGCCTTTGCAGGGAATCTGAGGCTCCGGCCAATTGACTCTCATATGAGCACATTAAGAACGGAACGGGAGCGACCCATGAGTCACGCCGGACACGCGGCCGAGCCTGACAAGCGAACGTTGCGGCGGGAGTTCCTCACGGTGAGGGGCAGGTTGACGGCGGATGACGTGCGGGCTTCGGCCGCCGCGCTGGCCGTCCGGGCGCTGGAGCTGCCCGAGCTGGCGCGGGCGCGCACGGTGGCGGCGTACGTCTCGGTCGGGAGTGAACCCGGCACGCTCGCGCTGCTGGACGCGCTGCGCGCGCGGGGCGTCCGCGTCCTGCTGCCCGCCCTGCTGCCGGACAACGACCTCGACTGGGGCGCCTACGCCGGAGAGGGCTCCCTGACCCGGGTCCGGCACGGCGGGCGGATGGCCCTCCTGGAGCCCGCCGGGGAGCGGCTGGGGCCGGATGCCGTGACGCGGGCGGACGTGGTGCTGCTGCCGGGCCTGGCGGCGGACGCGCGCGGGACGCGCCTGGGGCGCGGCGGCGGGTCCTACGACCGTGTCCTCGACCGCCTCGCCCGCGCGCGGGCGCACCCCGCGCTGGTGGTGCTGCTGTACGACTCCGAGGTCGTCGAGCGGCTTCCGCGCGAGCCGCACGACCGTCCGGTGCACGCGGTGGTCACCCCCTCGGGGGCGCACCGCCTGCGGGAGCCCTGAAACCGGGCGGCGCGGCCCCGTTCCGGGCGGTCGCGCCGAAGCGGGGGCGCCCGGCTCCCCCGTTCCGGGCGGTCGTGCCGAAGCGGGGGGCGCCCGGCTCCCCCGTTCCGGGCGGTCGTGCCGAAGGGCCCTCCACGCGCGTGGAGGGCCCTTCGGTGCGCTGCGCCGGTCAGCGCGTCACGGCTTGAGCACCAGGGTGTCGTTCGTGCTCGCGTCGACAGCCTTCTTGGAGAAGGACCAGTCGAGCAGTTCGCCCTTGGCCCACTTGTCGGTCTGGTCGGTGTAGTTGGCGTTGTAGGCGTGCCCCGAGGCGCCGGTGAGGTTGATCCACTTCGACTTGTCGAGGTCGCCGAGGTTGACCACCATGCGCATCGACGGCACCCAGACCACGCCGTAGCCTCCGGCGGCGTTCCAGCCGCTGGCGTTGACCGTGGCCTCACCGCCGCTGAGCTTCCAGGGGCCGCGGTTGAGCATGTACTGCAGGAAGCCCGGTCCGGCGGTGCCGAGGGTCTGGTTCTTCAGGAACAGGCGGTGCAGCCGGCCCCAGCTCCAGGTGTCGAGGTCCTTGCCGAGCTTGGCGGTCAGCTCCCAGCGGGCGTCGACCATGGCGCGCTTGAACAGGTCGTCGCGGTTGCGGTCCGCGCCGTCCCGGGCGCCCGAGTCCGGCGTGCTCCACCAGTCGCTCTTCTCGTCCGCCATCAGCTTGCGCACGATCTCGAACCAGCGGTCGCCGCCGTCCGGCTGGGCCTGGTCGGGCTCGCGCTCACCGCACTCGCGGACCTTGTTCGCGCCCTCGTCCACCGGACCGGTGCCCGCGGTCTTGTCCACCCACAGGCACTGGCCCTCGACCCGCAGCTCCTTGGGCAGCTTGTTGCCGAAGGCGAGCTTGAGGATGTTGCGCCAGACCGAGTTGAAGTAGGCCGCAGCGGCCGAGTCGGCGTCCTGGGTGTAGTCCCAGCCCTCCAGCAGGTCCTGCGCCTCGCGGATGTCCGGGTCCGCGATGTCGATCTTCAGCAGTTTGGGCACCAGCAGCTTGGCGATCTCGCTGCTGTTGTCGAGCTGCATCTGGCGCATGTCCTCGGTGGAGATCTTGCCCCCGCCGTCGATCTTCGACTGGATCAGGTCGTTGATGCGCTGGCTGCGGGCGCCGTAGCCCCAGTCCGTGGTGAGCGTGAAGGGGTATCTCTTCTTGTCGATCACGGCCTGGTTGGCGGTGACGATGTACCCGCGTTCGGGGTTGTACTCGTACGGCAGCGCGTCCTGGTCGATGTACCCGGTCCAGCGGGACTCCGCCTGCCAGCCGGGGGCGGGCACCGAGCCGTCGTAGTTCTTGGGGCGGGTGGGGATCCTGCCGGGCAGGGTGTAGCCGATGTTGTTCTTGTTGTCGGCGTAGATCAGGTTCTGCGAGGGGACGTCGAACAGGGTCGCCGCGGAGCGGAAGTCGCTCCAGTTGGCCGCCCGGTCCATGGCGAAGACGGCGTCCATGCTGGTGCCCGGCGTGAGCGCGGTCCAGCGCAGCGCGATGCCGTAGCCGTCGCCGCGGTCGGGCGCGGCGGTGTCGACGCCGGCCTTTCTGCCGACCTTCACCAGCTCGTTGCTGCGGTCGGACAGCAGGGGCCCGTTGTTGGTCTCGCGTACGACGATCTTCTTCGATGGCCCGCCGGCGACCTTGATGGTCTCCTCGCGCCGGGTGAAGGGCACCGTCTTGCCCTCGTAGAGGTAGCCGTCGCCGGACAGCTTCTGCAGGTAGAGGTCGGTGACGTCGACACCGGAGTTGGTCATGCCCCAGGCGATGTTCTGGTTGTGGCCGATGACCACGCCCGGCATGCCCGCGAAGGTGTAGCCGCTGACGTCGAAGCCGCACGAGTTGGAGACCGAGCGGCAGTGCAGGCCCATCTGGTACCAGACGGAGGGCAGCGAGGCCGACAGGTGGGGGTCGTTGGCCAGCAGCGGCTTGCCGGTGATGGTGTTCTTCCCGCCGACCACCCAGGAGTTGGAGCCGATGCCGTTGCCGTTCACGCCGACGGCGGCGGGCAGGTTGTCCAGGATCTTCTGGAGGCCGCCGAGCTGGCTCTGCATGCCGGCCGTGCCCGAGGAGGTGCCCGTACCGGTGCCGGTGCCGGTCTCCGCGCCCGTACCGGTCCCAGTGCCCACGCCGGTCCCCGTGCCCGTACCGGTCCCTGTGCCCGTCGTGCCTCCCGCGGGCGAGCCGGTGCCGGAGGTGGTCTCCTGCGGCCCGTACGTTCCGGTGGCCGCGTCGTAGCCGCCCGACTGGACGATCGTCTTGTTCCGGTCGGCGGGGTACTGCGGGTACAGGTCGGCGATCTGCTTCGGGCCGAGGCGGCTGGTCATCAGGGCGCGGTCGACCTCGTCCTGCATGTTGCCGCGCAGGTCCCAGGCCATCGCCTTCAGCCAGGCGACCGAGTCGACCGGCGACCACTTCTGCGGCTTGTAGTCGTTGGTGAAGCCCAGGGCGGCGTACTCCACGGAGATGTCCTTGCCGTCCTTGCCCTCCAGGTAGGCGTTGACGCCCTTCGCGTACGCCTGCAGGTACTTCTTGGTGGAGGCGGACAGCGTCTTGTCGTACTCCCGCTGCGCGACCCGGTTCCAGCCCAGGGTGCGCAGGAACTCGTCGTTGGCGACCTGGCTCTTGCCGAACATCTCCGAGAGGCGGCCGGAGGTCATGTGCCGGCGCACGTCCATCTCGTAGAACCGGTCCTGCGCCTGGACGAAGCCCTGCGCCATGAACAGGTCCGTCTCGGAGGACGCGTAGATCTGCGGGATGCCGTACTTGTCGCGCTTCACGTCGACCGGGCCGGACAGCCCGTCGAGCGTGATGGATCCCTTGGTCTGCGGGAAGGAGGCGCGGACGGTGCTGATGGACCAGTAGGCACCGCCGGTGACGCCCGCGATGACGGCCAGCACCAGCACGAGGACGAACAGGCGGGCTCGACGCCCCTTCTTCCTGCCGGACTTGCCGGGCTTGTGACCCGTGGAGGCGGTGGTGTTGGGGGGCATCGCTGTCCTTGCTGTCCTAACGCGAGCGGCAGACGGTCCTGGAGTGCTGGGAGCAACCATAGGCGCAGGGTCCGGGCGGGCTTGACGCGGAGTAGGGAACCGGCGCGGACGGACGTTCGATCACACCCCGGAGAGCGTCAAGAAATCGTCAAGAGTTAGGTAAGGTAACGAAGTAGTTGGGTGCGGAGGACCGCCACTTCGTGTCCCATGTACGGGAGCCCGCGCGCGTGTGCGTGGGCCAGCGAAGGGAACGGCCGCTGACTGTCGACGACCTCAACCAGCTCCTGCTCATCTGCTCGCTCGTGCTGCTCAGTGCCGTCGCGGCGGTCCGCATCTCCTCGCGCAGCGGGCTCCCCAGCCTGCTCGTGTACCTGGGCATCGGCGTGCTCATGGGCCAGGACGGCATCGGCATCCGCTTCAGCGACGCCGAGCTGACCCAGGTCATCGGATACGCCGCCCTGGTCGTGATCCTGGCCGAGGGCGGACTCGGCACCAAGTGGAAGGAGATCAAGCCGGCCCTGCCGGCCGCCTCCGCGCTCGCGCTGGTGGGCGTCACCGTCAGCGTCGGGGTCACGGCGGCGGCCGCGCGCTATGTGATCGGCCTGGACTGGCAGCAGGCGCTCATCATCGGGGCCGTGGTCTCCTCGACCGACGCCGCCGCCGTGTTCTCGGTGCTGCGCCGCATCCCGCTGCCCTCCCGGATCACCGGCACCCTGGAGGCCGAGTCCGGGTTCAACGACGCCCCCGTGGTCATCCTGGTCGTCGCCTTCTCCCAGCGTGGTCCCATCGAGCACTGGTACGTGCTGCTGGGCGAGATAGCGCTGGAGCTCGCGATCGGCGCGGCCGTCGGGCTCGCGGTGGGCTGGCTGGGCTCGTGGGGCATGCGGCACGTGGCGCTGCCCGCCTCCGGCCTCTACCCGATCGCCGTCATGGCCATCGCCGTCACCGCCTACGCGGCCGGCGCCATGGCGAACGGCAGCGGGTTCCTCGCGGTGTACCTCGCCTCCATGGTGCTGGGCAACGCCAGGCTGCCGCACTGGCCGGCCACCCGCGGCTTCGCCGAGGGGCTCGGCTGGATCGCCCAGATCGGCATGTTCGTCCTGCTCGGCCTGCTGGTCACCCCGCACGAGCTGGGCGACGACGTCGTGCCCGCGCTGCTCATCGGGCTGGCGCTGACCATGGTGGCCCGCCCGCTGAGCGTGGTGGTGTGCCTCACGCCCTTCCGGGTGCCCTGGCGCGAACAGGCCCTGATGTCGTGGGCCGGGCTGCGCGGCGCCGTGCCCATCATCCTGGCGACCATCCCCGTGGTCAGCGGTGTCGAGGACAGCCGCCGCGTCTTCAACATCGTCTTCGTGCTCGTCGTCTTCTACACCCTGATCCAGGGCCCGACCCTGCCCTGGCTCGGACGCAAGCTCGATCTGCGCCAGGGTCCGGAGGCCACCGACCTCGGCATCGAGTCCGCGCCCCTGGAGCGGCTGCGCGGCCACCTGCTGTCCTTCGGCATCCCCGACGGATCGAAGATGCACGGCGTCGAGATCAACGAGCTGCGGCTGCCGGCCGGGGCCGCCGTCACCCTCGTCGTCCGCGACGGGAAGTCGTTCGTCCCGCTGCCGGCCACCGTGCTGCGGCGCGGGGACGAACTGCTCGTGGTCGCCACCGACCCGGTGCGCGACGCGGCCGAGCGCCGGCTGCGCGCCGTCGGGGCGGGCGGCAAGCTCGCCGGATGGCTGGGGACGAACGGCAGCCCGTGACCCGCGCCTCCTGCGGGCGACGTCCGCAGGAGGCGGTGACATCACAGGTGAAGCGCCTGGCCGCGCCGACGTTCACAGGATCATCAGGCGCTTCCCCTGTACTATGCAGGCGTTACCCAGATCGAACCACCTCTGCCTGACGCAGAGCTGGCGCGACCGCATGGCGGCCGGGCACGCCCCTCCTCACCGGGCGCCGGTATCTACCGCAGTTCCGCGCAAGAGGACAGCTCTCGGCGCCGCCCCCCACCCACCGGGGCCGCGCTACCAGGCGGCAGAAAGGCACGGGCCGTGGCGTCCACGGTCACCACCGAGCCGTCGAAGGACTCCCCGTCCGCCTCCCGCCCCGGATACGGACGACTCCTGCGCACCCGCGGCGCCTGGACGTTCCTGGTCCCCGGCTTCGCGGCACGTCAGCCGTTCGCCATGCTGACGATCTCCATCGTGCTGCTGGTGCAGAACACCACCGGCTCCTACGGTGCCGCGGGCGCCGTCGCGGCCGTCACCGGCGTCTCCATGGCGCTGTTCGCCCCCTACGGCGGCCGCCTCGCCGACCGCTACGGGCAGCGCGCCGTCCTCGTCCCCGGCGTGCTCGTGCACACCGCCTCCGGTCTCACCCTGACCGCGCTCGCCCTGTCCGGCGCCCCTCTGTGGGCGCTGTTCGCGGCGGCCGTGCCGACCGGCGCCTCGGTGCCCCAGGTCGGGCCCATGGTGCGGGCCCGCTGGGGCGTGAAGCTCCAGGGCTCGCCCCTGATGACGACGGCCGCGGCCTTCGAGTCGGTCACGGACGAGCTGACCTTCGTCGTCGGCCCGCTGCTGGCAACCGCCCTGTGCACCGCCGTCGACCCGGCGGCCGGCCTGATCACCGAGGCCGCGCTCACCCTGGTCGGCGGTCTGCTGTTCGCCGCGCAGAAGAGCACCCAGCCCGTGGTCGGCGCCGCCGGGCACACGCGCGTGCGGCACGCCTCGGCGCTGCGCGTGCCCGGGGTGCGCGTGCTGGTCGTGACCTTCCTCGGGATCGGTTCGGTCTTCGGCGGCATGCAGGTCTCACTGGCCGCGTTCACCGAGTCGATCGGCGAGCCCGGCCTGAACGGCGTCCTGTACGGCACCTTCG
The DNA here is from genome assembly GCF_000225525.1 of Streptomyces zinciresistens K42. GTDB lineage: Bacteria > Actinomycetota > Actinomycetes > Streptomycetales > Streptomycetaceae > Streptomyces > Streptomyces zinciresistens. The sequence continues at coordinate 2,598 of NZ_AGBF01000185.1, read as the reverse complement.
CCGCGGGCAACATGATCTCCGGCATCGCGTGCGGCGCCATCGCCTGGAAGGCGGCCCCGCAGCGCCGTCTGGTGATCGGCTACGCCGCCCTCGCGCTCACCGCGTCCGGGCTGTGGGCCGCGCAGTCGGTGCCGCTCCTGGCCGGTCTCGGACTGCTGGTCGGCATGAGTATCGCGCCCGCGCTGATCACCGGCTACACCCTGGTCGAGGGCCTGGTCCCGGCCGGCGCCCGCACCGAGGCGTTCACCTGGCTGACCGGCGCGGTCGCCCTCGGCCAGGCGGCCGCCGTCACCGTCGCGGGACAGCTGGAGGACCGCCTGTGGAGCGGCGCCGGGTTCCTGGTGCCGACGGGCGGCACGGTGCTGGCCCTGGTGACCCTGCTGGCCCTGCGCGGCCGGCTCGCCGCACGGCCCGGCGGACGGACGGTGGCACGTGGCGTGGGTCACCGCGTCCCGATGGCAGTGGACTGAGCGGCCGGAATACGTCACTATGGACCGTCGTTAGCACTCATCGAGTGAGAGTGCCAGGAGGAAGACAGTGCCGACGTACCAGTACCAGTGCACCGAGTGCGGCGAGGGCCTTGAGGCGGTGCAGAAGTTCACCGACGACGCCCTGACCGTGTGCCCCAACTGCCAGGGGCGCCTCAAGAAGGTGTTCTCCGCGGTCGGCATCGTCTTCAAGGGCTCCGGCTTCTACCGCAACGACAGCCGCGGCTCCTCGTCGAGCAGCGCCCCGGCGTCCTCCAAGCCGTCGTCCTCGTCGGACACGTCGTCGGCGTCCTCGCCGGCCTCTTCTTCCTCCTCGTCGTCGTCCTCCTCGGACTCGAAGGCGTCGAGCGCCGGTTCCTCCTCCGGCTCCTCCAGCACCTCCGCCGCGTAGCCGCACAGGGCGCCCGCGCGGCTCGGAAGGTCCACGTGAAGGACCCCGCCACCGTTCCCTCGGCGGCGGGGTCCTCCGCGTCGTCCGGCGGGACCCCCGGCCCTCGGGGGCGCCGGTTAGGGTGCGGGCATGGTGAACAAGGCGAACGCCGAACTCGGCGTGATCGGCGGCTCCGGCTTCTACTCCTTCCTCGACGACGTGACCGAGATACAGGTCGACACCCCGTACGGGGCGCCCAGCGACTCCCTGTTCCTCGGCGAGATCGCCGGCCGGCGGGTCGCCTTCCTGCCCCGGCACGGCCGCGGCCACCATCTGCCGCCGCACCGGATCAACTACCGGGCCAACCTGTGGGCGCTGCGCTCGGTCGGCGTGCGCCAGGTCCTCGGCCCCTGCGCGGTGGGCGGGCTGCGCCCCGAGTACGGCCCGGGGACGCTGCTCGTCCCCGACCAGCTGGTCGACCGCACCAAGTCCCGGGTGGGCACCTACTTCGACGGACTGCCGCTGCCCGGCGGGACCGTCCCGAACGTCGTGCACGTGTCGCTGGCCGACCCCTACTGCCCCACCGGGCGCGCGGCGGCGCTCAAGGCGGCGCGCGGGCGGGACTGGGAGCCGGTGGACGGCGGCACGCTGGTCGTGGTGGAGGGGCCCCGCTTCTCGACCCGCGCCGAATCGCTGTGGCACCGGGCACAGGGCTGGTCCGTGGTGGGCATGACCGGCCACCCCGAGGCGGCGCTCGCCCGTGAACTGGAGCTCTGCTACACGTCGATGACGCTGGTCACGGACCTCGACGCGGGCGCCGAGACCGGCGAGGGCGTCTCGCACGACGAGGTGCTGCGGGTCTTCGCGGCCAACGTGGACCGGCTGCGCGGGGTGCTGTTCGACACGGTGGCCGCCCTGCCCGCGGACGGGGACCGCGACTGCCCGTGCGCGGGCGCGCTGGGCGGGATGGAACCGGGGTTCGCGCTGCCGTAGGACGGCGGGAGCATGGCGGGCTCGGAGCGCGCGCCGGGTTGGGGGCTCGGGGTGGCCCCGGTGGGCGGAGCGGCACGCCGGGCGGATCTCGGAGCGGAACTCCTCGTTCGGGTGGCCGAGTTTTCCACAACCGGTGAGCTGTTCACAGGCTCCGGCGGACCGCGGCGCGATGCCGCATCGTGGCTGGTGCGGTGACCGGGAGGGGTCACCGGCTCGCGACGCCCGGCAGGGCCCCTCGCCGCGTGGTCGCCTCACCCGGGTACGTCCCGTACGCGGACGAGGCTCCGCCGTGCGAGGCACCGCACCGGACGCCGCGAGCCTCCGACACCCCCTCCCGGCCACAGCACTGGTGCCGCGGCGGGCAACGTTCGCCCCGCCGCGACGCCCGGCACGCTCCCCGTTCCGTCGTCCTCGCTGGTGGTGCTCCTCATGTCCCTCGCTCCCCCGCCCCCTTCCTCGCCCTCCTCCGCTTGCTCCTCCCCCTCGTTCCCCGCCTCCCCCTCGTTCTCCTCCCTCTCCCCTTCGTCCGGGGCCGGCCCGTTCCCGCTTCCTCCGGGCGCCGACACCCCGGCCGGCTGCGAGGTGCCGCACTTCGCCCCGGTGCGGGTGCGCGGCGGGCGGCACCTGCTGACCCGGCTCGTACGGCACCGGCGGCGGGCCGTGGCGGCCGGACTCGCGGTGACGGCGGCGGCGCTGGTGGCGGCGGGGCCCCGGCAGGCCGACGCCGCGCGCGGCCGGACCGCGGCC